>NZ_BJOU01000013.1 GCF_009932435.1 Gordonia crocea
GCAGCCAGCGCATCGTCGTGGTCCGGCCGGCGGACCGTCGGATCGCGACGGTCCAGGCCAGTACCGCGCTGCGCCGCGACGACGCCGACGGCGGCGGATGCGCGAGCCCGGTGCTGATGGCCGCGGTCGACCGGGTGACGGTCGAGCGCACCACCGCCGCACCGACCGGCGAATCGAGTATCCAAACCGATTCCACCCGACCGGCGGCGCTGCTGCCGCACCGCGACGGCCTCACCTACCTGGCCGCCCCCAACACCGGGACCGAACTGCGGTTCTTCGACCCGGTGACGCGGCGCAGCGTGCCGCTGGTGCCCCTCGGAACCGATACCGTCGACGGCCTCGACGTCACGCGGATGCGCGCGGAGATCCCCGACACCGACCTCGCCGCCCTGCCCGGCGCCGACCCGCACAGCCGGATCACCAAACCCGGTGCCTGGTTCGGCTGGCCGGGGGCGAACGTGACCGCCGACTCGCACCAGCGGGGGAGCTACACCCTGTGGATCGACCAGAAGTCGGGACTGATCGTCGACGCGGAGATCGCCGTGACGCGCGAGTACCGCGCCGGCGACCGTCGACTCACCGAGTTCGACGCCACGCTGCGCTACGACGCCAAGACCCGCAAGACCCTGGTGGCGGCGGCCCGTGCGCAGGCCCGACCGATATGGCTCGCGAGGCGGGTGGTCCCCCTGGTCGCGGGTCTGCTGGCCATC
Source organism: Gordonia crocea (assembly GCF_009932435.1). Taxonomy (NCBI): domain Bacteria; kingdom Bacillati; phylum Actinomycetota; class Actinomycetes; order Mycobacteriales; family Gordoniaceae; genus Gordonia; species Gordonia crocea. Next base: position 711 of record NZ_BJOU01000013.1, read on the forward strand.
GCCGCCATCGCGGGCCTGCTGCTGCACCGGCGTCGCGAGCCCCGCGGCACCGAACAGGGCGTTGCCGGAGACCGACCGTGAATATAGGGTAGGCATACCTTACTTAGGGGGTATGGCATGGCCGCAATCGGCTCGCGTCTGGCAGACATCGTCAGCGACCTGGTCCTGCGCAACGCCGAGGTCCGCGACGTCGCACCGGTGGCACCGGGTTTCGTCCGGGTCACCCTGACCAGTCCCGGCTTTAGCAGCTCAAACTGGTCTCCCGGGATGAAACTGCAGCTCCGCGCACAGCGCGGCGGCTTCCAGTTGCGCACGTATACGCCCGTCAGCTGGGACAACGACACCGCGTCGACCCAGGTGATCGGCTGGAATGCCGACCACGGGCCGGGCGGCCGATGGTTCGGCGAGGTTGCGGTGGGCGACGTCTGCGAGGTCTTCGGCCCGCGCCGCTCGCTGCCCCTCGGCGATCTCGCCGACGACGCGGTTTTCGTGGGCGACGAGACGAGCATCGGACTCGCCAGCGCCTTCCACGCGCTGCGCCCCCACGCCTTCCACGTGTTCGAATCCGTCGACCTCGCGGCCCTGACCGCCGCGCTCGACGCCCTCGGCCTACCGGCGGCACAGCGGGTCGTGGTCGCCAAGGACGACGACCGCGGCGCACTGCTGGGGCACCTGCGAGACCACGCCGCCGACATCAAAGACCCGTTCGACATCGTCGTCACCGGCGATGTGGCCACCGTCCGCGCGGTCCGGCGCAGCGCCCGCGAACTATCGGCGCGGAAGGTCCACGGGAAGGCCTACTGGGCCAAGGGCCGCGCCGGCCTCGACTAGGACGAGTCCGGAGCGGGACGAGGCTAGAAGCGGCCGCCGACGCCGATCCGGCCCGAGCTGCTCGACCCGCCGAACGAACCCGGCGAACGGCCCTCGTAGGTGTAGCCGTCGCCGCCGCGGCGGGCTCCGCCGGTGTCCAGGCGGCCCCCGCCGCGCAGGAAACTGTCGACGAGGATTCCGCCGAGCACCGCGCCGATCGCCGACGCATCCCCGCCCTGGGTGGTGGGGCGCTCGGTCTGCTGCCACGACACGACGTCGGCCTGGGCACTCATCAACGCCTCGTCGGCGAGAGAACCGGCCCGGCGCGCCTCGTCGATGGCCGCCGTGGTCTCGGCCTCGGGCCGCGCCTGGGCCGAGGCGAGAAGCCGCTCGGCCTCCGCGAGCCGGGTCCGGGCCTGCGTCTGCACGGCCCCGCGCCGCGTGGCGATGAAGTCGCGGGCGGCGGAGACTTTGCCCTCCGCCGCGGCCGTTCCCCGCTCGCGCAGTTCGACGTTGCGCTTGCGCAGGCTGACTTCGGCCCGCCCCGCGGTGAGTGCCTGGTCCAACTCGGCATCGCACTCGACCAGTGCGTTGAACGCGCCGAACGGGTCGGACTCGACGTTGGCCGAGGCATAGTCGAGGGCCTCGCGCGCCGCGGCGACCGCTGCGGTCAGCTCGGGCGTGGCGGTGAGGCCCTCAGCCTCCTTGAGCTCCCCGGTGACCTCGTCGATCAGCCCGGGCAGCCGCGTGGCCGCCTCGCCGATCGCGGCGTCGGCGTTGGCGATCGCGTTGAGCAGTTTGTCGGCCTGGGCCACGGCGCCCTCGGCGGCACGGATGGCCGCGACCGCGGCCCCCTGCCGACCGGCCGGTTTGGTGACGGCCTCGCGACCGTCGTCGACGTTCTCCTCGGCGAAGGCGATCTGTTTCTCCGCGAGCTCCACGTTGTGCGAGACGGCTTTGACCCGGGCCTCCCCGTGCTTGGCGATCAGCACGGCGAGCGACGCCTCGGCGGTTTGCGAGCGGGTCTTGAGGTCGACGATCCGGCGGGTCAGGTCGTCGAGGCGGTCCGGCGCACCGAGAAGGAGGTTGCGCATCTCGTCGAAGGCCCGCACCTGCTCGTCCAGGGCGCCGTCGACATCGTGACAGGTGGTGATGATCTCCACGAGCATCGAGCGCCGCTCGTCGGAGGTCTCTTCGATCGCGTCGTCGAGGCGCTGGCGCAGCACGAAGGAATTGGCCACGCCGCGCTGTGCCGCGTCGAGGGCGGCCCGAAACGGTGCCGTGGCCTGCTCGCCGAACTCGTCGACGGCGAGGCGCAGTTCCTCGGCGCTGGTCCGCACGGCGTTGTCGGTGTCGGTGAGGATCTCCTTGGACCACTCGTCGAGCACCTCGATCGACTGGGATCCGAGCTGGTCGACGGTGAGTTCGTCGGAGGCCTGGCGCAGCGAATCGATCTGCGCCTTCGCCTCCTGTTCCCGGCGCCGCCGCGTGTACAGGTAGGCCCCGCCGCCAGCGACGACCGCCGTGCCGCCGACGCCCGCCGCCACGTAGGCGGCCGTGTTCGACGGGGAGAGCGCCTTGTCGATCCCGTTCGCCGCGCCGACCCCGGCCGCGGCCCACGCGCCCTTCTTCAGTTGCGGTTCAACGTCTTTCGCCGCGACGGCATTGACCTTTTCCTGGGTGAGGCCTTCGGGGGCCGACAGGTAGTAGCGGTGCGCGTCGGTGGCCACGGCGAGCAGAACGTCGCGCTCGGTGAACTCGCTGGCGGTGACGACCTGAGCCGACCAGTCCGCGGCGGTGAGGTTGCCGAAGTTCTTCACGTAAACCACCCACAGGCTCAACCCGCGCTCGGTGTAGAGGTGCTCGATGGCCCGTTGCAGCTCGGCGCGGTCCGCGGCGCTGATCACCCCGGCCGGGTCGTGGATCTGCATCTGTTCGGGCAGGGTCATCGGGGGTTCGGCATGGGCCGCCCCCGCCCCCGCCATCCCGACGAACGCCGATGCGAACACGACGATCGCAGCGGCGAGCTGGCGGAGGATCAAACGAGCGAAAGCCATGGGTTCAACATAGTCCGTCGCCGTGGGATAGTGGCGCGATGACGGCGTGGCGGGGCTCGGCGCAGTGGGATGCCGTCGTCGTGGGATCCGGACCCAACGGGCTGACCGCGGCGGCGACCCTGGCACGCGCCGGGCGGCGGGTACTGGTCGTGGAGGCCGCCGACACCGTGGGCGGGGGAACCCGCAGCGCCGAACTCTTCGAATCCGGTGTCGTTCACGACCTGTGTTCGGCGGTCCACCCGTTGGGCCGCGTCTCGCCGGCCTTCGCCGAGCTGGGCCTGGCCGAACACGGGTTGACCTGGGCCACCCCCGAGGTGTCCCTGGCCCACGTCGTCGACGAATCGCGCGCGCTGGCCGTGTTCCGCGACTCCGGCGCCACCGCGGCCGGCCTCGGCGCCGACGGGACGGCGTGGCGCCGGTTGGTCGAGACCGCACCCGATCGGCTGGCCCCACTCGTCGACGAGGTGCTGCGGCCGGTGCGCCTCCCCCACCGGCCGCTGCTGATGGCCGGCTTCGGGGCGCGGGCACTCCTGCCCGTCGACGTGTTCACCCGCGCGTTTCGCGACGAGACGACCCGGGCGCTGTTCGCGGGCGTCGCCGCGCACGCGATCATGCCGATGTCGGCGCCGGCCTCGACCGGTCCGGGGTTGCTGCTGCTCGCCCCGGCCTCGGTGACCGGGTGGCCGATCGCGGTCGGCGGATCGCAGGCGATCGCCGATGCCCTCGTCTCCTGTCTGCGGGCGGCCGACGGGGTGATCGAGACGGGCCGCCCCATCCGGCGGTTCGAGGAGCTGCCACCCGCGGCGCAGTACTACTTCGACACCTCGGCACGCGACCTGGCGGCCATCCTCGGCGACCGGCTGGCGCCGCGCGCACGGCGCCGCTATGAACGGTGGCGGTATGGGCCCGGGGTCTGCAAGATCGATTTCCTGCTGTCCGAACCGATCCCGTGGCGCACCGACGCCCCGACCCGGACCGCGACGGTCCACGTCGCCCGCGACTACCGCCAGATCGCCGACACCGAAGCCACCGTCGCCCGCGGCGACCACCCGGGCAGACCCTGGCTGCTGGCGGGGGAACCCACCCGGATCGACCCGACGCGCGCGGGGGCGACCGGTCGCCACACCGCCTGGGCGTACTGCCACGTGCCGCACGGGTCGTCGACCGACATGGGCCCGGCGATGATCGACGAACTGGAGCGCTGCGCACCCGGCTTCCGCGACGTCATCCTCGCCTCCCGGGTGACGACGGCCGCCGGGCTCGGCGACTACGACGCCAACTACGTCGGCGGCGACATCGCGTCGGGTGCCACCTCGCTGCGGCAGATCCTGGCCCGGCCGCGGTGGCCGGTCAACCCCGTCGCACCGAACCCGTATGCCACCGGGGTCCCCGGGGTCTACCTCTGCTCGTCGGCCACCGCACCGGGCGGCGGGGTGCACGGCATGTGCGGCTACCGGGCGGCGCGCTTCGGCCTGGCGCGCTGACCACCCCTCAGCGGTCGGCGGCTGCTGCCGCCGGGGCCTCCTGCTTGCGCAGGTAGATGCTGGAGAGGAAGGAGGCGGCGATGATGAACACCCCGGTCAACCCGGTCACGACCTCCGGGATGTGGTGGCCGATGGAGACCAGCAGCATGACGGCCAGGGCGCCGATCGCCCAGTGCGCCCCGTTCTCGAGGTAGACGTACTCGTCCAGCGTGCCACGGCGGACCATGAAGACGGTGAGCGAGCGGACGAACATCGCCCCGATGAGACCGAGGCCCAGCGCGATGATGATCGGGTCGGCGGTGATGGCGAAAGCGCCGATCACCCCATCGAAGGAGAAGGACGCGTCGAGGACCTCGAGGTAGAGGAAGAGCATGAAGGCGGCCTTGCCGGTGACCACGGCCGCTTGGCTGGGTCCGGTCCGTGCCGGCGACCCCTCGAAGTCCAGGGCGTCGGCCATCGGGGCCTCCTCCGGCGGCTCGATGTGGAAGTAGTTCGAGAGCCCGTTGACGAGGAGGTAGGTCAGCAGACCCAAGATGCCGGCGACGAGCACGACGTGGCGCTGGCCGTCGTCGGCGAGGAACTGGGCGGTCCCCACCAGGGCCACCAATGCGAGGATCACCGAGGCCTGGGCAACCCGCCCCATCCGCTCCAGCAGCCCTTCGATCCGCCTCATCCACCGGCGGTCCTTCTGGCCGAGCATGAAGTCGAGGAAGAGCATCAGCAGGAACATCCCGCCGAAGGCGGCGATCTGCGGGTGGGCCGCGGTGATGATCGACTCGTAGGTGGGACTGCCGTCGGTGGGCGGGTTAAGGGCCAGGCGGATCGCCTCCACCGGCCCCAACCGCGGGTTGGTGGTGGCCCAGACGATGAGCAACGGGAACACCAGCCGCATGCCGAAGACCGCGATGAGGATGCCGACGGTGAGGAACATCCGCTGCCAGAACGGGCTCATCTGGCGCAGGATCGAGGCGTTGATGACGGCGTTGTCGAAGGACAGCGAGATCTCCAGGATGCCCAGGATGAGGACCAGTGCGACGGCCTGCGCGGCCCCCAACGGGGAGGTCAACCCGTAGAGGTAGGCGGCCACGACCGCGGCGATGGAGACGAAGACGGACAGCCCGAAGATGCGGAACACGGGTTCATTCTCTCAGGCGGTATGCCCCGAACGGGCGACCTGTGGGCCCAGCGCCGTCCGGGACCGCCCAATCCCGTTCCGCTCCCACTACTCTGAGATCGATGGCTCCGCGATGGCCCCTGGTGGGGAGGGTGAGTGAGGTCGCCCGGATTCGCAGCGGACTCGACGAGGGGGTCCGCGCCGTTCTCGTGTCCGGACCGGCGGGAATCGGCAAGACCCGGCTCGCCGAGGAGGCGACCACCGGCTCGCGGACCGTCCGCCGCGTGCGCGGCAGCGCGGCTATCTCGACGGTCCCCCTCGGCGCGTATGCGGAGTACCTGACCGGCGGCGAGGCCGATCCCGCCCTGCGGATCGGGCAGTTGATCGCCGCCTTGTCCAGCCCGCCCGGCGAATCCCTCGTCGTCGTCGATGATGTCCAAGAACTCGACCCACTCTCCCTCGCGGTCACCCGCGCCCTCGCGCAGTCCCCGTCGGTACCGGTGGTCCTGATCTGGCGGACCGGCGATGAGGAGGCGGGTCCGGACCTCGCCGACCTGTTGCGTGTCGACGGCCTGGACCGGATCGAGCTGGCACCGCTGCCGCGGCCGGAGGTCGACGCACTCGCTCGAACCGTCCTTGGCCCCGACGTCGATGACGAAGCCCTCGCCCGGCTGTGGCACCGCTCGGAGGGCAACCCCCTGTTCCTCACCGCATTGTTGGCCGACCCCGACGCGGCGCGGGAGGTCGACGACCCCGGCCGTCACCTGCCCACGACGCTGGTCGATCTCATCGCCACCCGGTTGCGCCCGCTGTCCGCCGAGGTTCTCGAGGTGCTCGACCTCGTCGCCCTCGGCGACCCCCTCCCCCACTCGGTGCTCACCGGGATCACCGGGGCCGCCGCGGTGGAGGCGGCGGAGTCGGCCCGGTTGATCCTCGTCACCGACGCCAGCGCCGAGCGCGGCGCCGGTGTCCACCTCGCGCACCCGCTTTACGGCGAGGTCCGGTTGGCCACCGTCGCCGAATCCCGGCTGCGGCGCCTGCGTACCCGGCTGGTCGAGGCGCTCGCGGCCGACTCCGCCACCGACGGAGCCGCCGCGGTGAAGCGTGCACTGCTGGCGAGCCGATCCGATGCGCCGGACCTGGATGCCGCGCTCGTCGACGGGTCGGTGGGTGCGATCGGGCTGGCGGCGCTGCCCCTCGCCATCGATCTGGCGAGCCGGGTCGGCCCGGGACCGCACCTCGCCGCCGCACAGTTGACGGCGGCGCACGCGATGACCGTGCTCGGTGACGCCGACGGCGCCGAAACCATGTATGCCCGGATCTCGGCCGCGGATCTGACTGCGCCGCAATGGGAATCACTGCTGGTCCTGATGGCCTACACCAGGCTGTGGAGCCGCAACGATGCCGCCGGGGCGGCCCGGGTCCTCTCCCGTGCGACCGACGCGCAGGCCGGGACCGCGGCCCTGGCCGCCGAGGCCATGCTGCTGACCGCGGCCGGCGCACCCCGCGAGGCGATCGGGCTGTTTGCCCGGTTCCACGCCGGGGCCCCGCAGAGCGAGCAGGCCCGCATCACCGTGGCCTGGGCCGAGCTGACCGCCCTGGCGGAGACCGGCGCGATGAGCGAACTCGACGACGTGATGCGCGCGGAGACGGTGCGCGCGGAAACCTCGGCCCTGATCGGCTATTGGCGCCTGACCCTGGCCTTCCCCCACCTGCGCGCCCAGAAGCTCGCGGGCGCACCCGATTTGGCCCAGCGCGCGTGGGAGACGGTACGCGCCCAGGTCCCTCCCCAGCCCGGCGCGGTCACGGGCTGGTTGACCGGCTTCGATGGAATCGCCGCCAGCGCCCGCGGCAACCTGCGCGCCGCGGGAGCCGCGCTCGACGAGGCACTCGCCGAGTTCGACGCCGCGGACTGCGGGCCCGAGATGTGGTTCGGCTTCGCGTTGGAACGCGCCGAGGTCGCCGCACAAGCGGGTGACCACGAGGTCCTCACCGCACTGTTGGAACGGCTCAGTGCCGGCGACCATGCCGGCTATGCCTCGATGCGGCCGCTGTGGCAGGCCGTCGCCTCCTGGTCTGATGCCTTGGCCGGTGCGGTATCAGCAGCCATTCGGCAGTGCCTCGACGCAGCGGAATCCGCCCGGGCCGCAGGACAATCCGCGTTTGAGGTGTACTGCCTGCAGACCGCGGTGCGCTTCGGTGCGGCCACCGCCGCCGAGAGGCTGGCCGCACTCGCCGAGGCGCTGCCCGACCTTCCCCGGGCCCGGTTGGCCGCGGTGCACGCCGCGGCGGTGGCGGCCGCCGACGGCGCCGCGTTGATCGCCAGCAGCGAGGAGTACGAGCGATACGGCCTCCTGCCCGAGGCGGCCGACGCCGCCGCACAGGCCGCGACGGCCTACCGCGGCGAGCAGCGGTCCGGGTCGGCGCTCACCGCCACCGAGCGAATGCAGTCGCTGGCCGACCAGAGCGGCGCGAACACCCCGGCCATGGCGGCCGTCGTCGCCGACGACGGGCTCACCGACCGGCAGCGCGAGATCGTCCGGCTGGCCGCAAACGGCCTGTCCAACAAGGAGATCGCCGAACGCCTCGTCGTGTCCGTCCGCACCGTCGAAGGCCACCTCTACCGGGCGTCACAAATTCTCGGCGCGCCGGTGCGGGGTTCGTAACGATCAGCACCCGGCGCAAACGCCTAGGCGATCCGCGGCGGCGGCGAAGAAGACTCGTCGGACTCCCACGGATGTTGCGGCGCCGGTCCGGGGATATCGGGTATCACCAGACTCCCTGTCTTGCGCCGTAACCAGAATCGCACGTCGTCGATGGGGCCTCGATGGCGGCGGAGAACCAACCGCCCGCGGAACTCCTGCGGTGACCGCGGCAACTCCACACCGGACTCCAAGGCGAGGAGGTGGCCGACGAGCCGCTGCGCGGCCAAACGCTCGGCTCGCGAGTACAGCCGCTCCGGGTCATCGGTGTGACGGATGACCGGCCGCACCGCGTCGATGACGTCGCCGGTGTCCAAGCCGACGTCGACGAAGTGAATCGTTGATCCGACGGCATCGAACCTTTGATCGCCGATCGCGGTGAAGAAGCAGTGACATCCGCGGTAGTCGGGCAGGTGACCGCCGTGGATATTGACGATCGGCACCCCGATTGCGCGGATGGTCTCCGACGACAGCCGCGTCGTACAGGTGATCACACAGAGATCAGCACCGGATGCCTCGACCGCGGCGCCGACCCGTTGGTCGTTGATGTCACCCACGACCAACGGCGCCGGGCGCTGCACGGTCGGAAACCCGTCATGACGGGGATCGAAGTAGCGGCGCCGGTATCGGTTCTTGCCGAACACGCCACGCCGGATCCGGTGGTACTCGGCCGCCGCCGCGTCCACCCAACGCCGGCGGCGCCAGATCGCATGCCGTTGGGCACTGCCGGGCTCCTCAACGGTGCAAACCAGTTGTAGCTCCGACGCCAGGAGTCGTTCCAAATACAGGTTGTGGAAGTCGTCCCCTCGCATCAACGCGACCTTGAGTCGGCCAACCCCATCATCTGATCGCGGAGCCATCAGCACCCTCCGTCATTCCGTCCCGTCCCCTCGCATGGCAAGCACCTTTCTCAACCACCTTGCGTCGGCTGCCGCCGCATCCGCCGCACCCGTCCGATAGTCGTTCTCGATGACGTAGACACCGGTAAAGCCCCCCGCGCACAACTGGCGGATGGTGCCGGCGACATCCGCACCGCCATCTCCCAAGCGACGATCGCCCAGGCCTGCGGCCCCGTCCTTGACATGGACGAAAGAGCGAATCCGGGTGGTGTGGGCCGCCAAGACCTCCCGATGGTCGACACCGGCGACGACGAGATTCTGGGTGTCGAACAGCAGCTCGACCCCATCGTCGCCCACAAGCGCGAAAAGCGTGGACAGTTGCTCGCCAGGCAGCACGTTCTCCGTCGCAACCGTGACCCCCGCCGCAGCGGCGCGCGCACCAGCCAGGCGCAGAAGTTCGGCCGTGCGCTCGAGGTCGGCACCACCGGTAATCTCCGCCTGCTCGAACGACGGCAGATAGACATACCGGACCTCGAGATCGGATGCCACGTCTATCGCCTCCGCCACGGCGGCTTCCGCATGCGTCCCGGCCACCCCGGTGAGTTCCAGCCGATTGATCGCCAGTCCGGCAAGACGGACGTGCGACTCGGCCGCCGCCGTGCGAAGTCCCGCCGTCGTGGCGGCCTCGACGTCGACCAGGTCCAGGTGCAGATGCGCAAAGCCGTGTTCGGCCGCCCACCGCACTGCCGCTACACCCCGCACCGGCAGAGTCCAGGCGGTCACCCCCAACTCCGGCTGCACCCGCCCGATCATACGGAGACACCGAGGTCGCGAAAGTGCGCGAGGAGGAACTCCGGGGAACTGAAGAGAGCCAGCCGGTCGGTGACTGCGTCACCGCTGCGAGTCAGCGAGACCGACCTTCGCACACACCACGCCGCCGCGCGGAGAACCACGAACGGCATGAACGCGGCCACGTGGTCGGTGAGCGTCGCGGCGTCGAGGCCCGCGTGCGAGCTGTAGGCCCGAATCACGCTCTGCTCGTCGCCGAATTCTTCAATACCCCAGGAATCGGCCCACCGCAGGGTGATCGGCGACAGGAGGTACGCGAGGTCCCAGGCGGCACTCCCCCGTCGCGCACCCTCCCAGTCGAGGAACCGGCACCGGTCAGCGGCGAGCACGATGTTGTGTTGGATCAAGTCGGTGTGCAACAGGACCGGTACGGTCTCCGGCAGCCCCCGCTGCTCGAGGACTCCGGCGCACCGGCGCAGAACCCGCGTGGCAGAGGTGTCGGGCACCGTCGAGTCCAGCAGCTTCTCCGCCTCTCCGAGCAGGAATTCCTTGGCTGGACGGGAATCGAGCAACGGTCCGGATCGCCGCGGCACACATTGATGCACGGTCGCCAAGGTTTCAGCGCAGTGCGATAGGCCGGCGGGGTACGGGAGGAAGTCGCCACCGAGGAACGACTCGACGATCATCGGGACCGCCCCCGGAGAATCGACCAGCGCGAGCGGGCGCGGCGCGACGTCCAGCGGTGCGAGGTCGACCAGCACCGCGAACTCGCGCTGCAACTGGGCGATAGTGCTGAGCCCCCACTGACTGCGACGGCTGACCCGGGCGACGTGGACCTGCCCACCGGAGTAGACCAGGAAGTTGGCGTGATAGATGCCGTCGACGAGCAGCGTGACGGTGGTGTTCGCCGGGTCGGGCAGCCATGGAGTCGGGGAGTGACGCCGCAGGGATTGTTCGACGGCCGACCGGAGGCCGTCGACATCCGCGGTCACCGCCGGAACGCGGTTTGCAGCAGCGACAGACGCTCGACAAACCGGTCCAAAACCGAAGGGTCCACCAGGAGTGCGTGGTGCGGCAGGGTGAAACACGTGGCCGCCAGGTGGTCTGCGCCCCTGAGGTCACCAGCCGGCTGCACCAGGCGTTCGACGTGTTCGGCGGGGAACCTGCGGTACAGCCCCGGACGGTAGAGCCGGTGTTGGGGCATCGGCGCCCCGACCGGTTCCAGGAAGAGTCCCACCAACCGCGACAACTCCGACCGCACCACCTCGGCCGACGCCCCGCCGAAGGCCTCGGCATCGATCTGGATCGGCAGGTGCCAGAATGTCTCCCGGTCCACCCGGGGGTCATCGCGCCGGCGAACGGTGCGGACCCCCTCCACCTCGTCCAGAGCCGACTCCAGGTGTTCGACGCGCTGCACGCGAACCTCGTTCTGCGCGTCCAGCATCGGCAACGCAACCCTGAGGATGGCCGCCTGAATCTCGGTCAGGCAGTGGTTGTGACCCTGCCACCCCCGACCAGGGACCAGATCGGGGAACCCCTCGTCGGCTCCCTCGTCGGACCAGACTCGCCCATCGGCGCGAAGTTGCTGCAGCCCATCGGACAGGCTGGGGTCGCGAGTCACCGCAGCGCCGCCCTCGCCCGACGTGAGCAACTTCGAACTCTGGAAACTGAAGGCCGCGGCCCGGCCATGAGCGCCGACACGGCGGCCCCGCCACACTGCGCCGTGCGCCTGGGAACAGTCTTCGATCATCACGATCCCGTGGCGCTCGCAGAGCTGCTCGAACTCGTCGAGGTCGGCGATCGAGCTGGACAGATGGGTGACCAACACTGCCGTCACCCTCGGCCCGATCAGGGCAGCCGCGGCACGCGGATCCATCGCAAAGGTCTCCGGGTCGATGTCGACAAACACCGGGACTGCTCCGACCCGGACGACCGCAGAGGCACAGGCAACCCACGCGAGTCCCGGTACCAAGACTTCGTCGCCGTAGGACACGCCGCAGGCGCTTAACGCCGCGACCAGCGCCGACGATCCATTCGCGGTCGGCGCCACGGCCCCGACACCGAGGTAGTCCGCGAACTCGGCGGCGAACCGCTTCTCCTCACTCGGGGCTTGCCCCTTCATACCGCTGATCGCCCACCTGCCACTGTGCAGAACCCTCCGCACCGCCGCGTCGATCTCCGGGGTGGTGAACGGCCACGTCCCCCATGCCAGCGGAGGCAGTTGCGGGGCAATCGTTTCCGGGTCGCCCATCAACCACCCCGGTGACCCGAAGGCACGCGTCGCGTGGCGGCAACCAGGTCGACGGCATCGCGGAGCGCCTCCGACGAGATCTCGGCACGTTCGGCCACGAAGTAGGTGCCGCCGATGCGCGACGGCAGCGGCAGGTTGAGTTTACGTCCGCGGTGCCGGGCCGAATCGTCCAAACCCCGTTCGATCACTGACAGATCAGCCATGACTGGGTGCCACGTTTGGAGTCCAAACCGTTGGGCGAGTTCCACGATCATCTCGTACGCCGCGCGATCGAGCGACCCTCGGAGCACCGACACCGCCGAGAACAGCATCACGTCGAGCGCTACGGCTTCCCCGTGCGCCAGCCGGTGACCCGTCTCGACCTCGAAGATTCCACTGACCGTATGTCCGAAGTCGACACGTCGACGCAGGTCGGACTCAAAAGGGTTCGAGGCGAGTTCATCGACCATCCCACGAATCGCCCGGTCCACAATCGCGCGCACCTCCGGGGTATCGCGGGCTCCGGGTTCGAGTAGCAGCGCGCCGTGCTGCTCCAACAGCTCGAACAGCCCACCGTCGCCGGCTACCGCGAGTTTGAGGATCTCCGCTATGCCGCAACGGATTTCGCGCGGCGGAAGGGTCGCAAGAAATGCCCCGTCGGTGAGCGTCGCCTCGGGTGGATTGAACGCGCCGGCAATGTTCTTCGCACCGCCGGAGTTGACTCCACATTTGAGGCCGACCGCGGCGTCGACCTGGGCGATCAAGGTCGTCCCGATCTTGATGTGTGAAACGCCCCGCCGAAAAAGCCCGGCCGCCAGACCCACCATGTCAAGGAGAATGCCGCCGCCGATTCCCACGATGACCCCATCGCGGGCAAGTCCTCGCTCGCCGGCGACATTCACGATCCGTTCGACACTCGCCAGCGATTTGGCATGTTCGCCCGTCGGCACCACCATCACATCGGCGGCCGCGAGCCCAAGGGCAGATCGAATCTCGCCGATTGCCGCCGCATAGAGGCGATTCACCGTCGGGCTGACGACGATCAGCGCCGGCCGCCCCCGAACTGCAGCCACCACCCCGGTGGCGTCGGACACCACCGCGGCGCGCCGGATCTCCGTCGACGTCTCCCGGGTCGCGCGGAGAACGGTGATGGGCGCGGAATCCTTCGCGAGTCCACTTCCCGTCATCGGAACCTTCCCCGCCGCTCATCCAGGGCCGCCAACAGGTGGGCGGCAGCCTCCTCGGCCATGCCCGCACGGGCCTGCGCGGTCGCCGAACCGATGTGGGGAGTCACGACGAGATTCGGCACCCCGAGCAACCGGCTGGGGATACCCGGCTCAGCGACGAAGACGTCGACGCCGGCACCGGAAAGGTGCCCGCTCGCCAACGCGCGCAGCAGCGCATCCTCGTCGACGATTCCTCCTCGGCTCGTGTTCACCAGGGCCGATCCGGGCGGCATCAGCGCGATCTCCCGCGCGCCGATCAGGTTCACCGTCTCCGGGGTGCGCGGCACGTGGATCGACACGACATCGGAGGCCGCGAGCAGATCGGGCAACTCCGCCCGAAACCCCGGCTCCTCCGACGGGGTGCGCCGGTGGTGCAGGACGGTCATTCCCAGCGCGGCGGCCATGTCTGCGACGCGTCGGGCTATCCGCCCGTAGCCGACCAACCCCAGCGTCAGCCCGGCGACGCCGCGACCGACGACGTGGTCGAACGCCCACCCGGGCCACGTCTGGTCATCCAGTTCGGCGACGGCCGCAGGCACCCCCCGCGACACCATGAGGATCAGGCAAACGGCGAGTTCGGCAGTCGGGACGACGGTGGCCTCCGGGGCGCTCACCAGCGTGATGCCCCGCGCCGAAATCGCGTCCTGGTCCACCGCGTCGGTTCCCGCACCGGCGACGGCCACGACACTCAGGCTGGGCATGGAGTCGAGGACCGCGCCGTCGACCCGGTCGGTCGGCCCGACGAGCAATGCCTCCGCATCAGATGCCGATCCGATTGGGCCGTAGACGACCTCGAAGGGGCCGTCCAGCGCTGACACCGGCGCCGGGATGGTGACCAGGACGCGAGTCGTCACGGTGCTCCTCCAACCACGGCCACGGGTGAACCCGCAACTCTTCGGCATGATCCTATCGCCAGCGGTCAGCCCCCGCAGACACCCTGAGCCTCCTGCTGATTCACGGGGCGCGGCACGCGCACCACCGGTTAGACTCGGCCCGTGCCCGTCCCCTCCAATCCGCTGCCGTTGGGCACCCGTCTGCCCTGGTTCCGGTTGACCGACCTGGACGGCAACGAATGTGCCGCCTCCGACGTCGGTGACGGGCAAATCGCGATCGTCGCCTTCATCTGCAACCACTCGCCCTATGTGCGCCACATCGAGACCGTCCTCGCCGAACAGTTGAACGCCTACCGGCGCGAGGGGATCTTCGTGGTCGCAATCTCGCCCAATGACGTCATCAGCTATCCGTCCGACAGCCTCGCGATGATGCGGGAGCAGGCGACCCGCGACGTGGTCTTCGAGTTCCCGTACTGCCTCGACGAATCGCAAGAGGTGACCAAGGTGTTCCAGGCTGCCTGCACCCCGGAGATATTCGTGTACGACACCGCGGGGCGCCTGGCCTACCACGGCCAGTTCGACGCGAGCCGCCCCAGCGTCGCCGATGGAACGCCGGTGACGGGCGACAGCCTTGCTCGTGCCATCACCGCGGTGCGCGTCGGCGATGCCCTCAACACCCCGCAGTCGTCGTCATTGGGCTGCAGCGTCAAGTGGCGATCGGGCAATGAGCCGGACTACGTCCTGGCGCTTCCCGACCAGCGCTGGATCCTCGACGTCGGATAGCCATGTATCTCGACGTCGCCAGCTACATGCTGACAGTGCTGACTTTCTCCGTGGGCTTCCTGAGCGCGCGGCGCCACGCGCATTTCGATGTGCTGTCCAAAGATCTCTCCGACCGGTCGTGGAAAATCCGGCAGGCCCTCAACCAAGGACAGAATCTCGGCCCCCGCGACCTCGCCGAAGACATCGCCGCGGTGAGCGTCCGGCCCGATGCAGTCGCGAAGTTCGCGCGCATCGTGAACGGGTCCTTCTTCGTCGCGACCTGCGTCGTCTTCGTGATGGGTCTCGTCGCTTGGGAAAACACCCAGACCGATGTCCTGCTGACCATCCTGTTCATCAGCACCGCACTGGTCTTCGCCCTCGGCGAATTCGACGTCCGGTGGATGGAGTCCCAAGAACGGAATCTTGCGCACGGCACGGTGTTGGGCCAACTCGCCGTCGTCGACCGGGCCCTCAAGTCCGACGAGGACGAGACCGCCGACCGCGAGATCGCCGAGATCCGCGAGGCCTACCCGCAATGGGTGTTCGGCCGGGAGCTCGAACTCGCCCTCGCGGCGAAAGAATCGCTGCCGTCCGAGGCCACCGGCGCCCGCGAACTGCTCGGCCTCGACGCCCCGCTGGAGGCGGCGCCGTTCCTCGTCGCCGAAACCCAACTGCAGCGTGGCAACCCGATCGAAGCCCTGCAGGACTTCCAGATCGTCTTGCCTCGTTCGAGTAAGTCGCGCAACTTCGACGGACTCGCCAAGGTCCTCGGCTTCGCCGCCGGCCTGCCGCACACCCTTTTCACCGAGGTGTCGCTGCCGCCGCGCTGGTCCGCCGACTCCGCGGGCCTGGAGGTCAGCTTGTCGACGCTGCCGACGATCCGCAGCACCGCGCATTCGCTGGAGACCTTCAATTCCGGTACGAGCCTGCACGACTGGTTGGCCGAACAGCCGAAGTCGGCGGCGTGGCTCGTCTGCCGCGCGGCCACCGCCGCCGACGACGAGCTCACCGACCTGCTGGACCGGGCGAGCCGCCCCGAGTTCAGCGGCGCCCTCAACAGCCTGGGCACCGTCTGTCTGGCGCGATCGCGTGACATCGATGCGCTGCGCATCTTTGAGACGGCCGCCCGCCTGCGACCCAATTCGTCGACGGCGCATTGGGGCCGCGCCCTCGCGTGCGCACGCCGCGGCTGGACCGACGTCGCCATGGAATCCCTGCTGCGGGCGGAGAGTTTGGATCCCCGCTCACCGCGGATCATCGAACTGACCCGGATCGCCCTCAACGACGACGCGCCGGACCGGTTGCTCGCCCACCAGGGCGAATCCGACTGGTCGCCGTGGGAAACGATCCAGCTGGCCCTCCTGGGGTACCGCCTCGACCACACCGACCGGATCACCGGTCCCCGCGGCGAGTTGGTGGCGACGATCGTCGACTCCGCGCTCGCCGCCTCCCCCGAGGTGGCTCGATGACCGCCGACGCGCTGACCAGCAACGTCGAATCGATTCAGGAACATCTGGAATCCAAGCCCGTCCGGCTACCGCTTGGGATCGGCGGCGGGGGGCGCACCTTCGTGCACTGGTTGGCCGAGAGCCTGGACTTGGGGCCCCTGACCGACGCGGGGGAGGGACGGTGGACGTTCCCCGGTGGAGCGATCGTCGACCGATCGTCCCGCCCGGCCGACGACGGACCCGCCGGGGTCATCGTGGAACCCGACCGCGCCGCCGGGATTCCGCCCCACGACATCGGACCAGCCGGGGCGGCCCACCTGGCCACAACGTTCCTGGCCGCACACCTCGCCGGCGACACGGCCACGGCGCAGCGGTTCGTCGAGCGCTTCGGCCCTCTCACGTCCGTCGCCGACAGCCACGGTTGGGCGTCGATTATCGGCAACCCGACTGCGTCAATACGGCAGACCGAGGGTGCGGTCCGGGCGTCGGACGCCTTCCGCGACCATTTCCGCTCGATCCAGTCACGAGGGGGGACCCGACTTCTCGATCTCGGCCGCGTGCTGTACCTGCTCGCCCCCCAACCGATGCACCTCGGCGACGAATGGGCGAACCTCGCCTCGGCGATCTCCAACCGGGCCTACACCCTCGCCGACATCAACCTGGTCCTCAGCGAATGCACCGATCTGTTCAACATCGACTCCACCGCCGACAACCCCACCGTCGCCGCGGTCAACCCGTTCACCCGACTCCTCTTCAGCGGCTTCGTCCCCGGGTCGAGCAGTGAGTACGCCGATCTCTACACCTGGATGTCGAGACGCTCGGTGCGGTCGTTGATCCGCGACGACACCGGCGACGAATTCATCCGGACCGCGCTGCCCCTGGTCGCGGCCCGCGGCAACTGCCTCACCGCGCTCCTCGAGGACGGGGCCGTCATGCTGGCCTCCGACGTCGAGTTGCTGGCCGACTACCTCGAGCGCGACCCCGAACTCGCCGTCCACCCGGGCGCCAAAGCGGTCCTGCTCCACGCACACCGCCTCCGTTCGAGCGGTGGCGACCGCGAAGCCCAGATGGAGTTCGCCCTGCGACGCATGTCGTTGACGAGCGCAGCCGACAAGATCGCCGAAGTCCTCCCCGAACGATCCTGGCGACCGGTGTGGTCCAACTCCAGCCCCGCCAACGTGCACCGCGTCCTCGCCGAAGGGACCGCCGGAGTCCTGTCGCTGGCCGTCATCCCGGGAGTGTCGCCGTTCCGGGCCTATGCCGGCACCGGCAACGGACAAATCCACCGGGTGACCCGCACGCACGGCGAGCTCCTGGACTTGGGCGACGAGACCGGTTCGGCCGAGATCCGCGGTCTTGCCGCAATCGAGCACGACGGCGCCGACATCATCGTGGTCGCGGCCTCGGACGCGACACTCGCCGCGTATCGGGTGACACCCGGTCCGGACGCGACCGCTGTCCGCCTTTGGTGCCACGACGAGCCGTTGTCGAGCCCGTTCACCACCGCGACGATCGCCCTGCCCGCCGACGGCCCGCCCGTTGTCCTGTCCGGCGGAGTGTCAGGCACGGTGTGGGTGCACGATCTGTTGACCGGTGAAGATCTCGGCCCCCTGGTCTCTTGGGGGGCCGAAATCCGCGGTGTTCGTACCGCACACCTCGATGACCGCGACGTGGCCATCGTCGTCGCGGTGGACAGCCGGTTGGCCGTCGTCGACCTTCACACGCACGACGAACTCGCGGTGACCACCCTGGCGCAATGGTCCGCCGACGCCGGGATGGCCGCGCTCCTCACCCCGTCGTGCATGAATGCGATCGTCATGGGTGACGACGTGCGGATCGTCGTCGGCTGCGCCATGGGGGAACTGTTCGAGGTGCGCTGGTCCCCGGGCAGCCCACTGGACGTGGACCGACTCGAGCTGCCCGGCGTCCCCGACTCCGGGGTGAACGAAGTCGTGTTGCGACTCCACCGCGACGGGCTATCGCGGTTCATCGCCCGAAACGACGGGGTCTGGATCCGCTACGACCCCGACCAACCGCGCCGGATCAAGGTCTTCGTCGGACACGCCGGACCGGTGTGGGCGCAGGCGGTGATCGATGTCCCCGGCACCGGAGAGGTCGTCAGCCTGACCGGCGGATCGGAAGGCACCGTGCGGATCTGGCGCCACGTGGAAGTCATCGACGAGGCGCTGGCCTACCTCCAGGTCAATCACCACCGGGGCGCCATCCGCGCCATCGCCGTGCGCGCGAGCGACGAGGAGGTCGAGGTGGTCACCGGTGGTGACGACGGCGACGTCCGAGTGTGGCACGGCGCCAATGCCCGTCGCGGCGGCGTCGCCTCCCGGCATCAGGGCGCGATCTCCGCGTTCCTCTGGCTGCCGACCGCGTCGGGGATGCGCCTGGTCGTCGGCGCCGCCGACGGCAGTCTGCGGTTGGCCACCACCGACGTACCTGAGCAGCCCGCCCGCCTGCTGGGCATCGCCCACGAAGGTGTGACGGCCCTGGCGCCGAGTTCGACCGACGGCTCGTTCTGGTCCGCCGGTAACGACGGCGGCATCACCCGATGGGATGCCATCGCCGGGGTGGCCCGCGAGTCGCGGATGGTCTGCCGGTACGGACGGGTGACCGCCGTGGCCACCGACGGTTACGGACGCGTGCTGGTCGGCGGTCAGGACGGGTCACTCTCCCTGGTCGCGCCGGACGGCTCACATGTGATGGAGTCGCGGACCTTCGACTCCGAGGTCACCGCCATCGACGTCGTCGCCGAACTCCACTTGGCCGTCATCGGCCTGGCCAGCGGACACGTCTACACGTTGCCGATCGCGCACGGCGTGGACGGCCCAATCCGGTCCATGCACCGCCACGGCCTGAACGTGGTCGCCGTCAACGCCTTTGAGTTGTACGGCCAGTTGGCCGTGGTCAGCGTCGGCCGCGACCGCAAAGTCATGGTGGGCGACGTCAGTAGCCGTGTACTCCTGCACACGATCAGCCTCGAGGGCTTCCCCACCGATCTCGCGGTGGCCGACAACTACATCGCCGTCAGCACGACGGCCGGGGGCACGCTGTTCCAGTTCGCCGACGGTCACGTCCAGCCCGCCGCCACGCCCCGGGACCGATAGATGGCCTTCGAGTTCGGTGTTGCCGCGGGTGACCTCTCCGCGTCGTCGGTGGTCTTGTGGACGCGGGTCGGCCCCGACGAACCGATCGACTGGGTGGTCGAGTCGTCGGACGGTTCCCGGCGCGGCAGCACGCACGCGGATGCCGACGGGTTTGTCCACGTTGCCCTGGGCGCGCTCGACCCGGGTATGCCGCACCGCTATCGGTTCCACACCGAGGCCGGTGGGCCCAGCCCTTGGGGCCGGTTCCGCACGCTGCCGAGCAACGGTGGAATCCGATTCGCCGTGGCGTCATGCGCGAAGTTCAACTCCGGCTATTTCAACGCCTACGCGGCAATCGCCGAGCGCTCCGACCTCGATTTCGTCCTCCACCTCGGCGATTTCATCTACGAGGCCGGCCAAATCCCCCGTGGGCGCCAGACTCCGGGCATCGACATCGGGCGCGAGTTCGAACCGCGGCACGACTGTGTGACCTTCGACGATTATTCGACCCGGTACGCCCAGTACCGCCGCGACCCGGCACTCCGCGCACTCAGCGAAGCCCACGGCCTGCTCTTCACCCTCGACGACCACGAGATCGCCGACAACGCTTGGTCGGGCGGAGCCGAGGAACACCTCCCCGAAGACGGCCCCTGGGCAAATCGCCTGCACGGCGCGCTGGCGGCATGGGAGCGATGGCAGCCGACCACCCGGCGTCCCACGGGGGGCGGGCCGCTGTGGCAGCAGGTGCGCCTGGGCGACGTCGCCACGTTGTTCCTCTGCGAGACACGACTGAACCGCACCGACCCGAACGCCCCCGACGGGCCCGGAAAGTCGGCGCTGGGACCAACGCAGCGAGCCGAGCTCCTCGCCGCCGCCGAGGCCGGGGACGACTGGTTTGTGCTCGGCATGCCGTCAAAGCTGCTGAGCCTCCAGGCGGCCCGGGGTCACTCTGACACCGATCTCGTCTTGACCACGCTCAAATTGTCCGCCTCCGACGGCTCCCCGTTCCGGGACCGGTGGGACTCCTACGCCGGTGAGCAGTCGACCATCGTCGACGCCCTCGGCAAGGGACCCCGCCGGACGGTGGCCCTCTGCGGCGACGTGCATTTCGCCGCGTTCAGCGAACACGGCAGCCTCGCTGAATGCGTGACGAGCTCGGTCACCTCGCCCAACTTCGACGACAAGATGGGCTGGTCGGGCACCACAAAGTCTCGGCCGTACGAGGAGAAGCTCGTCGGTCTCGTCCCCGAGATGGCGTGGTGCGACCTCGATCGGCACGGGTTCCTCGTCGTCGACATCACCGCCGAAAAATTCACCTGCGAATGGTGGGGGGTGGCCTCCGTCGTCGAGCCGACCTCATCGGCGACTCTGCTCCACACCGTGACGGTGCACCCGACGACGCACTGATGTCCCGGCGCGGACTGCGACTACTCGCCCCGCATCCGCTGCCCGACGTCGCGGAGCAGCTTCTCCATCTCCTCGACGGTGATCTTCTCGTGTCCCGGAATGTTCTTGTCCAGGAACGCCACCGACGCAGCCTCGTCGTCGCTGTCGAGGATGGTCTCGAACTCCCGCAGTTGGGCATCGGTGAGTCGTGCGGACAACCTGTTGCCCACGCGGGTCTCCAATTCCCCCCACGCGAGTTCCGCGATCTCCCGCACCTCCTCGCGCGACATCCCGTCGGGTACCACTGCCGCAATTCGAGCGACGAAATCCTGGGCCATCGTTTACTCCTCCACCGTTCGGTCTACCTGTCCGCCGGGCTTGCCGCCCTGGGCGGCCGCCTGGCTCTCCAGCTTCTTGCGTTTGGCCAACCATTCGTCGAGGAAAGCGCCCTGGTTCGGTGGCTTCCCCTTGACGGCCACATTCTCCGGGTACTCGACGTCCGGGTCGAGGGGTCGCACGTCGAGATGCCCGACCCCGTTCCAGGTGGCGCGCATCAGCGCGGCGGGATCGACCCGCTCGCACGCTTCCCGGACCGCGTCCACCACCATCGTGAACGGCTGCGGCGCCACCACGGCCGACGCGTTGCGGGTGACGATGCTGTGGAAGGTCGCCAGGTTCGCCAACGTCGCGGCGTCCAGTTGGCCGCCGGTCGCCCGCACGTGTTCGGCCACGTGCGGACCCGAGGCGCGAAACACCACCGAGGTGCCGACGTTGCCGCTCAACGCCTCGGCAACCTCCGGGGCGAGCTGCCCGAGGTATTGGTGGGCCGCCGTCACCGACAGGCCGAACTTGCGCCCCTCGGACAGCATGTTCACCAGTGAGCCGGCCATCACCGCGTGCGCCTCGTCGACGATGACGTGGAACCGCCGGTCGGTGTCGCGGTTCATCGCGGCCACCCAGAACCGGTTGAGCAGCAGGTAGCCCAGCAGCCGCGACGCCGCCAATCCGATCTGGCCTTTCGCGAGATCGACAAGGATGATCCGCCCACCATCCATCGCGCCGACCGGATCGTAGGCGTCGTAGCCCGACCCGAGGATGGCCCGCAGCGCGGGACTGCCGGTGAAGCTCTCGAACTTGCTGTTGACCCAGCCGACGAGATCGCCGTACTCGGAGCTCTTCTGGTTCCGCACCTCGTTGCGCCACCACAGCACCTCGCGGGGATCGGTCTGCGCCTTCATCAGCGCCTCCCGCATCCCCTTGTGGTCGAAGATCAGCGGCACGTCGAGCAGACTCGCCCGACGGCCGCGCAGCGTCACCAGCCCACGGAGTCCCGCGCTGATCCGGTCGACGAAGCGCGGCCCGACGATTCCGGTGCGTTTGGGGTCGAACAGCTCGTAGAACATCTCACCCATGTCCGAGATGGCCGTCGCGAGAGCCGCGTCGTCGGCGGCGGCCAGCGGATTCAACGGGATCGGGTGCTCGAGGTCGTCGGCGCGCACCAC
>NZ_BJOU01000014.1 GCF_009932435.1 Gordonia crocea
TCTGATCGGCGCCGCCCGCAGGTACTTTCGGCCACAGCGAATCGTGATCGGCCACGCCAACGATGATCCGGTCACGCGCGTGTACGACCATTTCACGACGATCATCCGGCAGCGCCGACTGCAGATGGTCACGCTCGACGACTACTTCGCTCCGCGCTGATCACGGCGACCAGACAGAGGGCCGTCATCACGGTCGCCGCGGTCGCCGCGATGGCGACCAGCGACGTCACCGAGTCGGCCCACCCGAGAATGGCCACGGCCTCGAGAGCGGTGCAGGCCCAGACCGCCAGCCCGATGGTCGTCCGCCGGACTGCGATCACGGCCAGGAGGAGCAGCGCGAGCAGGGACAGCACCGCGCCGGTGGCGGCGAACAGCCACAGGATCCCGGTCAGCGGCCGGTACTCCTCGCCGACGATTCGGGGGACGAGGGGGGACAGCACCCAGGTCCCGACGACGGTGACGGCGCCGATGCCAGCCACCACGCCTAGTGCCATCCGCAGCGAACGGGAGTCGCGTTCGGGCGCGGCGAGGCGCGGATAGACGACCGTGCCAATCGCCTGGGGCAACCAGAAGGCGGCCTTCGTCGCCACCGCGCCGAGGGCGTAGACGCCAGCGTCGGTGGCCGAGAGCACCACGCGGGCCAGCAGCAGGTCCAGCGATACCGCCACCAGCAGCGCCAACTGGACCTGGGAGGCGGCCAGCACGCTCCCTACCCCGGCACCGCTGCTGAAAGTGTTCCCCTGGTGGGCATCGGGGGGAACACTTCCCTTGGCGGTATCGGAGGGGGAGATTCTCAGCAGACTCCAGGCCACACCCGCCGCGGCGAGAGTCCCCAACGCCCCGGCCCAGAGTGCGCCGGTCGCCGCCGCCCCTAGTCCCAGCGCCACGATGATCGGTCCCGACCGCAGTAGGCCGACCAGGCCCAACAACCATCCGAGGCGGTGGAACTGGCCGCGCCCTTGCAGGAAACCCTGGGCGGCGGCGGTCACCGTGATCAGCGGAGCCATCACCAGGCCAGCAGCCGCTGCGGACATCGGTATCCGGGTGAGCGGCACCAGCACGACGCCGGCCACCAGGGAAAACATCGCCACCAGGGCTGCCGCCCGCAGCCCCAAGGTGGTCAGCCCCGGCCGGCCCCGCACCACCTCGCGTGCGATCACCGCCTGCACCGCCATCGACGGCGCGGCCGCGATGACCATCGCCGCCATGACCACGCCGAAGACCCCATAGTCGACCGCGCCCAGGGCGCGACTGGCCGGCAGCGCCACCAGGTAGGCCGCGATATTGGCGACCATCGCCCCGACAGTCACCGCTCCAACTGAGC
This sequence comes from Gordonia crocea, assembly GCF_009932435.1. Taxonomy (NCBI): domain Bacteria; kingdom Bacillati; phylum Actinomycetota; class Actinomycetes; order Mycobacteriales; family Gordoniaceae; genus Gordonia; species Gordonia crocea. The sequence continues at coordinate 1,325 of NZ_BJOU01000014.1, forward strand.
GCACGAGCCCGCCGCCGACAACCCTCACGGCATTAAGTCTGCCCGTTGTGCCCGGCCGCTTTGGCATCGCCGGGAGGGATAGGCGACGATAGAGGGCGTGTACGACCAAGAATTCGTGACCAACCCCGACGCCGAGGATGTTGGGTCGCGCATTGATCCGGTACTGGCGCGCAGCTGGCTGCTCGTCAATGGTGCCCAGTTTGAGCGGTTCGAACCGGCTTCGCGGTCGCGTGCCGACATCGTCATCATCGACATCGAAGACGCGGTAGCGCCGAAGGATAAGGTGGCCGCCCGCGACAATGCGGTGCGATGGATGACCGAGGGCCACGACGACTGGGTCCGCATTAACGGTTTTGGTACTCCCTGGTGGGCTGACGACCTCGCGGCACTGTCGAAGACCTCGGTTGGCGGCGTCATGCTGGCCATGGTCGAGTCGATGGACCATGTGACCGAGACGGCGAACCGGCTGCCCAATGTGCCGATCGTCGCGCTGGTGGAGACCGCCCGCGGCCTGGAGCGGATCGGCGAGATCGCGTCGGCCAAGGGCACGTTCCGGCTGGCCTTCGGCATCGGCGACTTCCGCCGCGACACCGGCTTCGGCGAGAACCCAATGACGCTCGCTTATGCGCGGTCGCGCTTCACCATCGCGGCGAAGGCCGCGCACCTGCCCAGTGCGATCGACGGCCCCACAGTCGGTTCGAGCGCGCTGAAGCTCTCGGAAGCCACCTCGGTCAGCGTCGAGTTCGGCATGACCGGCAAGATCTGTCTGACCCCCGACCAGTGTGCGCCGGTCAACGAGGGCCTCTCGCCCTCGCAGGACGACATCAAGTGGGCGCGCGAATTCTTCGCGGAGTTCGACGCCGACGGGGGCGAGATCCGCAATGGTTCGGACCTGCCCCGGATCGCCCGGGCCACGAAGATCCTCGACCTGGCTCGGGCGTACGGGATCACCACCAGCACCTATGCCACCGACGAGGCCGGGCATTCCACCGCACCTTCGGATACGTACCACTATTGAGTCGACGCGGGTCGGGTGCACTGCTCGCGGTCAGCGCGGGCAGCAGCGCACTCGTCCTCGGCGCGGGGATGCGCGGCGGTTCGCTGCTCATGCGCGATGCGGTGTCGACGCCGCGGTCCTACCTGACTGACGCCGCACTAGGCCTGGGCGAGAGCCCCGCGCGGGCGGTGCCCCAGGACGCGCTGTTGGCGATGGTCGGCGCCGTCCTTCCGGGGACGGGCGTCGTCATCGCCCTGACCTGGATCGCGTTGATGCTCAGCGGAATCGGCGCCGGGATCCTTGCCGGACGAGTCGTGTCCGACGCTGGCTGGGCGCCTCGGTGCGCTGCGGCGCTTGTCGCGGTGTGGAATCCGTGGGTCGTCGAGAGAATGATGCAGGGCCACTGGAGCTTGTTCGCCGGGTACGCCGCCATCCCGTGGATTCTTGTTGCCGCCGAACGTATTTGGCGTTCGGAGGCAGCGGGCTGGCCGCTGTTGTGGGCTGCGGTTCTCGGTGCGGGGCTCACCCCGACCGGTTCCGTGCTGGCCGCAGCCGCGGTGCTGGCGGCGGTGATCCTCCCGGCCCCGACCAACCCGCGACGACTCTTCGCGGCATTGGCCGCCGTGGTGATCGGCGCTGCACCGTGGCTCGTTGCGACCGCGCTGGGATCCGCGTCGACGGTCGGGGATCCGGCCGGGGCGCAAGTGTTCTCGTTGCGGGCCGAGCCGGGCCTGGGGCGCGTGCTGACTGCATTCGGCATGGCCGGAATCTGGAATGCCGACGCCGTGCCCGCGAGCCGCACCACGTGGTGGGCCGCGGTCGCGACGGTCCTGTTCCTCGCCGTGGTGGCGGCCGGGTGGTGGCACCTGCGCCGTCGGGAGGGTCGAGAATCCCGGGGGCTGGCGATCATCGCCGCGGCGTTGGCACTCACCACCGTCGCCTTCGTCGTCCTCGCGTCGACGAGTTGGGGAGTCTCGACGATGGGGTGGGCGGTCGAGCACATCGCCGGGGCCGGGCTGTTCCGGGACACCCAGAAGTTCCTTGCGTTGTGCCTGCCCGCCGTCGCCATCGGGGTGGCGGGGGCGGTTGCGGGTCTGGGCCGGTTCGTCCCGGCCGGGTTCGCGCTCACCGGTGTGGCGGTGCTCATCGTCGCACCGCTTCCCGATGGTGCGGCGCGCCTCCATCCGGTGGACCTGCCCGCCGACTGGCAGACGGTGGCCCAGATGATCCCGAAAGATCAAGGGGCGGTGGCACTCTGGCCCACCGGAATGATCCGGGACTACTCGTTCACCTCGACGCCCAGCCTCGACCCGGCGCGGCGACTGCTACGCGCACCGGTCCTCGAATCCGGTGCCCTCGACATCGACGGCACGACCGTCGACGCCAACCCGACGCGCCGCGCGGCCGCGTTGGAGCGCGCGCTGACCGAGGGGGCCGGGCCGTCGGTGTTGGCGTCTCACGGGGTTGGCTGGGTGCTCGTCGAAGAACCGGAGCGCACGGGCACTCCATCTGGGCTGTCCACGGCGACACCGGTTTTCGACGGCGACTATCTGCGGCTGTACCGGATCGAGAACCCGGCGGTCATTCCCGGGGCGTCGGCGTTATCCCGCGCGGTGGTCATCGGGGCCCACCTGGTGTGGCTGCTCGGGTTGTTTTCCGCGCTGGTACTGGTGGCGGGCCGGATCGGTCAGCGCGGCGCCAGGACCTGCTCGAAGACCGCGGTGAATCCGTCGGCGGTGGCCGACCAGGAGTAGCCGGCGGCGGCCTCGCGGGCCGCCGTACCCAGGCTACGGGCCTCGTCGGGGTTCTCCAGCAGTTCGCGGGTGGCGGCAGCGAGCTCAGCCGGGCCGTCGACGAGCAGCCCAGTCACCCCGTCCTCGATCGAATCGGTCAACCCGGCCGAGCAGCGGTACCCGATTGTTGGCACGCCGTGCTGTGCTGCCTCGATCACCGCGATGCCCCACCCCTCCTTGCGTGACGGCATGAGGTGCACGTGCGCGCTGGCGAGCAGCTCGTGTTTGCGTGCCTCGGATACGTGGCCGTGGAAGTGGACGCGGTCGGCGATGTCCAGCGCCTCGGCATGGGCGCGCAGCCGGTCGCCCCACCAGCCGCCGCCGACGACGTCGAGGGTCAGGTCGGGGATATCGGTGCGCAGGGCGGCGACGACTCCGAGGGCATGCTCGACCTGCTTGTGCGGCACCAGGCGGGACAGGGCAACGATCCGGTACTCGTCCGCGGCCACATCGACCGCGTGCGGCGGGTCGATCCCGGCGCGCACCACCGAGATCCGCGTCGGGTCGACGCCGAGGCCGACGAGCTCGTCTCGTGACGGTGCCGAGACGGTGACATAGCGTCGGTGGCGATGCGCCCACGGCGACAGTCGCGACTCGATCCACCAGCCGATTCGCGACAGCACCGGACCCGCGACCGGCCACTGCTCGCGGTGACAGTGGTGCACCAGCACGACGACGCGCCGGGTCAGCAGCGACGCGAAGAACGGCACCCCGTTCTGGGTGTCGACCACCACGTCGGGAAAGATGCCGCGTAGCGGTCCGATGCCCAGCCGTGCGCCGGCCAGGATGAGCAGCGCGCGCGGATACACCGACAGCCGTCCGCCGCGGCGGATGATCCGCACGCCGTCGACGACGGTCTCAGCGTCGCAGCCGGGGAATGCCGCCGTCAGCAAGGTCACTCGGGCGCCGCGCCTCGCCAGTTCGGCGCCGACCCGTTGGATGTAGCGCTCACTGCCGCCGCCTTGGGGGTGTTCAAGATCGCGCCAGCACAGCAGGGTGATGACGGGGGCGGACGCGGGGGCGGACATAACTCCGACCAGGATACGCACCCGGGTGGCGACTACTGTTCCTGCTGTGTTCGACCGCATGAAACGCCAAGCGACGTGGCGCCGGGCCTGGGGCCTGCTCCGCGACTTCCGCTACGAGCAGTCTGATCCGGCGCGCTTCTACGGCGCATTGGCCGTCGATACCGCGGAGATGGTCGATGCGCTGGCAGGCACGGGAGGGGCGGTGGTGCTCGACGTCGGGGGTGGGCCGGGCTACTTCGCCGATGCCTTTGCCCGACGCGGGGTCCGCTATCTGGCCGTCGACCCCGATGCCGGCGAACTGCGCGCCGCTGGGCTGGCCCACCGCACGACGGTGCGCGCGGCAGGGGAGGCGCTGCCGTTCGCCGACGGCTCGGTGGACGTGTGCTTGTCGTCGAACGTGGTGGAGCACACGCCGCGGCCGTGGGAGATGGCTGACGAGATGATCCGGGTGACCCGCCCCGGTGGGGTGATCATCATCAGCTACACGCTGTGGTGGGGGCCATTCGGCGGGCATGAGATGGGGCTGACCCACTATCTGGGCGGTCACCGCGCCGCGGCCCGCTACACCCGGCGCCACGGGCACCCGCCGAAGAATTTCTACGGCGAGTCGCTGTTCAAAGTCACTGCGGCACAGGGGCTGGCGTGGGCAAGAAGTGCGCGCGGCGCCTCGTTACTCGGCGCCTTCCCTCGGTACTTACCCCGGTGGATGTGGTGGGTTCTCAAGGTTCCGGGCGTGCGCGAGGTCGCCGCCACGAATCTGGTACTGGTGCTGCGTCGGGACGGGTGATGCGGCACCCGGCCGGTTTGTGTCAGCGGTTTGCCCGTCACACGGCGAGTCACTGGCTAGTGTGGTGCCAGTCATAGCGGTCCGCTAACCTGATCGTCGGACAACGCCCGTAGTCAGAAACCCGTTAGGGCTGGTGGGCACGAGGGGAAAGGTGCACATGGCACTGCGCAACGTTATCGAGCAGATCTCGGACACTATCGGCGCCATCAAGGTGCTCCAGAATTCCGGAGCGATCAATCTCAAGCAGCCCAGGAAGGCGGCCGAGGCGGCCAAGCTGGCCAAACTGGTGGGGCCGGTCGCCACGGTGGTCGGACATGTTGCGAGCGAGTATCCAGGCCAACCGGCGGTGGTCGATGAAGCAGGCACCCTGACGTACGCAGAGTTGGATGCGCGGGCCAACGCCGTCGCCAACCAATTGCATGCCGATGGTCTGCGCCAAGGCGATGTGGTGGGCGTGATTGCCCGCGACCACCGCGGCCTGTTGACGATGATCGCCGCAACCGGCCGAGCCGGGATCCGGCTGGCCATGATGAACACCGGCTTCGGCAAGCCGCAGTTCAACGAGGTGGCTGAGCGTGAGGGCATCAAAGCCATGTTCTACGACGAGGAGTTCAGCGACCTCGTTGCCGACTTCCCGGCCGACAAGCGAACCCTTACCTGGGTCGATACCAAGGCGCCCAAAGGAATTCGCGTCCTGGAGGACATCGCTGCCACCGGCAACACCGCGAAGCCGCCGGTTCCCTCGGAGTTCGCCGGATTCGTCATCCTGACCAGCGGAACGACCGGGCTGCCCAAGGGGGCCCAGCGCGCGAAGCTCTCACCGTTCGCCAGTGCGCTCATCCTCGACCGGATCCCGCTGCCGCAGCGCAAGGCTGCGGTGATCGTGTCACCCATCTTCCACTCCACCGGGTGGGCGATGTGGGGGGTGTCCACGGCACTGGGCAACACCGCCGTGCTCATGCGCCGCTTCGATCCGGAGAAGACGCTGCAGGCCATTGCCGAGCACAAGGCCGAGGTGCTCGTCGCGGTCCCGACCATGCTGTACCGGATCCTCGCGTTGGGTGACGAGGTCATCGCCAAGTACGACACCTCGTCGCTCAAGACCGTCGTGGTCGCCGGGTCGGCGTTGCCGCCTGCCCTGTGTGAGCGGTGGCAGGACACCTTCGGCGACACGCTGTACAACCTGTACGGCTCGACTGAGGTCGCGGTCGCGGCCGTCGCCCAGCCGAAAGACCTGCGTCTGGCGCCCGGGTCTATCGGGAAACCGCCCATCTCAAGCTATCTGCGGCTTTACGACGACAACGACAAACAGGTCACCGCGCGCAACGTGCCCGGCCGGCTGTTCGTGCGCAACGGTGCGCCGTTCGAGGGGTACACCGACGGTCGCAGCAAGCAGGTCATCGACGGTTACATGTCGACCGGCGACATGGCGCTGCGCGACGAACACGGCCTGTGGCACATCGCCGGGCGTGACGACGACATGATCGTTTCCGGTGGGGAGAACCTCTACCCGCAAGAGGTGGAGAACCTGCTGGCGGCGCATCCCGATGTTGCCGATGTCGCCGTGATCGGGGTGGACGACGAGGAGTTCGGCAAGCGGCTGCGGGCCTTCATCGTCGCGGCCGAGGGTAAGCAGCCCACCGAGGACGAGATCCGCGCCTACGTCAAGGCAAATCTGGCGCGCTACAAGGTGCCGCGTGATGTCGTTATTGTCGACGATCTCCCGCGTAACCCGACCGGCAAACTCGTGCGCCGGGAATTGCCAACTGGGCCGCTGACCTAGCCGACCTGCCCCAGCGCAAGAGCCCGACTGCTGCAGCAGTCGGGCCCTTTTGCGTCGCGGATCGCGGGTGCTCAGTACCAGCCGTAATAGTGGCGACGGCGGTGCGCATCCCACATGCGGCGGCGGTAGCGGCGGCGGTGGCGCCAGCCCGGGCCGTAGCCATCGTTCCCGTATCCACCGTGGTGGCGCGGGCGGTCGTAGTCGTAATCGTGGTGGTGACGAGGCATCGTCTTGTCCTTTCGTGCCGGGGTCGAACTCTTCAACCACCAAGAACGTATCCAGCGCACCTCCGCAGCAACGTGTCACAGCCTGGACGGTTCCTGGGAATCCGTCCGCCAGGGTTCAGACAATGTCGGCGCGGTGTTCGTCGGGGACTCCGCGCCCGTCCCGGACAACGGTCGGGGCTACCGCCTACCCTGGTCCCATGCCGTCGTTCGATCCGTTGGAGTTCTTCACCGCCGCGGATCTTTACGACGACTTCGATCCCGGCAGTATTCAACGGGGGATCGGCTACGCTGACCGCGGCCGCATCATGAACCGAACCTGGTCCGACGACGGGCTGTCGTTGCGCGCCAAGTGTGTCGGCTCTGGGCGTGTCTACGACGTCGTTGTGCAGTTCGCGGCCCAGGGGGCCGGTGGCCGCAGTCTGACTGTCGCAACGTGCACCTGTCCGGTCGGTGCTGAGTGCAAGCACGCCGTCGCGCTTCTGGTCACCGAGTCGCGGGACCCGGCAGCAGGGGCAGGGGGCCCGGCGGGCTCCCCCTGGCGCACGGTCCTGGGCGGGCTTACCGCGCAGACGGCACCGGGGCCTTCGGCGGTGGCGCTCGGCCGTTCGTTGGGTATCCAGTTTCATCTGCCCAAGGCCACGCAGTACGCGCAACACCCGGCGCCCACCATCGCGTTGGTGACCACGGGCAAGACCGGAAGTTGGATCAAGACCGGGATCAACTGGACGGCCACGGTCGCGGGGTCGGGCTATGTGCCGGGGATGTCGGGGCGGTTCGACCCAGAACAGTACGACGACGAGCAGTTGCGCGCGATCCGCGGGATCGCCCGTGCCTTCGCGACGAACTATCAGGCACACAGCGGTGGTTCACTCGCGCTCGGCTCGGCCCCCGCCGACATTTGGGATCTGCTGGAGCGGGCTCGTGACGCGGGGGTGGCCCTGTTGCCATCGCCGACGCTGGGCGTGGCGTCGGTGGAGTTGATTAAGACCTCCGGAGTAGGGCTGGAGGTGTCTCGTGCCACCGGCGACCGCGGTGGGATCACCGTGCGGACCTTCGTGCACGTCAACCACGAGGCGTACGACGGTGGACCGGTGGGGTTGATCGGTGTCCCCCGCCCGCATGGGATGTTCTCGATCAGCGGGACGGCAATGCTGATCGGTCCGTTCACTTCGCCCGGTGATGACCGTGGGCTGGAGCGTCTGCTCGCCGCCCCGGCGATGCACATCCCCGAGGAGGAAGTGGCGGAGTTCGCCACCGAAGTGGTGCCGACGCTGCCGGCGTCGTTGCCGGTGCTCGTCGACGACGAGGCCATCGTCAAGCCGAGGATCGACGGGCCGTTTGAACTGCTGCGGATCGACCTCAACGAGCAGGGTGCGCGGGTCCGCTGGGGTGCCGCTTACGAGATCAATGGTCGCCTCAAGCCCGTCGCCGCGGGGTCGGGCGCACTGGCGTACCGCGACGTCGAGGCGGAGTCACGTGCGCTGGCGCAGGTGCGCGACGCGATGCAGACGGTCGCCGCGGTGTGCGGCCGGTGGCGCAACCAGGCCATCCACCACCTCCAGCAGGACATGCGCAACGCAGGTCCACCGGCCCGGGTCGAGTTGCAGAACCGGATCGACGATCTTGCCGAAGCGCCGTCGGTGCCCGACGCCGCCCGGATCGCCGATGTGGACCTGTTGCGTCGCGTCTATACCTATTCGCCCGTCGACGCCGCAGTGCTCTGCCACGAGGTGTTGCCGCTGCTGCGCGAACACGGGATCCACGTCGAGGTCGACGGTGACGCGGACCGATTCCGCGCCGCGCAGGGCGATCCGGATATCACGCTGACCGCCGACGACGGCGGCAACGACTGGTTCAACCTGCACGTGCGGGTCGAGGTTGACGGCGCGGTGGTGCCGCTGGACCGGCTGATCGTCGAGTTGAACAGCAGCGCGACGCACATGCTCCTCGACGACGGGACCTACTTCCCGCTCGACCATCCGGCGCTGGCGCGGCTGGCCGAGTTGCTCGACGAAGCACGGGCGCTGGGGGAGATCGAGGGATCGCGGGTGCGCCGCGAGTCCTACAACGCGACGTTGTGGGAGGAACTGCTCTCCCTCGGCGTCGTCGACGGCGATCTGGTCCGGTGGCAACAACGGATGGTCCACCTCGCGACGGCGTCGCTGCCCGAGCCCGGCACCCCGCCACCCACGCTGCAGGCGCAGCTGCGCGACTATCAGCTCGACGGCTACAACTGGCTGAAGTTCTTGTGGGACAACCGGATCGGCGGAGTCCTCGCCGATGACATGGGGTTGGGCAAGACGGTGCAGGGATTGTCGTTGATCGCCAGCGCCCTGCAGGACGATCCCGACGCGCGGTTCTTGGTGATCGCACCCACCAGCGTCGTCGGGAACTGGGTGCGCGAAGCAGCCAAGTTCTTACCGTCGGCGCCAGCGGTATCGGTGTCGTCGGTGCGGACCGACGGGCCGGTCGACGAGCAGATCGGTGACGCGCGGATCGTCGTCACGTCGTACACCCTGTTCCGGCTGCAATTCGACGCCTTCGAGTCCTTCGATTGGGCGGCAGTGTTCTTCGACGAAGCGCAGTTCATCAAGAACCACAACGGCAAGACCCACCAGTGCGCCCGCCGGCTCACCGCGCAGATGAAGGTCGCGATGACCGGCACGCCGATGGAGAACAGCCTGATGGAACTGTGGGCGTTGCTGTCGGTGAGTGCGCCGGGACTCTTCCCCTCGCCCAAGGCGTTCACCGACTACTTCCGCAAGCCGATCGAATCCGGTGCCGAGCCGCAGCGCCTCGCCCTGCTGCGCCGCCGGATCCGCCCGATCATGCTCCGGCGCACCAAAGACCAAGTGGTGAAGGATCTGCCGCCAAAGCAGGAACAGATCCTCGCCCTGGACCTGCACCCCAAGCACGAAAAGATCTACCAGACCCGGCTCAACCGTGAACGGCAGAAAGTCCTTGGGCTGCTGGGGGATTGGGAACGCAACCGGTTCGAGATCTTCCGATCGCTCACCATGCTGCGACAGCTGAGCTTGCATGCCGGACTGGTCGACGAGAAGGATGCCGGTGTCGCGTCGGCGAAGATCGATCATCTCGCCGAGCAGTTGCCCGAGCTGATTGCCGAGGGGCATTCGGCGCTGGTGTTCAGCCAGTTCACCGGATTCCTCGCGCTGGTGCGCGAGCGTCTCGATGAGCTGGGCATCGGCTACGCCTACCTCGACGGGTCGATGACGGCGAAGGCGCGCTCGGCCGAGATCGCCCGGTTCACCGGTGGGCAGGTGCAGGTCTTCCTGATCAGCCTCAAGGCTGGCGGATTCGGGTTGAACCTGACCGAGGCCGACTACTGCTTTGTGTGCGATCCGTGGTGGAACCCGGCCGCCGAAGCCCAAGCTGTCGACCGAGCCCACCGCATCGGCCAGACTCGGCCGGTGACCGTGTACCGCTTGGTGTCGGCGGGGACCATCGAGGAGAAGGTCATCGCGCTGCAGGACCGCAAGCGCGAGTTATTCACTGCGGTGGTCGACGAGGGCGACTTGTTCGGCGCCGGGATCAGCGAGAGCGACATCCGCGAGTTGCTCGGCGAGGGAACATTGCCGACCTGAGGACCTGCCAGAAGTGGTCGAATTGAGGGGCCTGGAGGGCATATTTCCCTCGACCCCCCGGATTTTGGCCACTTCTGGCAGCAATGACGGTGCAGGCGCACGCCGGTCGGGCATGGTGGAGTCATGCGCAAACTGATCGTGCTGTTGGGTGCCGGGGTGCTGGCACTCGGGCTGTCCGCGTGTGATGTCCGCCCCGGTGCGGGTCCGGAGAAGTCAACGAAGGTTGTGACGATCGTCGCGGTCGTTGACGGCAAACCCGCCAACGGGTTTCACATGGAACCGATGACTGGCGACAACACCATCGACTGCCAGTACGCGACGATCAGTCGGGCGGCGACCACGATGGGGGTGTTTGGCGGGTGCGGTGCGTCGGCGCAATCGGCCGATGTGTGTTGGCCGGGGAAGGACAACACGTTGCTGTGCGGGGTGACACCGTGGGACAAGGTGCTTATCGGCTGGACGATCACCGCGGGGCAGTTGCCGCTGGGTGCTGAGCCGAAGGCCGAGCCCGAGCCGTGGGGGATGGAACTGGCTGACGGCCGCAAGTGCCGCGCTCGGGTGGGTGGCGCGTGGGGCGGGAGATCCGATGGGATGGTCGGCGCCTACTCGTGCACCGGCTCGCAGCAGGAGGTTGTGCTGCAGGGCGGCGACGCTGCTACCGCCGTCGACCGTTCGACTCCGATCTGGACGGTCCAGGTCGGCAAACTCGGTGCCGGGGCGCCTGACTTTGGCCCACCGAGCCGGGTCGGGGTTCGGGTCGCCTACTTCGCCGGGGCGCAGGTAGGAGGATGACACCATGGCATTCACCGATAGCGAACTGGCCTATTTGAAGAGTCAACGGTTGGGTCGTTTGGCGACGCAGAAGCCGAACGGCACGCTGCAGAACAGCCCGGTCGGCTTCTCGGTCAACGACGACGGGACGGTCGATGTCGGGGGATACAACATGGATCAGAGTCGCAAGTATCGCAACGTCGCTGAGAACGGCCGGGTAGCACTCGTCGTCGACGATCTCGCCTCGGTCAAGCCGTGGCGGGTCCGCTGCGTGGAGATTCGGGGGCCGCGGCGAGGCCGTACCCGGTACCGGGGAATCGGGCGCGATTGTCCGGATCCATCCCGAACGGGTGATCAGCTTCGGCCTCGACGAGGAGCGCGAAGCGCACAGACTCACGGTCAACTCCCGCGATGTGTAGGCCTTCCTCGGCGATCCGCGGTGGCGTACGGAGCATCGTCGGGACCGTTCGTGGGTTGTTACCATTCGGCGGATCGACCTATCGTCGATGGTGGTAGACGAGCATGTTGGGAGTCGACGATGAAGACAGCGATCGTTGCTGGAGCAATCGCCCTGGCCTTTGGGGGGCCGGCGCGGCCCATGCCGAACCGGATCAGCAGTCCGAGCGCAGCGTCCTGATGGGTACCGCCTGCCAGTCCGTCGGCGACACCGCCCAGGAGCCGAGCGATGGATCGCTGGTGGTGTGCGGACATGAACCCGCAGGTCGGCTACCCGACAGTGGCTGGCACCGTGATTCGCTGCTGAGAAAAGCCCCCAGACGAGGCGCCGAGGGAAGTCTTCCCTCGGCGCCGCGTCTGGGGTGCTTTTCTCAGCAGCGAATCACGGTGCCAGCCAGGTCGGGTAGCCGACCTGCGGGTTCATGTCGCACACCACAGCGATCCATCTGCTCGGCTCCTGGGCGGTGTCGCCGACGGACTGGCAGGGCGGTACCCATCAGGACGCTGCGCTCGGACTGCTGATCCGGTTCGGCATGGGCCGCGCCGGCCACCCCAAAGGCCAGGGCGATTGCTCCAGCAACGATCGCTGTCTTCATCGTCGATCCCAACATGCTCGTCTACCACCAATCGACGATAGGTCGATCCGCCGAAGGTAACAACCCAACGAACGGGCCCGACGATGCTCCGTACGCAACGCGGATCGCCGAGGAGGCCTACACATCGCGGGAGTTGACCGTGAGTCTGTGCGCTTCGCGCTCCTCGTCGAGGCCGAAGCTGATCACCCGTTCGGGATGGATCCGGACAATCGCGCCCGATTCCCCGTACCGGGTACGGCCTCGTCCGGCGGCCCCGAATCTCCACGCAGCGGACCCGCCCACGGCTTGACCGAGGCGAGATCGTCGACGACGGATGCTACCGGCCGTTCTCAGCGACGTTGCGATACTTGCGACTCTGATCCATGTTGTATCCCCCGACATCGACCGTCCCGTCGTCGTTGACCGAGAAGCCGACCGGGCTGTTCTGCAGCGTGCCGTTCGGCTTCTGCGTCGCCAAACGACCCAACCGTTGACTCTTCAAATAGGCCAGTTCGCTATCGGTGAATGCCATGGTGTCATCCTCCTACCTGCGCCCCGGCGAAGTAGGCGACCCGAACCCCGACCCGGCTCGGTGGGCCAAAGTCAGGCGCCCCGCACCGAGTTTGCCGACCTGGACCGTCCAGATCGGGAGTCGAACGGTCGACGGCGTAGCAGCGTCGCCGCCCTGCAGCACAACCTCCTGCTGCGAGCCGGTGCACGAGTAGGCGCCGACCATCCCAATCGGATTCTCCCGCCCCACGCGCCACCCACCCGAGCGCGGCACTTGCGGCCGTCAGCCAGTTCCATCCCCACGGCTCGGGCTCGGCCTTCGGCTCAGCACCCAGCGGCAACTGCCCCGCGGTGATCGTCCAGCCGATAAGCCCTTGTCCCACGGTGTCCACCCCGCACAGCAACTGTTGTCCTTCCCCGGCCAACACACATCGGCCGATTGCGCCGACGCACCCGCACCCGCCAAACACCCCCATCGTGGTCGCCGCCCGACTGATCGTCGCGTACTGGCAGTCGATGGTGTTGTCGCCAGTCATCGGTTCCATGTGAAACCCGTTGGCGGGTTTGCCGTCAACGACCGCGACGATCGTCACAACCTTCGTTGACTTCTCCGGACCCGCACCGGGGCGGACATCACACGCGGACAGCCCGAGTGCCAGCACCCCGGCACCCAACAGCACGATCAGTTTGCGCATGACTCACCATGCCCGACCGGCGTGCGCCTGCACCGTCATTGCTGCCAGAAGTGGCCAAAATCCGGGGTGTCGAGGGAAATATGCCCTCCAGGCCCCTCAATTCGACCACTTCTGGCAGGTCCTCAGGTCGGCAATGTTCCCTCGCCGAGCAACTCGCGGATGTCGCTCTCGCTGATCCCGGCGCCGAACAAGTCGCCCTCGTCGACCACCGCAGTGAATAACTCGCGCTTGCGGTCCTGCAGCGCGATGACCTTCTCCTCGATGGTCCCCGCCGACACCAAGCGGTACACGGTCACCGGCCGAGTCTGGCCGATGCGGTGGGCTCGGTCGACAGCTTGGGCTTCGGCGGCCGGGTTCCACCACGGATCGCACACAAAGCAGTAGTCGGCCTCGGTCAGGTTCAACCCGAATCCGCCAGCCTTGAGGGCTGATCAGGAAGACCTGCACCTGCCCACCGGTGAAACCGGGCGATCTCGGCCGAGCGCGCCTTCGCCGTCATCGACCCGTCGAGGTAGGCGTAGCCGATGCCCAGCTCATCGAGACGCTCGCGCACCAGCGCGAGGAATCCGGTGAACTGGCTGAACACCAGCGCCGAATGCCCCTCGGCAATCAGCTCGGGCAACTGCTCGGCGAGATGATCGATCTTCGCCGACGCGACACCGGCATCCTTCTCGTCGACCAGTCCGGCATGCAAGCTCAGCTGTCGCAGCATGGTGAGCGATCGGAAGATCTCGAACCGGTTGCGTTCCCAATCCCCAGCAGCCCAAGGACTTTCTGCCGTTCACGGTTGAGCCGGGTCTGGTAGATCTTTTCGTGCTTGGGGTGCAGGTCCAGGGCGAGGATCTGTTCCTGCTTTGGCGGCAGATCCTTCACCACTTGGTCTTTGGTGCGCCGGAGCATGATCGGGCGGATCCGGCGGCGCAGCAGGGCGAGGCGCTGCGGCTCGGCACCGGATTCGATCGGCTTGCGGAAGTAGTCGGTGAACGCCTTGGGCGAGGGGAAGAGTCCCGGCGCACTCACCGACAGCAACGCCCACAGTTCCATCAGGCTGTTCTCCATCGGCGTGCCGGTCATCGCGACCTTCATCTGCGCGGTGAGCCGGCGGGCGCACTGGTGGGTCTTGCCGTTGTGGTTCTTGATGAACTGCGCTTCGTCGAAGAACACTGCCGCCCAATCGAAGGACTCGAAGGCGTCGAATTGCAGCCGGAACAGGGTGTACGACGTGACGACGATCCGCGCGTCACCGATCTGCTCGTCGACCGGCCCGTCGGTCCGCACCGACGACACCGATACCGCTGGCGCCGACGGTAAGAACTTGGCTGCTTCGCGCACCCAGTTCCCGACGACGCTGGTGGGTGCGATCACCAAGAACCGCGCGGTCGGATCGTCCTGCAGGGCGCTGGCGATCAACGACAATCCCTGCACCGTCTTGCCCAACCCCATGTCATCGGCGAGGACTCCGCCGATCCGGTTGTCCCACAAGAACTTCAGCCAGTTGTAGCCGTCGAGCTGATAGTCGCGCAGCTGCGCCTGCAGCGTGGGTGGCGGGGTGCCGGGCTCGGGCAGCGACGCCGTCGCGAGGTGGACCATCCGTTGTTGCCACCGGACCAGATCGCCGTCGACGACGCCGAGGGAGAGCAGTTCCTCCCACAACGTCGCGTTGTAGGACTCGCGGCGCACCCGCGATCCCTCGATCTCCCCCAGCGCCCGTGCTTCGTCGAGCAACTCGGCCAGCCGCGCCAGCGCCGGATGGTCGAGCGGGAAGTAGGTCCCGTCGTCGAGGAGCATGTGCGTCGCGCTGCTGTTCAACTCGACGATCAGCCGGTCCAGCGGCACCACCGCGCCGTCAACCTCGACCCGCACGTGCAGGTTGAACCAGTCGTTGCCGCCGTCGTCGGCGGTCAGCGTGATATCCGGATCGCCCTGCGCGGCGCGGAATCGGTCCGCGTCACCGTCGACCTCGACGTGGATCCCGTGTTCGCGCAGCAGCGGCAACACCTCGTGGCAGAGCACTGCGGCGTCGACGGGCGAATAGGTATAGACGCGACGCAACAGGTCCACATCGGCGATCCGGGCGGCGTCGGGCACCGACGGCGCTTCGGCAAGATCGTCGATCCGGTTCTGCAACTCGACCCGGGCCGGTTGGACCTGCGTTGCGCATGTCCTGCTGGAGGTGGTGGATGGCCTGGTTGGCGCCACCGGCCGCACACCGCGGCGACCGTCTGCATCGCGTCGCGCACCTGCGCCAGCGCACGTGACTCCGCCTCGACGTCGCGGTACGCCAGTGCGCCCGACCCCGCGGCGACGGGCTTGAGGCGACCATTGATCTCGTAAGCGGCACCCCCAGCGGACCCGCGCACCCTGCTCGTTGAGGTCGATCCGCAGCAGTTCAAACGGCCCGTCGATCCTCGGCTTGACGATGGCCTCGTCGTCGACGAGCACCGGCAACGACGCCGGCAGCGTCGGCACCACTTCGGTGGCGAACTCCGCCACTTCCTCCTCGGGGATGTGCATCGCCGGGGCGGCGAGCAGACGCTCCAGCCCACGGTCATCACCGGGCGAAGTGAACGGACCGATCAGCATTGCCGTCCCGCTGATCGAGAACATCCCATGCGGGCGGGGGACACCGATCAACCCCACCGGTCCACCGTCGTACGCCTCGTGGTTGACGTGCACGAAGGTCCGCACGGTGATCCCACCGCGGTCGCCGGTGGCACGAGACACCTCCAGCCCTACTCCGTAGGTCTTAATCAACTCCACCGACGCCACGCCCAGCGTCGGCGATGGCAACAGGGCCACCCCCCGCGTCACGAGCCCGCTCCAGCAGATCCCAAATGTCGGCGGGGGCCGAGCCGAGCGGCGAGTGAACCACCGCTGTGTGCCTGATAGTTCGTCGCGAAGGCACGGGCGATCCCGCGGATCGCGCGCAACTGCTCGTCGTCGTACTGTTCTGGGTCGAACCGCCCCGACATCCCCGGCACATAGCCCGACCCCCGCGACCGTGGCCGTCCAGTTTGATCCCGGTCTTGATCCAACTTCCGGTCTTGCCCGTGGTCACCAACGCGATGGTGGGCGCCGGGTGTTGCGCGTACTGCGTGGCCTTGGGCAGATGAAACTGGATACCCAACGAACGGCCGAGCGCCACCGCCGAAGGCCCCGGTGCCGTCTGCGCGGTAAGCCCGCCCAGGACCGTGCGCCAGGGGGAGCCCGCCGGGCCCCCTGCCCCTGCTGCCGGGTCCCGCGACTCGGTGACCAGAAGCGCGACGGCGTGCTTGCACTCAGCACCGACCGGACAGGTGCACGTTGCGACAGTCAGACTGCGGCCACCGGCCCCCTGGGCCGCGAACTGCACAACGACGTCGTAGACACGCCCAGAGCCGACACACTTGGCGCGCAACGACAGCCCGTCGTCGGACCAGGTTCGGTTCATGATGCGGCCGCGGTCAGCGTAGCCGATCCCCCGTTGAATACTGCCGGGATCGAAGTCGTCGTAAAGAATCCGCGGCGGTGAAGAACTCCAACGGATCGAACGACGGCATGGGACCAGGGTAGGCGTAGCCCGACCGTTGTCCGGGACGGGCGCGGAGTCCCCCGACGAACACCGCGCCGACATTGTCTGAACCCTGGCGGACGGATTCCCAGGAACCGTCCAGGCTGTGACACGTTGCTGCGGAGGTGCGCTGGATACGTTCTTGGTGGTTGAAGAGTTCGACCCCGGCACGAAAGGACAAGACGATGCCTCGTCACCACCACGATTACGACTACGACCGCCCGCGCCACCACGGTGGATACGGGAACGATGGCTACGGCCCGGGCTGGCGCCACCGCCGCCGCTACCGCCGCCGCATGTGGGATGCGCACCGCCGTCGCCACTATTACGGCTGGTACTGAGCACCCGCGATCCGCGACGCAAAAGGGCCCGACTGCTGCAGCATTCGGGCTCTTGCGCTGGGGCAGGTCGGCTAGGTCAGCGGCCCAGTTGGCAATTCCCGGCGCACGAGTTTGCCGGTCGGGTTACGCGGGAGATCGTCGACAATAACGACATCACGCGGCACCTTGTAGCGCGCCAGATTTGCCTTGACGTAGGCGCGGATCTCGTCCTCGGTGGGGCTGCTTACCCTCGGCCGCGACGATGAAGGCCCGCAGCCGCTTGCCGAACTCCTCGTCGTCCACCCCGATCACGGCGACATCGGCAACATCGGGATGCGCCGCCAGCAGGTTCTCCACCTCTTGCGGGTAGAGGTTCTCCCCACCGGAAACGATCATGTCGTCGTCACGCCCGGCGATGTGCCACAGGCCGTGTTCGTCCGCGCAGCGCCATGTCGCCGGTCGACATGTAACCGTCGATGACCTGCTTGCTGCGACCGTCGGTGTACCCCTCGAACGGCGCACCGTTGCGCACGAACAGCCGGCCGGGCACGTGTGCGCGCGGTGACCTGTTTGTCGTTGTCGTCGTAAAGCCGCAGATAGCTTGAGATGGGCGGTTTCCCGATAGACCCGGGCGCCAGACGCAGGTCTTTCGGCTGGGCGACGGCCGCGACCGCGAACCTCAGTCGAGCCGTACAGGTTGTACAGCGTGTCGCCGAAGGTGTCCTGCCACCGCTCACACAGGGCAGGCGGCAACGCCGACCCGGCGACCACGACGGTCCTTGAGCGACGAGGTGTCGTACTTGGCGATGACCTCGTCACCCAACGCGAGGATCCGGTACAGCATGGTCGGGACCGCGGACGAGCACCTCGGCCTTGTGCTCGGCAATGGCCTGCAGCGTCTTCTCCGGATCGAAGCGGCGCATGAGCACGGCGGTGTTGCCCAGTGCCGTGGACACCCCCCACATCGCCCACCGGTGGAGTGGAAGATGGGTGGACACGATCACCGCAGCCTTGCGCTGCGGCAGCGGGATCCGGTCGAGGATGAGCGCACTGGCGAACGGTGAGAGCCTTCGCGCGCTGGGCCCCCTTGGCAGCCCGGTCGTTCCGCTGGTCAGGATGACGAATCCGGCGAACTCCGAGGGAACCGGCGGCTTCGCGGTGTTGCCGGTGGCAGCGATGTCCTCCAGGACGCGAATTCCTTTGGGCGCCTTGGTATCGACCCAGGTAAGGGTGCGCTTGTCGCCCGGGAAGTCCGCAACGAGGTCGCTGAACTCCTCGTCGTAGAACATGGCTTTGATGCCCTCACGCTCAGCCACCTCGTTGAAACTGCGGCTTGCCGAAGCCGTTGTTCAATCAATGGCCAGCCGGATCCCGGCTCGGCCGGTTTGCGGGCGATCATAGTCAACAGGCCGCGGTGGTCGCGGGCAATCACGCCCACCCATCGCCTTGGCGCAGACCATCGGCATGCAATTGGTTGGCGACGGCGTTGGCCCGCGCATCCAACTCTGCGTACGTCAGGGTGCCTGCTTCATCGACCACCGCCGTTGGCCTGGA
>NZ_BJOU01000015.1 GCF_009932435.1 Gordonia crocea
ATCCTTGTTGACCCCGGCCGCACATTCGTGCAGGTCGAGGGTGGTGTGGACCAGTGCGGGCTCGCCCGGCTGAACGCGGCTGCGCGGCCCGCGGCCGCCACCGAAGCCCCCGCCGCCGCCGAAGCTGCCGCCACCGAAGAACTGCTCAAAGATGTCACCGAGCCCGCCACCGGCAAACCCGCCCGACCCCGCGCTGGCGAGGGGATCGCCGCCGGCGTCGACGATGCGCCGCTTCTCCGGGTCGCTGAGGACCTCGTAGGCAGCGGTGACCTCTTTGAACCGGTCTTCTTCCTCGGGGTTCAGGTCAGGGTGCAGTTCGCGCGCCAGCTTGCGGTAAGCGCGCTTGATCTCTTGGGCGTCCGCTCCCGGGCGCACGCCCAGGATTCCGTAGTAATCACGAGCCACTTGGTACTTCTGTCCTTACATCGATTCCGGGTTCCAGCGCGCCGCCGATCCGTGCGACCGGCGCACGGTCATCGCTCACCCAGTACTTCTCCAACGTACTTGGCCACCGCGGCCACCGACGCAATGGTGTTCGGGTAGTCCATCCGGGTCGGTCCGAGCACGCCCACGCTGCCCAGCACGGTGCCGCTCGCGCCGTAGGCGGTGGAGACCACCGAGGCACCGCGCAGATTGTCGCTGCGGGTCTCCCGCCCGATCTGCACCGTGACGCGGTCGGTGCTCTGGGTGCGCGCCAACAGTTTGAGGACGACGACCTGTTCCTCGAGTGCGTCGAGGACCGCGTCCATCCCGCCGAGGTCGGCGGAGAAGTCCGCCGATGCCCGGGCCAGGTTCGAGGTACCACCCAAGACCAGGCGGTCCGCCTCCCGCTCCACCAGCGTCTCGATGAGCACGGCGGCGATCGCGATGACGACTTCGCTCATCTCCGGCGGTGCGGAGTTGGCCACCTCGGCGACGGCGGCCGACGCCTCGGCCAGGCGCTTGCCGTCGAGGGCCGCGGCGAACAAGTCGCGCAGCAGGATCATTTCGTCGTCGCTGACGTCGCGACCCAGGGCGACCATCCGCTGCTCGACCCGGCCGCTGTCGGTGATCACCACCAGCAGCAGACGCGACGGGGTCAGCGCGACGACCTCGAGGTGGCGCACCGTCGCCCGCGACAACACGGGGTATTGGATCACCGCGACCTGCCTGGTGAGCTCGGCGAGGAGCTTGACCGAGCGGCGCAGCACGTCGTCGAGGTCGACGCTGGAGTCGAGGACCGACAGGATCGCCCGGCGCTCCGCGCGCGACAGCGGCTTGACCTCGGCGATCCGGTCGACGAAGAGTCGGTAGCCCTTGTCGGTGGGGACGCGCCCGGAGCTGGTGTGCGGCTGGGCGATGTACCCTTCCGCCTCCAGGACGGCCATGTCGTTGCGGACCGTCGCACTGGAGACTCCCAGCTTGTGTCGGTCGAGCAGCGCTTTGGACCCGATCGGCTCCTGGGTGGCCACGTAGTCGGTGACGATCGCGCGAAGGACCTCGAACCGCCGTTCGTCGGTCGCCGTCATCCCGGGCCCTCCTCCCGCGCCGTGCCATAAGGTGAATACGTCCATATTAGTCGGGATCGGTGGGGCGATGATCTTCAAGTCGGTGCAGGACGGGAAACCGTATCCGGCGCACAACCTCTCGCCGCGCGCTTGGGCAAAGATCCCGCCCCGCCAGTTCCGCCTCGACCAGCTGACCACGGTGACGACGGTCCTCGCCCTCGACAAGCTGCTGAGCGAGGATTCGACGTTCTACGGCGACCTCTTCTCCCACGTCGTGAAGTGGCGCGGCGAGATCTACTTGGAGGACGGTCTGCATCGCGCCGTGCGCAGCGCGTTGCGGAACCGTCCCCTCATCCACGCCCGGATGCTCGACCTGGACACCATCGACCTGTCCCCCGGCGCCCCGCCACTCGAGGAGCAGCTCGACACTCCCGCCGTCCGGCCGTCGGCGCCGCGACACCGCGCCGATTAGGCCTGCACCGGTCAGGCCGGCCCGGATCTGCGCGCGTGCCGTGTCGCCGATGATCATCGCGTCAGTCGACGAGGATGTCGCGGACCACCCCGTCGGCCAGTAGGCGCCCGGAATCGGTGAGGACGTAGGCCTCGTCGACGACGCGCAACAGCCCGTCGCCCACGGCCCCCTCGGCGCGCGCCCGCTCCTCGTCATCGAGAATCGCCGACGGCAGCCCCGAGCGCATCCGCAGGCGCAGCATCACCGCCTCGATGTGCCGATCGTCGTCGGTGAGGACCTCGAAGTCATCGCCGGGCCACACCCCGTCGGTCAGCGCCGACGCATAGGTCGCCGGATGCTTGCGGTTCCACCAGCGCGCCCCGGCCACGTGCGAATGAGCGCCCGGACCGATGCCCCACCAGTCGTCGCTGCGCCAATAGGCCTCGTTGTGGCGGCACGCCGAATCCGGCCCCCGCCCCCAGTTCGAGACCTCGTACCATCCGAAACCCTCGCCAGACAGCCGGTCGTCGATCCGCTCGTAGCGCGCGGCGAGCACGTCGTCATCGGGTGCGGGCACCTCCCCGCGGCGCACCTTCCGGGCGAAGGCCGTCCCGTCCTCGACGATGAGCGCGTAGGCCGAGACGTGGTCGATCGGGGCCGCCAGCACCGCGTCGAGGGTGGTGTCGAGGTCGGCGTCGGTCTCCCCCGGGGTGCCGTAGATGACGTCGAGGTTGACGTGCTCGAACCCGGCCGCCCCGGCTTCCGCCGCGGCCGCGATGGCCCGACCGGGCGTGTGGTTGCGGTCCAGGATCGCCAACACCCGCGACGACGCGGACTGCATGCCCAACGACACCCGGGTGTACCCGGCGGCCCGGATCTCGGCAAAGAACTCCGGCGAGGTCGACTCGGGATTCGACTCGGTGGTCACCTCCGCGCCGGGCGCCAGGTCAAAACTCGCCCGCACCGCGTCGAGGAGGTCGGCCAACCCGTGCGCGCCGAGCAGCGACGGGGTCCCACCGCCGACGAACACCGTCGACACCGGGCGCGGGCCGGCCAACGCCGCCGCACCGTCGAGTTCCCGGCGCACCGCCTCCAGCCACGACTGCGGCGACGACGACGAGCCGAGTTCGCCGGCGGTGTAGGTGTTGAAGTCGCAGTAGCCGCAGCGCGTCGCACAGAACGGAACGTGCAGATAGAGCCCGAGCGGCTCACCCCGGTCGCCGGCGTGCAGACGTCGCGCGACCGCCTCGGGCAGGTCGCGCCAATGCGTCGCAGCGGTGGCGGTCATTAATCCATCATCCCGCAGGTGCGGCGGCGACACCGCCGTCGGGAGCGGACCGGCCCGCCGGGAGTGTGCTTTCTCTCACCATGATTGAAAATCTGCCCAAGTAGACGCGGTGCGGGTCGGCGTGGCATGATGAACAACGTGACTACACGAGGATTGCGCCTGATCCAGCGGCGCCATATCGACCTCATGCGCTGTGACAGCGCATCGTGTATGCGCTAGCCGGACTCGGCCAGCGAGTAGTCCCTCCCCGGTTGCGCCCCCCGCGCGCCGTCCCGGATGCCGAATCCGCGTTTCACCTCTTTCATGACAGCCCCCATGTCGCTGCGCACGCATGCGCTGCGCGAGGAGAAATCCATGACGCTCACCACTCCGGAGTCGGTCGACGACAACGTCGACACGCCTCGCCCCCGCCGGGAACGGCCGACCGGTGACCGGCCGGCCCGTGCCGCCGGCGACCAGCCCGCCCGCCGCGCACGGCCGACGAAGCGCCGCTCCGAGGGCCAGTGGGCCCTCGGCTACCGCGAGCC
The DNA here is from genome assembly GCF_009932435.1 of Gordonia crocea. Classification (NCBI taxonomy): domain Bacteria; kingdom Bacillati; phylum Actinomycetota; class Actinomycetes; order Mycobacteriales; family Gordoniaceae; genus Gordonia; species Gordonia crocea. Next base: position 3,754 of record NZ_BJOU01000015.1, read on the forward strand.
GCTCAACGCCAACGAGCAGTCCAAGAAGGACGACAATCCGCTCAACGTGCGCGCACGCATCGAGAACATCTACTCCAAGGTCGGGTTCGACGGCATCGACAAGGCCGATCTGCGCGGCCGCTTCCGCTGGATGGGTCTCTACACCCAGCGCGCCGAGGGCTACGACGGCACCTGGAGCCACGACGACAACATCGACGTCATCGAGGCCCCCTACTTCATGATGCGCGTGCGCACCGACGGCGGTCAGCTGACCATCCCGCAGGTGCGGACCCTCGCCGGCATCTCCCGCGACTTCGCCCGGGGCACCGCCGACGTCACCGACCGGCAGAACATCCAGTACCACTGGATCGAGATCGAGAACGTGCCGGAGATCTGGCGGCGCCTCGAAGAGGTCGGCATGGAGACGATCGAGGCCTGCGGCGACTGCCCGCGCGGCATGCTCGGCTCCCCGCTCGCCGGCCTCTCGGTCCACGAGGTCCTCGACGCCAGCCCCGCCCTGGCCGAGATCAAGCGCCGCTACATCGGCAACCCCGAGTACTCGAACCTGCCCCGCAAGTTCAAGACCGCCATCTCCGGTCTGCAGGACGTCGTCCACGAGATCAACGACGTCTCCTTCGTCGGCGTCGAGCACCCCGAGCACGGCCCGGGCCTGGACCTCTGGGTCGGCGGCGGGCTGTCCACCAACCCGATGCTCGCGCAGCGCGTCGGCGCCTGGATCCCGCTCGACGAGGTGCCCGACGTCTGGGAGGGCGTGGTCGGCATCTTCCGCGACTACGGCTACCGCCGCCTGCGGTCCAAGGCGCGGCTGAAGTTCCTGTTGAAGGACTGGGGGCCGGAGAAATTCCGCCAGGTCCTCGAGGACGAGTACCTGGGCCGCAAGCTCATCGACGGCCCGGCCCCGGTTGCGCCGAAGCAGCCGATCGACCACGTCGGGATCACCGAGCAGAAGAACGGGCGCTACGCGCTGGGCTTCTCGGCGGTGTCCGGGCGCCTGTCCGACACGGTTCTCGACGCCATCGCCGACGCCGCAGAGAAGGCCGGCAGCGACAGTGTGCGGCTCACCCCGTATCAGAAGCTCGTCGTGGTCAACGTTCCCAAGGAGAACATCGAGCAGCTCGACGCCGATCTGTCCGCCGTCGGCCTGCAGTCGCGCCCGTCGCGCTGGCGCCGCAACCTGATCGCCTGCACCGGGTTGGAGTACTGCAAGCTCTCGTTCACCGAGACCCGCAGCCGCAGCCAAGAACTCGTGCCGATCCTCGAAGAGCGCCTCGCCGAGTTGAACGAGCAGCTCGACGTGCCGGTGACGATCAACTTCAACGGCTGCCCCAACTCGTGCGCCCGGATCCAGGTCGCCGACATCGGACTCAAGGGCCAGTTGATCGACGACGGCGACGGGCACCCGATCGAGGGCTTCCAGGTCCACCTGGGCGGCAGCCTCGGCTTCGACCTCGGGTTCGGCCGCAAACTGCGCCAGCACAAGATCTACGCGCACGAGGCGACCGACTACATCGACCGGGTGGTGCGCAACTTCATCGCCGGGCGCAACGAGGGCGAGCGCTTCGCCGAATGGGCCGCCCGCGCCGACGACGCCGAGCTGCAGTGAGGAGGGACAGATGACCGCCACACTCGACACCGACCGGTTGCGCGACATCGCGGCGCGCGGCGCCGACGAGCTCGGCCCCGACGCCTCCGCGCACGAGCTGCTCGCCTGGACCGCGCAAACCTTCGGCGATGACTTTCTGATCGCGGCCAACATGCAGGACGCGGTGTTGATCGACGTCGCCGACAAGGCCATCGACCGTGAGCAGGTCGGCGGCCGGCTCAAGGTGCTGTTCCTCGACACCGGGTACCACTTCATCGAGACGATCGGCACCCGTGACGCGGTCGCCCAGGTCTACGACCTGGACCTGATCAACGTCGCCCCGGAGCACACCGTCGCGCAGCAAGACGAACTGCTGGGCCGGGACCTGTTCTCCCGCGACCCCGGCGAGTGCTGCCGGCTGCGCAAGGTCGTCCCGCTGCGCGCCGGGCTGTCCGGTTTCTCCGCGTGGGTGACCGGTATCCGCCGCGTGGAAGCGCCGACCCGGACCAATGCCCCGTTGATCTCCTACGACGAGGGCTTCGGGCTGGTGAAGATCAACCCGTTGGCCGCCTGGTCCGACGAGGAGTTCCAGACCTACATCGAGGACCACGGGGTCCTCGTCAATCCGCTGGTGGACGAGGGCTACCCCTCCATCGGGTGCGAACCCTGCACCGCCAAGCCAGCCATTGGAGCCGATCCGCGCAGCGGCCGTTGGGCCGGGCGCGCCAAGACAGAATGCGGGTTGCACGTCTCATGAGCATTGATACGCACATCTCCCCCTTCGGCCTCGACAAGACCGAGGGCGAGTTCGACACCCTCGACGCGCTCGAGTCCGAGTCCATCCACATCTTCCGCGAGGTAGCCGGCGAGTTCGAGCGCCCGGTGATCCTGTTCTCCGGCGGCAAGGATTCGACCCTGCTGCTGCACCTGGCGCTCAAGGCCTTCTGGCCGGCGCCGCTGCCGTTCTCGCTGCTGCACGTCGACACCGGGCACAACCTGCCGGAGATCATCGAGTTCCGCGACGAGATCGTGGCGCGCCACAACCTGCGGCTGCACGTGGCCAGCGTCGAGGAGTACCTCGCCGACGGCCGGCTCACCGAGCGTCCCGACGGTATCCGCAACCCGCTGCAGACGATCCCGCTGCTCGACGCCATCACCGAGAACCGCTTCGACGCGGTGTTCGGCGGGGCCCGTCGCGACGAGGAGCGCGCCCGCGCCAAGGAGCGCGTCTTCTCGCTGCGCAACGCCTTCGGCCAGTGGGACCCCAAGCGGCAGCGGCCCGAGCTGTGGAACCTCTACAACGGTCGCCATGCCCCCGGCGAGCACGTTCGCGTGTTCCCGCTGAGCAACTGGACCGAGCTGGACGTCTGGCGCTACATCGCCCGCGAGCAGGTTCTGCTGGCGCCGCTGTACTACGCCCACGAGCGCGAGGTCTTCTCCCGCGACGGCATGTGGATGACCCCCGGCCCGTGGGGCGGTCCGCGCGAAGGCGAGGCGCTGGAGACGCGTTCGGTGCGCTACCGCACCGTGGGCGACGGCTCCACCACCGGCGCGGTCCTGTCCGACGCCGCCGACAACGAGGCCGTCCTGGCCGAGGTCGCCACCTCCCGACTCACCGAGCGCGGCGCCACCCGCGGCGACGACCGGGTCTCCGAGGCGGCCATGGAAGACCGCAAGCGCGAAGGATATTTCTGATGACGCAATCGACCAGCACCGCAAACCTGGCGAACGGGCCGCACCACCCCGATCTGTTGCGCATCGCGACCGCCGGCAGCGTCGACGACGGCAAGTCCACCCTCGTCGGCCGCCTGCTCTACGACACGAAGTCCGTCCTTGCCGACCAGATCGACGCGGTCAACCGCGCCTCACAGGCACGCGGCCTGGACGGGCCCGACCTGTCGCTGCTCGTCGACGGGCTGCGCGCCGAACGCGAGCAGGGCATCACCATCGATGTCGCCTACCGCTACTTCGCGACCGCCAACCGCTCGTTCGTCTTGGCCGACACCCCCGGTCACGTCCAGTACACCCGCAACACGGTGTCCGGCGCATCGACCGCACAACTGGTGATCCTGCTGGTCGACGCCCGCAACGGCGTCGTCGCGCAGACCCGCCGCCATGCCGCGGTGATGGCCCTGTTGGGCGTGCCGCAGCTCGTGCTCGCGGTCAACAAGATCGACCTGGCCGATGATCCGCAGGGACAATTCGCGCAGATCACCGCTGACTTCGCCGAGTTGACCCGGTCGCTGGGCTGGACCGACGAGCAGGTCTTGGCGATCCCGGTGTCCGCGCTGCACGGCGACAACGTCGCCACCCGGTCGGAGCGCACGCCGTACTACGACGGCCCGACCCTGATCGAGCATCTCGAGACCGTCCCGAACGTGCACGAGCGCGCCGGCGACCCGGTCGGTCTGCGCTTCCCGGTGCAGTATGTGATTCGGCCGCGCACCGCAGAGTTCCCGGACTACCGCGGCTACGCCGGACAGGTCGCCACCGGCACCGTCGCCGTCGGCGACGAGGTGGTCATCCTGCCGTCCGGGACCCGGACCACGATCGAGGCCATCGACACCGCCGATGGCCAGCTGCCGGCCGCGCACGCCGGGCGCAGCGTCACCCTGTTGTTGGCCGACGACGTCGACGTCTCGAGGGGTGACGTCATCGCCGCGGTCGGCGATGCCCCGGAACCGATCCAACAGTTCACCGCCACGGTGTGCTGGCTCGGCGACAAGGCGCTGCGCCCGGGTGCCCGACTGCTCCTCAAGCACGGGACCCGTACCACGCAGGCCATCGTCGGGAGCATCGACGTCCGGTTCGACGAGCAGGATCTCACCCTGATCGAGTCGCCGGAAGCGTTGGAGCTCAACGAGATCGGACGGATCTCCGTGCAGACGGCCGAGCCGATCGTCGCCGACGACTACAGCCACAGCCGCGAGTCGGGCAGCTTCCTGCTGATCGACCCGGCCGGCGGCAACACGCTGGCGGCCGGCCTCGTCGGGGATGCCCTCGACCAATTGCATCTGACGCCCAGCACGGTCCCGGCGTGAGCGTCCTCCTCGTCGCCCACGGCAGCCGGGACCCCCGGTTCGCCCTGACGCTCACGCGTATCCGCGACGAGGTCCGCACCACGCTCCCGGCCGAGCGGATCGAACTGGCCTATCTGGATCTCGACGAGCCCCTCGTGGCCACTGTCCTGGACTGGCTCGCGCCGGCGGGCGACCCGATCCGGGTGGTGCCGCTGCTGCTCGGCGACGGCTATCACAGCCGGTTCGACCTGCCCGTGCTGCTCGACGCCGCACGGCGGCGCTGGCCGACTCTCACCCTGGTGCAGACCCCCGTTCTCGGGAAGGCCGATCTGAGCCCGGCTCTGGTCGACCGCGCCCGGGCCGCCGGCCTGCGCGCCGGCGACGGCATCGTCATGTACGCCGTCGGCTCCTCCGACGAACGTTCCGACGACGCGGCCCGACGCCGGGGCGCCGAGGTCGCGCGGTTGACCGGCAACCCGGTCGAGGTGGTGTTCGCGACGAAACTCGGCCGACAGGCCTCGGTCCTGCGCGGCGCCGTCGGGCGTCTGCGTGCCGGCGGCGCGAAGCGGATCGTCGGGTTGCCCTACTTCCTGTCCCCGGGCCTGCTGGCCGAGCGTGTCGAGGCACTGCTGGACGAACTCGCCCCGGGTGATCCGATCGCCGGGGCCCTCGGCCCGCACGGACTCGTCGTCGAGGCCATCGCCGGTCTCGTTCCTCCCGCACCGATTCACATCTCCCGACGTAATCCCGTCGGGAAATGCGAATTCGATCGGGAGGAAGCCGACTCGGTCCCCCGCCGCTAGCCCTGGATCCGGGCGCGACCCTCGCCCCACTCGACGTCGCGCAGCTCGTTCTTGCGGATCTTGCCGGTGGAGGTCTTCGGCAGTTCGTCGACGAAGGCGACGTCGCGCGGCGCCTTGTAGGAGGCGATCTTCGACTTCACGTGCGCGATGATCTCGGCATCGGTCGCCTCTTGTCCCGGCTTGAGCACGACGATGGCCTTGGGGCGCTCGCCCCACTTGTCGTCGGGCACCCCGATCACCGCGACGTCGAGCACCGCCGGATGGCTGACCACCGCCTGCTCGACCTCGATCGTCGAGATGTTCTCCCCACCGGAGATCACGACGTCCTTCGCCCGGTCCAGGAGCTGCACGTACCCGTCCGGGTGCATGACCCCGAGGTCCCCGGAGTGGAACCAGCCGCCGGCAAACGCCTCGGCGGTGCGTTCCTCGTCCTTGAAGTACCCCTTCATCACCACGTTGCCGCGCATCACGATCTCGCCCATCGCAACCCCGTCGTCAGCGACGTCGACGAGTTCCGCGCCCTCCTCGGTCTCGGTGCTCACCACCCGCAGCCGGTCCGCGGTGATCATGCCGACGCCCTGCCGCGCCATCCGCACCGAGAGTTCCTCGCCGGACAGCTCCGACCAACTCGGATCCGGCTCGCAGACCGCATAGGGACCGTAGGTCTCGGTGAGTCCGTAAACGTGGATGATGGTGATCCCCAAGTTGCGGATCGCCGCGATGATCGTGGGGCTGGGCGGTGCCCCCGCAGTCGCGATCGACATCGGCCGGCTCATCGGATGCGCCTCGGGCGCGGTCGCCAGCGTGGTCAGCACGGTCGGCGCGCCCGACATGGCGGTGATGCCCTCGGTGTCGATGAGGCGCCACATCTCCTCGCCGCGCACCGCGCGCAAGCAGACGTGGGTGGCGGCCACCGCGGTCAGCGCCCACGGGCCGCACCAGCCGTTGCAGTGGAACATCGGCAGGGTCCACAGGTAGTTGGTGTCGATGGAGAAGCCCTGGGTGATCACGGTGCCCAGCGATCCCAGGTACGCGCCGCGGTGGGTGTACATGACGCCCTTGGGCTTGCCGGTGGTTCCCGAGGTGTAGTTGATGGTGAGGACGGCATCCTCGTCGGCGACATCCCACACCAAGTCCTCGCCGGCATCCCCGCGGGCGAAGAACTCGTCGTACCGCACTGCGACGCCCTCGTACTCGCCTTCCTGGCTGGGCGTCTCGATGATCTCCCGCACCGTGGCGAACTCCACGTCGGCGATGCCCGCCAACAGCGGCGCGTCCCCGACGAGCAGAACCGATTCGGAGTGGTCGCCGATGTAGCGGATCTCCTCCGGTGCCAACCGGGTGTTGACGGCGACGAGGATCCCGCCGACCAGCGGAACCGCGAAGTGTGCGGTGAGCAATTCCAGTGAGTTGCTCGCCAGGTAGGCGACCTTGTCGCCCGGCTCGACCCCGGAGGCCCGCAGCGCGCCGGCGAGCGACCGGACGTCGGCGGCCAACTCGGCGTACGTCAGGCGGCGCCCACCGTCGATGGCGGCGAGCTTGCCGGGGTGCACCGACGCGGCGCGCTCCAAGAAGCGCAACGGAGACAGCGGCGTGTTGAGTCCGGACGTGGCGGTGGCACTGGTCATAGATCCTCACTTCGTGTGGTGTCTATGACAGTCCTACTCCACCCTCCTCCACCGTAGGAAAAATCCCGCGGTTTTCGCCGCCCGATGCAACGCCGATGCAACCCCGCGAGGGCTACGCCTCGAACGCGGCGATCTTCGTCGCCCGGGCGTACACCGTCTCCCCCGGCTGCAGGTGCAGGGCGTTCTGGTCGCCGCGGGTGATCTGCGCGGCGAACTCATCGCCGGTGGCCGACGCGAGCAACTCCACCCGCGTCTCGAACCCGAGGTTCACCACGCGCGACACGGTCGCCTTCACGACCCCGGTGTCCAGTTTGGCGTCACCGCCCGGCAGGGCGATCTCGGGATGGCGGCCGATCCGGATGTCGTGCGGGCGGACCAGTTCGCCGTTGAGGCGGACGGTCGAGCCGAGGAAGGACGCGACGAACGGATTGTCCGGCCGGTCGTAGAGGTCGTCGGGCGAGCCGACCTGCTCGATGCGACCCTGGTTGAGCACCGCGATCCGGTCCGACACGTCGAGCGCCTCGGCCTGGTCATGGGTGACCAGCACGGTGGTCACGTGGACCTCGTCGTGCAGGCGCCGCAGCCACTTGCGCAGATCGTCGCGCACCTTCGCATCGAGCGCGCCGAACGGCTCGTCGAGCAGCAGCACCTTCGGGTCCACCGCCAGCGCCCGGGCCAGGGCCATGCGCTGGCGCTGACCGCCGGACAGCTGCGCGGGAAAGCGCTTCTGGAAGACGGTGAGCCCGACGATGTCGAGCAGCTCGTCCACCTTCTTGTCGATCTCGGCCTTGGGTCGCTTGCGGATCTTGAGGCCGAACGCGATGTTGTCGCGCACGGTGAGGTGCTTGAACGCCGCGTAGTGCTGGAAGACGAAGCCGATGTCGCGCTGCTGCGGCGAGGCGGCCGACACATCGCTGCCGTTGATGATGACGGTCCCCGAGTCGAGGCCGTCCAGGCCGGCGATGGCCCGCAGCAGCGTCGACTTGCCCGAGCCCGACGGGCCCAGCAGCGAGGTCAACGACCCCTCCGGAATATCGATCGACACATCGTCGAGGGCGGCGAAGTCGCCATAGCGCTTGTTGGCGCCGATACCGAGATAGACATGTCACACGCCTTCCTTGATGAGCTGGGGTTCGTTGCCGATCGCGATCGGGTCGTCGGCGGTGGTTTCGGTTTCGGTCGAGCGGTCGATCCACTCGCCTCGGCGTAAGCGGTTGCGCACCCGCCGTTCGATCAGGGTCATCGCCACGAGGACCAAGACCAGCCACGAACATGAGCAGGGTGGCTGCGGCGTAGGCACCGAACTCGTTGTAGTCGTCGGTGTAGCGCGAATGCACCAACAGGGTCAGCGTCTGGGAGATACCCGGGAAGTTCGACGAGACCATGGTGACCGCGCCGTATTCGCCGAGGGCGCGGGCGATGGTCAGGACCACGCCGTAGGTCAGGCCCCAGCGGATGGCCGGCAGGGTGATCCGAACTGAAGGTCGGCCAGCCGTTTGGCACCGAGGGTGGCCGCGGCCTCCTCCTGCTCGGTGCCGATCTCCCGGAGCACCGGCTCGACCTCGCGGACGACGAACGGCAGCGTCACGAACAGCGTCGCCAGCACCAGGCCGGGGAATCCGAAGATCACCTTGAA
>NZ_BJOU01000016.1 GCF_009932435.1 Gordonia crocea
CAGCCGGTGGGCACCCACGCCTGGGGCTACTGGCAAGAGGCAGTCTGGCGGGCCCAGCGCGACGGCTGGTTCCGCGAACGCTGACGAGGCGATTCAACCTGTTTGGTCCAATTCTGGCGTATCTGCCCGCAGATGCCGAGGTGATGGGTGTCGTCGTTCCATACTGCGGTGGTGATTGCGCACCCGATTCGATGGATGGTTGTTCCGCTGGCCGCCACGCTGGCCCTGGCCGGGTGCTCGGTCGGCGGCGACGCGTCACCGACGACGGCCGGGGCGTCGGAAGCCGACCACAGCGTCGAAGCGGCCGCCGTCCCGACGATCATCGTGCTCGACGCCTCGGAGTCCATGCAGACTGCCGATGCGCCGGGGCGCAGGTGGGATGCGGCGACGAAGGCAGTCGACACCCTGGTCCACGGCCTGCCCGCAGGTACGAAGACCGGCGTGGTCGTGTTCGGTGCGCAGATGCCGGCCAAACGCACGCCACCCCACCGGGCCTGCGCGGACGTCAAGACCGTCCTACCCCTGGGCAAGCACGATCCGGCAGGGGTGACCGCGGCCCTGACCGGATTGGCGCCGCAGGGGTTCACCCCGATCGGGACGGCGCTGCAAGCGGCGGCGGCGATGCTGCCCGACTCCCCGGCATCGGTGGTCCTGGTGTCCGACGGAGAGTCGACCTGCGAGCCCGATCCCTGTGCGGCCACCGCGGAGATCCGTGCGAAGAATCCGAAAGTGACGATCAGCGCCGTCGGCCTGCGCACTGACGCCCAGTCGCTGCAATGTGTGGCGGGCAAAGGGGGCGGCATCTTCCTGACCGCCGACAATGCGGCCCAGTTGAGCGCACGGTTGCGGGCTGCGCAGAACGCGCCGGCGGCGCGGACAAGGCTGAACCCGGTCAAGCTGGGTAACGCGAAGATCGGTGACTCCCTCGACGAGGTCGCCGGCTCGATCCAGGGCTTCCCGCGCCGGGGTCGCCGCGACGGCGACCACCTCATCATCGTGTGGCAGGACTGCTCCTACGTCTTCGACGACAAGGGCAAGCTGATTGAGATCGCGCCAGGCGACCCACCCGGCTCGGCGGGGGTCACGATTGACGGGGTGGCTGCCGGGACGCCTGGCGCGCGGGCCGTCGAGCTGTACGGCAAACCTGTCGCCGAATCGGCGGGGTCAGCGGTTTTCGAGGCCGACAAGAAGGCGGGAACCGGCTATCGGATCGGCTACCGCGGGGCGCGTGTCGAGTCGGGCACGGTGACATCCGTCGTGTTGTGCCGCTGTCTTCCCGAGGCAACCGCGGCCAAACCCACACCGGTCCTCGGCCGGGACAAGTGGGAGAACTCGGCCTATGGCTTCGGTACCGCCCGCCCGGACGGCTTCTCCATCGCATCGACGGCGGCGAGTTCGGTGGGCGAGATCGTCTGGGAGTCCTGGGGCGGGAGCGAGGCCCTGGGTCGGGGGACCAGTCAGCAAAACGGAGCGGGCAACCCGAAGACCGTCCTCTGGGTTCGGGCATCGGACCTGGGGTGGTGTGATGGCGTGTGGGCCTACCGCGAGTTGGAGCGTTCGTCGTCGCGAGATCGATTCTCGGGCGAGGACAAGCGTGACATCTGCAACGGTGACCGCAGCGAACCGTCGAAGTCAACGCCGATAACGCTCAGTCCGAAGAGCAAGCTCACCTTCGGTGGTGCCGGTGGTGTGTACGTTGGGGACAACGCGTCGAAGATCCCCAGGACTTACGTGTCGAAGCAGGCGGCGGGGATGGGCGTGTTCGAGGCCGGAACTGAGTTCTACCACTTCGCCAAGCCGGAGAACGCCTATCAGAGCGACCGCGTCATCCGCGTCGGTCCCCGCGGCGAGATCCAGCAGTTCGAGTGGGACGAGACTGATCGAGGCGTCAAGATCGGCCAGACCGAAGCGCAGGTCCGATCCGCCTACAAGGACACCCCGTCGGCTCAGTGCTCGCTATATCCCCCGAAGATCTATGGCCTGTTCTTCACCGAGAAGGCCACCGGACGGATCGCGTTATTCGTGATCAACGACGGCAAGGTGACCCACATTCGCGCCGCGACCGACATCAAGGCCGACGTCCATTGCCCGTTTGAGTGACGGCTGCAGCGGGCTCGGGTCAGCCGTTGTGGATCTTGCGCGGGTCGACGCCGGTGCGCTCCCAGCCCTCGTTGGCCCACTGGAGGTAAAGCATCTTCATCGGCAGGCGGTTGAACACCGGGTTCATGGCCCGCATGAAGGCGGCGAAGCGGTCGAACCGCTTCTGCATGCGCGGGTTCCATTCCAGTTCGCAGACGTCGCGCATCTGCTGGGGCAGGGTCCCGACGATGACGGTGCGCATGAAGGCGTTCAACGGTACCGACACGACGCGCCACACCGGCTTGGGGATGAACGACGGCCCGGGGATCCCCTGGCGCAGGTAGCCGGTGGCGTAGACGATCGTCTTGGTGGGGACGAAGCGCTCCAGCATCGAGTCCCAGTACTCGCAGAACTCCGCGTAGGTCTGCGGCTGGCTGCGCGCACTCACGCCGTAGAGCTGGTACCAGACCTTCGACTCCTCGAAGATCTGCTCCTTCTCCGCCTCGCTGAGCCGTCGGATGAAGGTGTCGGTGATGAAGAGGACCTGGTCGACGAAGGTCGCGTGCGCCCAGTAGAACAGCTCCGGGTTCAGGGCGTGGTAGCGCGAACCGTCGCTGATCGTTCCCTTGATGTCGCGGTGGAAGTCGCGCACCCGGTGACCCCAGAGGTAGGGGTCGTCGGAGTAGACGGTGCGCATGATCGGCGGGCCGGATCGTTGGGCGCGGCCGAGGAAGTCGTTGAAGATGATCGAGTGGTCCTCAACGCCCTTCGCCAACTGCTCGATGCAGTTCTCGGTGCCGGCGAGTCGTTGGAAGCCCAAGACGCCACGGACGTCGCCGTAGAACTTCCAGACCAGCGAGTCCGCGCCGAGCCGCAGCTCCAGCGAGTCGATGTCGTCGTCGAACGTCGGGGCGCCGAGAATGCTGGGCTCGGCCTCGCGGACCCCGGTGTCGAAATTTTGGACTGTCATGTGACGCACGATACCCCGAGTTTGGAACAAGTGACAATATTTGTTCCAAAGGTGCGCCCGGCAAGAGTGCTGCGACTGGCTACACTATCTCGAATGTACGGTTTGAGATGGGGGACATTGATTGTGGCCGCAGCCTTGGGGCTGTGGGCGGTTTCGGTGTGGATTGCCGTCGATTCGGTGACGGCGACGGACTCGACGCTGTCGTTGGTCAACGCTGCGACCGCCGCCGCCGCTGCGACGGTGCTCGTCGCGGCCATGATCATCGTCAGCGCGCCATCGTCGCGGCGCCCGACGGTGGCGATGGCGGTGGTTCCCGCTGCCGGGTTGGATCTGCTGTACCTCTTCGTCGAAGCGCCCGGGGATTCGGTGATCGCCGCCTTGGCGTCTGGGCTGGCCATCGCCGGGTGGTCATTGGGACATCGGCGGCACCGCGCGGCATTGCTCGCCGCGCTCGTCGGCGGGTCGGCGGTGGGGATGGTCGGGTACCTCCAATACTCGTTCACCGGGCCCGCGGACCCCGGGCCGGCGGTCGCCGGAGCCGGTGCCCTGAGCCCGGGGGCAGCGGTCTTCTGGTTCACTTTCGGCCTGTACGCGGTGGTCTTGGCGCTCGCCGTGGCGGCGGTGTGGTTCGGCGTGTGGATCGATCGCCGCATCGGCGACAAGTCCGACGTCCACTCGGGCCGAGACAGTGACGAGACGCGGGTCTTCATCCTCGGGGCGACGGCCATGTCTCTTGGCGGCATCGCGGTGGGTGCCGTGGTGTTGTTCTGGCTTGTGGGCTCTGCCCTGCCGACCGCGATGGTCGTGATGGTGGCCGGTGCCGGCGTCGCGGCCTGCGGGGCGATCATGCTCGCCGCCGACCCGGCCGTACGACCCCGGGGATGGACGGCGGTGACGCTCGTGGTGGCGGCGCTCGTGGTGGTACTCGCCGATTCCTCGCCGGTGGGCGTATCCGGCCTTGCGTTGGGCGGAGGTCTGGCGGCGTGGTTCGTCGGGCGGCGCCGTCTGCCGGTCCTCGCCCTGGCGCCGGTGGCCGGATGCGTTCTGTTGGTGGAAGCGCAGGTCTTCTACTGGCTCATCGGTCAGCAGTGGCAGTCCCATTGGTACTTCGTCTCCATCGCCGTCGTTCTCGGTCTCCCGCTGACGTGGCTGGGGACGATCGGCGGATTCGCGCATTTGGGTGCCCGGGTCGACCCGCAGACGACCGATGCGGCAATCGGCGATGCGGCGGGGTAATGGTCGTTCGCGCGGCTAGGGTTTCTCCCATGTCGAGTCCCGTGCCCAACATCCGACCCTCTGCCCAGCTGGGATATCCAGCCCCACCCCCGCCGCGGCCGTCGGTGCCGGTGGCGGGCGGGCCAACACCGAAGCCGAGCGGCCGGGAGTCGGGGCTCCTCGGGGCGGCGGTCATCGGTGTGTACGTCCTCGGCGCCCTCGCCCACGCCCTCACGACGGTCATCGGCTTCCTCAGCGGCGGCGGCAACGATATCCTCTTCTCCGCCGATACCGCGGTGATGGTCCTTGCCGAGGTCGCCGTGATCGGGCTGGTGCTCGTCGCGGCCCTACGCCGGCGGGCGGCGGTGGCGATCATCCTCGCCGTCGCCGTGGTGGTGCGGATTCCCGTGTGGTTGTTCCTGGCGAAGTCACTGTTCGACTACGGGCTCTTCGGCGGGTACGACATGACCTGGGTGTACACGTGGGGCCTCACGGTCGATTTCGGGGTGGCGATCGCCCTGGTGATGGCCGCCTGGTACCTGGGGCGCCGCCGCAGCCCCGTGCCCGTGGTTCTCGCCCCCGTTGCCGGATTGATGGTGGCGCTCGCAACGTGGGGGACCGGCCGACTGCTCGGACACTGGCATATCAACTACGCCGGTAACTCCGACATGGAGTTCCGGACCGAACTGGCGGTCCGGTCCGCCTCCTTAACCGTGGCGAACGTCATCGTGGTGGTTGCGCTGGTCGTCGGATTCGCGTGGCTGGGCGTCGCCCTCGACCGTCGCGCCCCGGCCGGGCCGCCACCGTTGTGATCGCGCCCCTCGAGAACCTCCTCGCCACCGCGGTCGTCGTGTCCCTGCCCATGCGGGTCCGGTTCCGCGGCATCACCGTGCGGGAGGCCGTCCTCTTCCGCGGTCCGGCCGGGTGGGGTGAGTTCTCGCCGTTCGTCGAATACGACGACGAGGAGGCGTCGGCGTGGCTGGCCGCCGGGATCGAGGCGGCTTGGTTGGGCCCGCCGACCCCGGTGCGCGCGGCGGTCGAGGTCAATGCGACGGTCCCCGCGGTGCCGGCCGAGGAGGTCGCGCAGATCCTGGCCCGCTTCCCCGGCGCGCGCACGGCCAAGGTCAAGGTGGCCGAGAAGGGGCAACGCCTCGAGGACGACGTGGCGCGCGTGGCCGCCGTGCGAGAGTTGGTCGAGAAGGTGCGCGTCGACGCCAACGGTGGGTGGACCGTCGACGAGGCGGTCACCGCCATCGGGGCGCTCGGCGACCTGGAATACGTCGAACAGCCGTGTCGGACCATCGACGAGCTCGCCCGGGTGCGCCGCGCGGTCGCGACGCCCATCGCCGCCGACGAATCGATCCGCAAGGCCGACGACCCGCTGCGCGTCGTCGCCGCCGACGCCGCCGACATCGCGGTGGTCAAGGTCGCGCCCCTGGGCGGGATGCGGCGCGTGCTGGCGCTGGCCGAACAGATCCCGCTACCGATCGTCGTGTCCAGCGCGCTAGACACCGCCGTCGGGATCGGTGCCGGCGTGGCGACCGCGGCCGCCCTGCCGCGGCTCGACCATGCATGCGGGCTGGGGACCGGCGCGCTCTTCGTCGACGATGTGACGGCCGATCCGTTTGTCCCGACGGACGCGATGCTGTCCCCGCGGCGGGTGGAGGTGTCGGACCCCCCGCGGGCCGATCCGGCACGGCAACGGTGGTGGCTCGACCGCCTGCGCCGGTGTTATGCGCTGGTCGCAGACGCGGGCAACACCCCAGTTTGAAACAAAGCGTTCCATTTGTTCCAATAGCGGGTACAGTGAGAGATAGGCCACAGCCGGTCTGTCGCGCGCCCGGACTCCGGGTGCGTCAATCGAACGGAGATCCGCTCATGACTACGGTATTCGCCCAGGCCCCCGCGGGGAGCGACCTGCGAGACATCCCCGGCAACCCGCGCAACGGTGTGCTGGAGATCCTGCGGATGCGCCACGACCCGTTCACCTTCGCCGAGACCCGGCGCGAGGAGTTCGGCGACGTCTCGGCGATGAGCGCCTT
>NZ_BJOU01000017.1 GCF_009932435.1 Gordonia crocea
TCTCGTCGTCGTCGACACCCTCGTCAGCACCGTCGACATCCGCGGCCTCGACGTCGTCGGTGCTGTCGGTGCCGTCGGTTTCCAGGGTGTCCTCGACGTTGAGGGTCTCGTCCACCTCGTCGACGCCGTCCTGCGCGTCATCCCGATCACCCATGGAATCCTCCCGGTCCGTGTGGCTGGTTCCAAGCGGCCGGCGGCCATCCCGCGGGCCGGTGGGCGGCGGCCCGGAACTGTGTCATCTCTCGGCAATAGGTGTCGGACTCGCGGCGCATCAGCAGGATCAACGCACCACCGGCACAACCCGCGGCGATGATCTCGGGCACCTGCGTCCAGGTCCGGGATCCGGCAAACGCGAACGCCGCCCCCAGCAGCACCCAGGCACTCAAGCCGCATAGCAGCACCCGGGCCCAGGTGTATCCGGCCCGGACGAAGTACAGGGCGGTCAGCGCGATCGCGGCGCCGACCACGACGGACATGATCAGCGAGGTGACGATGAGCGCCGGGTTGGTCAGCATCTCGGCGAACTCGCGCGTCGACTCGTTGGCGTCCTTCGGCAGCTCGGCCAGCCGTTTGTCCATCGCGTCCTTGACCAACCCGTAGCTGCCCACCTGCACCACGGTCATCGCCACAATCACCACCAGCCACAACTCGGTGGCGATGGCGATCGGCGACGGCAGCGCCGGTCGCGCCGGCGGCTCGGCCACCGGGCCGGGTGCGGGGAAGGTCATGGTGTCAGGCTACTTACCGTCGGGTCAGCGCAGCCACTCGGCGACCTCGGCGGCCCAGTAGGTCAGCACGATCGACGCGCCGGCCCGTCGGATCGACGTCAGCGACTCGAGGATCGCGCCCCGACGGTCGATCCACCCGCGCTGGGCAGCGGCGCTGATCATGGAGTATTCGCCGCTCACCTGGTAGGCGGCCACCGGCACGGTCGAGTTCGCGGCGACGTCTGTCAGGACGTCGAGGTAGCCCATGGCGGGCTTGACCATCACCAGGTCGGCCCCCTCCGCGAGGTCCAGCTCCAACTCCCGCATCGCCTCGGCGCGGTTGGCCGGGTCCTGCTGGTAGGTTCGGCGGTCCCCCTCCAACGAGGAATCGACCGCGTCGCGGAACGGCCCGTAGAACGCCGACGCGTACTTGGCGGTGTAGGCCAACAGCGCGGTGTCGGGGTACCCGGCGCTATCGAGCGCGGCGCGGATGGCGGCGATCTGCCCGTCCATCATCCCGCTCGGTCCGAGGACGTGCGCCCCGGCGCGCGCTTGCGCGACGGCCATCGCCGCGTAGCGCGACAGTGTCGCGTCGTTGTCGACCCGACCCTGGTCGTCGACGACGCCGCAGTGGCCGTGGTCGGTGAACTCGTCGAGGCAGGTATCGGCCATCAGGACCGTGTCGTCGCCGAGGTCGGCGCGCACCGCGGCCAACGCGCGGTTGAGCACCCCGTCGGCGCTATCGGCACCCGACCCGATGTCGTCCTTGTCTTCGGCCCTGGGCACCCCGAACAGCATCAGCCCGCCGACGCCGGCGGCCACCGCCGCCTGTGCCGCCTGCCGCAGCGAATCCATCGTGTGCTGCACCACGCCGGGCATCGAGTCGATCGGCTTGGGCTCGGTCAGCCCGTCGGCGACGAACATCGGCAACACCAGGTGCCGCGGTTCGACGTCGGTCTGCGCGACGAGGCGCCGGATGGCCGACGTGGAGCGCAACCGACGCGGCCGCACCCAGGGGGCGGAACTGCTGTCCGGAGGAGTCACACCGTCGAGTCTAGGGTCGAACGTCGAATCGGGGGTCGTCGGTCGTCTGTTAGCGATTGTGCTCGGATTCCGAGCACAACCGCTCAGGGATCACGCCGCCCGCCGCAGGACCATCAGGATCTGCTCGACAACCATCTGAGGGCGCTCGACGATGTCGCCGTAGGTCCGGCCACCCAGCCGGACAGACCCGCCTGGCGAAAGATCCGGGCGACGATCCGCTCGGCCTCGGAGCGTGTCCCCTCGCCGAGCAGCTTCAGCCACGATCCGACTTGTCGCGCACCGTGGGGTACCGCGCATGTGCTCGCAGCAACCCGTCGACGGTGGTGAACCGGCGCAGCAGAACCGCGTCGAGCGCCTTGAGGCCGATCTCTTCGGCCGCATCGAGAGCCGTCAGGGCCGGCGAGGTCACCCGCAGGTGGCGATGGATCGAGACGTCCTCCGCGCAGAGGCGGCGGTGCCGGACGAGCGAGGTCGAGGTCCGTCGACGGTGATCACCGACCGCCGACGTGAAAACAACCTGCCTGTGCGGCTCATCGGCAACAAAACCGAGCCACCAGGCGGCAGCGGCCCCACCCAAGACCGCGGTAGGACCCACCGCGGCGACCGCCAGTCGTGCCTGTGCCCGCGCCGAACGGGGATGACCGGCCGCGAGATACACCCCGCGGGTCACACCCCGCCACCGCCCGGAGTCGACCCGGCGCGAAATGGCCGCACTGCTCATACCCAGGCCAAGAGCCTGCTGGCGGCTGATCACCCCGTCGTGCCGGATGAGGAATTCATCGAGATCCATTCCCCTTAGACGCAGCGGGCTAGGTACCGGGTTCCCCGCTATCATTCCGTTTGCTGTTGTGCTCGGATTCCGAGCACAACAGCAAACCGATGAGGCTAGGACCGCGAGCGGCGCGACTTCTTGCGCGGCGGGGGCAGCGCGCCCTCGGCCCGCAAACGGGCGGCGTGGGCGGCCAGCGCCTCGACCAGGTCGGGGATAGACGCGGTCTCCGGCCGGACGTCGACCCGCAGGCCGAACTCGATCGCCGTCTCGGCGGTCTTCGGGCCGATGCAGGCGACGATGGTCCGGGCGTGCGGCTTGCCCGCGATCCCGACGAGGTTGCGCACCGTGGAACTCGACGTGAAGCACACCGCGTCGAATCCGCCGGTCTTGATCATCTCGCGGGTCTCGGCGGGCGGCGGGGCCGCGCGCACCGTGCGGTACGCGGTGACGTCGTCGATCTCCCAACCGCGTTCGCGCAGGCCCTCGGCGAGGGTCTCGGTGGCGATGTCGGCCCGCGGCAGCAGGACCCGGTTGACCGGGTCGAACACCTCGTCGTATGGCGGGAAGTCCTCGAGCAGGCCCAGCGACGACTGCTCCCCGGAGGGGACCAACTCCGGCTCGATGCCGAATGTGCGGACCTTGTCGGCCGTGGCCTCCCCGACGCAGGCGATCTTCACGCCCGAGAACGCGCGGGCGTCCAAGCCGAACTCGGCGAACTTCTCCCACACCGCGCGCACCGAATTGGTGGAGGTGAACACCACCCACTGGTAGCGGCCATCCACCAGGCCCTTGACGGCCCGCTCCATCTGGGCGGGCGAGCGCGGCGGCTCGACGGCGATGGTCGGCACCTCCTTGGGGATGGCGCCGTGCCCGACGAGGCGCTCGCTCATGTCGGCGGCCTGCTCCTTGGTGCGCGGCACCAGGACGGTCCAGCCGTACAGCGCCCGCGACTCCCACCAGGACAGCTTGCCGCGCTGAGCGACGACCTTGCCGATGGTGAGCAGCAGCGGACCGGCGAGTTCGCCGCCCTTCTCCGCCGCGGTCTCCAGGGTGGCCTCGATGGTCCGCTGGGCGCAGGTGGTGCCGTTGATGGTGATGGCAATCGGGGTGGTGGCCGCGAGCCCGTGGGCGATCAGCGAGGCCGCCACCTGGGCGAGGTGGCTGGCCGTGCCGTGCAGGACCAGCGGCGCCGGCGCGGCGGCCAGGCCGGCCCAGTCGACGTCGCCGCGCATGTCGGCGACGGTGTAGCCCGAGCCCAGCGGCATCCCCGCGTAGCTGGGGACGACCGCGGCGGCGGGCAGGCCCGGCAAGACTTCGAACTGCACGACGGTGCGCGCGACGGCGGTCACCTCGGCCAGCACCGCATTGGAGGTCAGCGGATCGCCGGCGACGACGCGAACCACGTCGACCCCGGTCTTCGCGGTGGTCACGAGGGTCTTGGCGACGTCGGCGGGATCACCGAGCGCCGGGTGCACGTCGACCGGGTCCTCGACCGCCTCGTCGACGGTCTCCGCCTCGACGGCTTCGGACTCCGCGGCCTTCGCGCGGCGCGGCGTCGGCGCGGCCTCGGCCCGGTGCACGGCCCCGATCAGCGACACCACCCCGGACGGCACGTCGGGATCGATGAATGCGACTGTCGCATTGGTCAACACGCTGCGCGCTCGGATAGTCAACAGGTCGGGGTCACCGGGACCGGCGCCCACGAAAAGGATCCGACCCGGGGTGGCCTTCTTCGTCCGGCTCATCACTCGCACTCTCCTACCCCCGCAGGGGTGGTAGTCAGTCAGCTAGGCCAGAAGCGATGCGGCTCCCGACTCCAGCATTTCCGCGGCAAGTGCGCGCCCCACCTGCGCCGCCTGCTCGATCGGTCCGACCGCCGAACTGCGGATCACATCGGATCCGTCGACAGCCGCAACCGCCGCGCGAAGCGACAGCTCGAGGAAGATCCGACCGTCGTCGTCGAGTGACTCGACGACCTCCGCGTAGGCCCCTACCGGCGCGGTGCAACCGGCCTCCAAGGCCGCCAGCACTGCGCGCTCGGCATCGACCGCCGCACGAGAGGACGGATCGTCCAAAGTGGCGAGCGTACTCACCAGCTGGGCATCGTCGGCGCGGCATTCGACGGCCAGGGCACCCTGGGCCGGTGCCGGTAGCAGCACCACCGGGTCGAACGCTTCGGCAATGACCTCGGTCCTGCCGATGCGGGCCAACCCGGCCCGGGCGACCACGACTGCGTCGAGTTCACCGTTGGCGACTTTGCCCAACCGAGAATCAAGGTTGCCTCTTAGGGGGCGAATTTCCAAACCGAGACCCAATGCTCTAAGCTGCGCGACCCGACGGGGAGCCGACGTACCCACCGTGGCACCGACGGGAAGGGCGCCGAGAACCCGGTTTCCGTTGCTGACCAGGGCATCTCTGGCATCCTCGCGCGGCGGAACGGCCGCGATCACCAGGTCCGGTTCGGGCGCGGTCGGCAAATCCTTGTAGGAGTGGACCGCGACGTCGATTTCGTCGTTGCGCAACGCGACGCGCAGTTCGGTGGTGAACACGCCGACGCCGATCTCGGTCACCGGGGCCGCCGACTTGTCGCCCTGGGTCTTGATGATGACCAGTTCGGCGGGGTGTCCGGCGTCGGTCAGCGCCTGCGCCACGTGGCCGGCCTGCGTGGTCGCCAGCAGCGACCCGCGGGTCCCGATGCGCAGTACCGGCGGCGTCACCGGGCCCCGCCCGAGGCGTCGCGCACGACCGGGTCGGGCAGGCGCAGCGCATCGGCGTCGGGGACCGCCACCGACTCGGCCGCACCCGGGCGCAACTCGAACAGCTCGCGCAATGCCTCCGCGTACTGGTCACCGTGAGCGGTGGCGGCGAGTTGCTTGACCCGGACGGTCGGGGCGTGCAGCAGTTTGTCGACGACCCGGCGGACGGTCTTGGCGACCTCGTCGCGCTCGGCGTCGGTCATCGACGGCAGACGCGACTCCAGCCGCATGACCTCCGCCTCGACCACCTCGTTGGCGCGCTGGCGCAACGCGGTCACCGTCGGGGTCACCTCGGCGCGTCGCTGGGCGGCCAGGTAGTCGGCCAACTCGGCGGCGACGATGCCCCGCGCGCCGACCAGGTCGGCCTCGGCGGCCTGTGTCTGGGAGTCGCCGCGCAGCCCCTCGATGTCGATCAGCTCGACACCGGGCAGCCGACCCGCGGCCGGGTCGACGTTGCGCGGCAGGCCCAGGTCGCAGATCACCAGCGGTGTCGTCGCGGTGCGCGCGGCGAGCGCATGGTGGACCTCGGCGACGCTGACCACCGATCCGGTCGAGCCCGAACAGGTCATCATGACGTCGGCGTTGGCCATGGCGGTGGACAACTCGTCGAGGCCCACACCGGTGGCGGTGACGCCCGCATGGTTGGCGCTGACGTTGTCGGCCAGGCGCTGGGCCTTCTCGACGCTGCGGTTGACGATGGTGATCTGCCCGACGCCCTCACGGGCGAGGTGGGCCGCCGACAGGCCGCCCATCGCGCCGGCACCCAGGACCACGCCGTGGCGGGCCTCGGTGCCCGACGCCGCCAGGACGCTGCGCGCGCGGTGCAGGGCCACCGACACCACAGAGGCGCCGGCCCGGTCGATTCCCGTCTCGGTGTGCACCCGCTTGCCGACCCGCAGCGCCTGCTGTGCCAGCTCGTGCAGCACCCGGCCAGCCGTCCGGTGCGCGTCGGCACTGGCGTAAGCCCCACGGATCTGGCCGAGGATCTGCTGCTCGCCGACGACGAGGGAGTCCAGCCCGGCCGCGACGGTGAACAGGTGCTCGGCGGCGGCCTCGGAGTAGCGCACGTAGGCGTGCGCGGTCATCTGGTTGATGGTCATCCCGGAGTGGTCGCCGAGGACGTTGCCGACGGCCTCGAGTGCCGGGTGGAAGGCCTCGACGACGGCGTAGATCTCGATGCGGTTGCAGGTCGACACGACCATCGCCTCCGACACCGTCGGCGAGGCGAGCAACCGGTCGACGATCTTGGGCCGGTCGTGCTCAGAAATCGCCAACCGCTCCAGCACGCGCACGGGCGCGCTGCGGTGCGATACCCCGAATAGCAGGACACTCACAACGAGATCACCTTTTCCCCGCCGCCGCGAACGACAACAACTGTAATTCCAAGGCTAGGTCAATCTGGCGGATCGAGACGCCTTCTTGCGCCGTTAGGGACACCGGCGTGACATTGAGAATCTGCTGGACACCGGCCTTGGCGAAGGCGTCGCAGACGTCCTGGGCGAGATCGTCACGGGTCGCGATGACCCCGATGTCGAACGGTTCGCCGTCGTCGCCCGTCCCGCCGATCTCGTGCAGCGGGGCGATCACCGGACCGTCCGCGGACAGCCGCGCGCCGAGGAGGCCGGGGTCGTCGTCGAACAGTGCGCCGAGGCTGAACCGCGGGTCGCGACCGGTGTGTGCGAGCAGCGCCCGACCGAGCGAACCAACGCCAGCCAGGGCCACGACCTGCGCACTGTCGCTGTTCAGCGCCATGGCGACGGTCGCGATCAACTTGTGCACCTGGTACCCGACACCCCGCACGCCGTGACCGCCGACGTAGGACAGGTCCTTGCGCAGCAACAGCGGATTGACCCCCGCGGCCGCGGCCAGTTCGGCGCTGGAGATGACAGTGACGCCGGTGGCTGCGCGCTCGCGCAAGGCGGTCAGGTAGGTCGCCAAGCGGGCGACCGACGGGCCAGGAATCCTGGCCGCCGGCCTTCTCGCAGACAGCGAAGTCATTGTTCCAGGGTATCTGGCACCGGTTCGCAGACCCGAGCCAGGTACCCGGGCCCGGTCACCGGCGCAGGCGGCTACGGTGCCAGATCGGCACGCAGGCGCGGCTCGTCGACGGTCCAGTAGCTGTGCTCTTCCCCGTCGAGCAGCACCACGGGCAACCGGTCGCCGTATTCGCCCCGCAACGCCGGATCGCCGGCTGCGGCCCGTTCGTCAACGTCGACCTCGTCGAATCCCTCGCCGAGTTCCCCGCAGATCCGACCGAGATCGGTGCGGGCCGTTCCGCACGCGGCGCACCCGGCGCGGGTCAGCAACACGATTCGCATCTGGACCTCCTCCACACGCCCAGTCTGCCACCGCCCACATCAACGCGACTGCGCTCCTATTGGGCCCGCTCACTGCCGCTCCCGGCGCCCGGCCGCTAATCTTGACCTTGCCAGCCACAGCGAGCACCGGAGTGAGCCAACGTGAGTGACGAGCCCAATGGGACGCAGGGCGATTTCCCCATCCGCGACCGGGACCTGACGCCCGAGTCCGATCCTGCCTACGACCCTGACTCCGACCCCGATTTCGAGCCGGACCCCCACGCCGACGAACCGGACCCCGACGCGGTGCACACCGACCACGACGAGGACACCGGCGGGGACGCCGACGACGAGCACACCGACGGGGGCACCGCCGACGGGGACGAACCCGATGAGGCCGAAATCGACCGGCGGGTCCGCGACTGGGTGTCCACCGCCAGCGGCCGGTTCCGCCAAACCGCCGCGGAACTGCGGCAGAACCTCGCCGGCGAGGCCGCCGCCAAAGCCGCCCTCGAATCCCTCGCCGCGCGGGCCGAGACCCGGCCCGACGGCGCCGACCTGACCGCGGCCGCCTTCTTCGACGTCGACAACACCCTCGTCCAAGGCGCCTCCATCGTGCACTTCGCGCGCGGCCTGGCCGCGCACAAGTACTTCTCCTACGGCGACATCGCCACCGCCATGTGGTCGCAGATCAAGTTCCGCATCACCGGCAAGGAGAATGCCGACGACGTCGCCGAGGGCCGCGACAAGGCCCTCTCCTTCATCGCCGGCCGCCCCACCGCCGAACTGGTCGCCCTGGGCGAGGAGATCTACGACGAGTACATCGCCGACAAGATCTGGCCCGGCACCCGCGCCCTCACCCAGCGCCACCTCGACGCCGGGCAGCAGGTCTGGCTGGTGACGGCGACCCCGGTGGAACTCGCGCAGACCATCGCCACCCGACTCGGTCTGACCGGCGCCCTGGGCACCGTCGCCGAGAGCGAAGACGGGATCTTCACCGGGCGCCTCGTCGGCGACGTGTTGCACGGCCTGGGCAAGGCCCACGCGGTCCGTTCGCTGGCGATCCGGGAGGGCCTCAACCTGCAGCGGTGTACCGCGTACTCCGACTCGCACAACGACGTGCCGATGCTGTCACTGGTCGGCACCGCCGTCGCGATCAACCCCGACTCCGACCTGAAGGAGATCGCCAAGGTGCGCGGCTGGGAGAGCTACGACTTCCGGACTGCGCGCAAGGCCGCCAAATACGGGGTGCCCACGGCCATTGCCCTCGGCGCGGTGGGCGGCGGTGCCGCGGCAGCGCTGCGGCGCGGTCGCCGGCACTGAGAAACGGCGGCACTGAGAAACGGCGGCACTGGGAACCGGCGGCACTGGGAAACCGCTGGTTAATACCGACTCGGGCGCTAGCCCAGGTAGACGCCGCCACGACGACTGAGCATCCGGAACAGCGTCTGCTGGATCTCTTCGCGGACGTGGTCGGTCAGGTCGAACACCACCAGCGGGTCGTCGGCGGCGTTCTCGTCGTACGAGTCGGTGGCGATCGGCTTGCCGAAGTGGATGTGCCACTTCGACGGAAGCGGAATCGCGCCGAGCGGACCCAGCCAGGGGAACAGCGGGGTCACCGGGAAGTACGGGAGACCGAGAACCTTGGCCACCGGCTTGAGGTCGCCGAGCATCGGGTAGATCTCCTCGGAGCCGACGATCGACACCGGGATGATCGGGGCGCCGGTGCGGATCGCGGTCGTCACGAAGCCGCCGCGCCCGAAACGCTGCAGCTTGTAGCGGTCCTTGTAGAGCTTGCCGATGCCCTTGTAGCCCTCCGGCCACACCGCGGTCAGTTCGCCGGCGCGCAGCAGGTACTCCGCGTCGCTCGAGCAGGCCAGGGTTGCACCGATGCGACGGGCCACCTCGCCCAGGACCGGCGAGTCGAAGGCCATGTCGGCGGCCAGCAGCCGCAGGTAGCGCCCCGACGGGTGGTTGTCGTGGACCGCGATCGACGTCATCAGGGCATCGATGGGAATGGTGCCGGCGTGGTTGGCGACCAGCAGTGCGCCGCCCGTCTCGGGCAGGTTCTCCGCGCCGGTGACCTCGACGCGGAACCACTTGTCGTAAACCGGGCGGATGGCCGGGAACCAGACGTTCTCGGTGAAGTGCCGGTCGAACCCGAAATCGTCGACCTCGTACTCGCCGGCCAACCGCTCGCGGAGGTACCCGGCGGTGCCGGTGAGGGCGTCGGCGACGCCCTCGCGCAGACCGTTCAACGAGAGCAGCGGACTGGGCCGCGACGGGCCCACATGCTCAACCCCCAGCGCCTCGTTGTGGATCCGGGCGTCATCGCTGATCGGGGTGACCGCCGCGGGCCGTCGGCCAAAGCCGTCGGTGTTCGGGTGGCCCTCGGCCGGTTGCGGGCGGCGGGCGGTGCCACTCGAGGCGGAGTCCCCGCCGAGCGACGAGTAGAGCTGGATCACCTTCGCCGTGCGCGGATCTGGTGAGCGACGTCCGGACATGGAATCACCCCCAGGTGCGTGATAGGTCGAGATAGGCGGGCGGCGTCCTTGCCCCGCTACAAGCTTACGGGTTGGCGCCGCGACATGCGCATGGTGTTGGTCACCGCCGTCGGCCGCAGCGATGCGTCAGAGGAGTTGGTGGGCCGCAGAGACGACCCGCTGCTCCAGCTCTCGCCAGCGCTGCGGGCTGATCACCATGTCGGAGGCCCCGCGCTCGATGAAGTCGTCAAGGGTTTGACTCGTGGTGAACCGCGGCTCGAATCCCAGCGCGGTGTGCATCCGGGTGTTGTCCAACACGCGTCCATAGGTCAGGAAATCCATTTGGCTCGACCGCAGCCGGGCCGAGCGCACGTCGGAGAAGACACCGCTGATCGGGGTGACCAAACCGCCCGGCACCGGAAGCTCGATACGGCCCGCCCGGCGGATCGCCTGGGTCAGGGTGAGCACCCCGTCGGCGGCGATGTTGAACGTGCCCGGCCGCGGCGTGAGCGTCAGGTGCTCGAGTGCGCCCAGCGCGTCTTCCTCGTGAAGGAACTGCATCCGCGGCTGGAAGCCGATCACCGTCGGCACCACCGGTGCCGACAGGTAGGCGCCCATCCGGGTCTGGATCCGTGGGCCCAGTATCGCCTGATAGCGCGCGATGGTGACGTCGATGTCGGGGCGCCGCCGCGACAATCCCCGGGCGTAACCCTCGATGTCGAGCAGATCGCGGCCGTAGCCGCTGCGCGGTTCGCTGCGGGCCCGGTCGCCTTCGCGGAAGTACGCGGGGTCCTTGCTGCTCGCACCGTAGACCATCGCCGTCGAGCGCAGGACGAGCCGTTTGACCGAGGGGCTGCGCTGGCATGCGGCGCACACCTGCATTGCGCCGACAACGTTGAACTCCTTGATCGCCGCCGAATGCGGCGAGAGGTCCATCACCGACGTCGCCGCATGGACGACCGTGTCCACCTCGTAGGCGGCGATCGTCTTGGCGATCGTCGGCCGGCGGATGTCGAGACGAAGGAATTCCGCGCGCCCCATGCGGCGCAACAGGACCTTGCTCGGGACGCGCGAGTCGACCGCCAGGACCTTCTCGATGTCCGGGTTGGCGGCCAGCCGGGCCACCAGGTATCCGCCGAGGAATGTCGACGCGCCCGTGACGAGCACGACGCGCGGCGGGACCGCCTCGGCACTCGAATCCTGCACCATGGCGATTCCCCTTACTCAGACGGTCCCGGTGACCGGAAGACTACTTGCCGAGTTTGCGACGCTGCACCCGAGTGCGGCGCAGCAGCTTGCGGTGCTTCTTCTTCGACATGCGCTTACGGCGCTTCTTGATGACAGAACCCATGAGGGATTTTTCCTAACGTTGCTCGTTGCACCGGGCCGAGTGACGACCACAGCGGGAACGAGGTCACTTTACCGGTCGGGTCGCTACCGCCGGAAATCGCGTTCCCCGCGGTGGCCTCGATCTCATGACAAAGCCCCGGCCGAACCAGCCGGCCGGGGATCTGACCCACGGTGGGACCAGGCGTCAACCGCCTAGCCGACGTCGAAGTACGACGTCTCCAGGTAGTCGTGCACAGCCTTGGCGTGGACGCGGAACGAACGGCCGACGCGCACGGCCGGGAGCTCGCCGTTGTGGACCAGGCGGTAAACGGTCATCTTGGAAACGCGCATCAGCGCGGCCACTTCGGCCACGGTGAGGAATTGCGAACCGGCCGCATTTCCACCGTTGCGGTCACCAGAGGTGTCTGCAGGTGCCATTGATACTCATACCTCTCACAGCACGAGCCGTGGCCGTTGGCTTCCCCTCCGACGGACATCTGACACGCACGTGCTGATGGCAGCTTAGCGTGGCTGATGTGAAAATAGCGACGGGAGTTGCTCACAAGTACTGAAATGTTGCCGTAGCGTGCCCTCACACGGCGAGTCACCTGGGCATTCGCCCAGCTGGCTGCTATAAGGTCAGCCCCGGCCGTCGCCACCGTTACCCGGCGAACCCTCAAGCTCTGATCGACGGCTGAGCTGGCTGCTGCGCGCCGCGGCGGCCGCGGTCGCGGCATACATCGCCGGACGGATCCCGGCCCGCTCCAATTCGATGATCGCCGCGGCGGTGGTGCCCCCCGGGGACGTCACCGCGGCCCGCAGGTCGGTGGAGGTCATCCCGGATTCGGTGAGCATCGCGCCCGCACCGCGGATCGTCTGCCGGGCCAACGCGGCGGCCTGCGCCCGCGTCAGACCGAGGGAGACGCCCGCATCGATCATGGACTCGGCCAGCAGGAACACATACGCCGGCCCAGAACCGGAGATCGCCGTGACGGCATCCATCAGGTTCTCCGGGACCACCATGACCTTGCCGACCGCGCCCAAGAGTGCGCTGACCGTCTGGACCTGTTCCTCGGTGGCATAACGGCCGGCCGACATCGCACTCATCGCCTCGTTGACCAACAGCGGCGTATTCGACATCACGCGGATGACCGGCGACCCGGCCGGCAGCGCGTTCTCATACTTCGCCGCGGGCAACCCGGCGACCAGGGTGACGGTCACGCGCTCGACGTCGTTGTTGTCGTCGACCTTGCCCAATTCGGCCAGGACGCCGTCGACCGCATCCGGTTTCACCGCGATGACGACGATCTGAGCGTTCTCGACGGCGGTGGCGATGTCGGTGACGAGAACCTTGTACTCCTGCGCGATCTCCTCGGCCCGTTCCGACGAGGCCTCCACGACGACCAGGTCGCGCGCGGGCTTCCCGGACGACAGCAGCCCGGCAACCAGGGCCTCACCGATCTTGCCCCCACCGATGATCGCTACCCGCTCCGACATTGGTTCTCCGTTTCTCCGACTGCTCTGGGACGCCGGGGTCACCCGGCGGCTGGACCGTTGACCGGCTTGGCCGGGATCAGCGCCAGCTGCCGCGACTGTCCGACGACGACGCCGGTCGAGTCAACCACAGTGTGGTCGGACTCGAACATCCCCCGCCCCACCTCGATGCTGGAATTGGCGAACCGCAACCAGGCACCCGGGTCCCCGGACGGTATCCGCCGCAGGTAGGTCGACAGCGTCACCGTCGGCGCCCACCCGAAAATGCCCAGGTTCATCACCACCGGCGGCGAGATGTCGCACACCAGCGTGACGAACGGCAGGTCGGCCACCCCGGATTTGGGACGTACCCAACCGCGGATGACCGGCTCCCCCTGCTCACCGCGGGAGGCGGGGAAGGAGGCCGGGTCGAGCGCGAGGTCGAGGACCGGGGACATGTGGATGATCTCGGTCATCGGGGAACCGTCGAGGAAGAACGCGTCGGCCGGCGGCTCCGGCGGCAGGTCGCGCGCCTCGGTCGGCCGGGACCGGTGCGGCTCACCGTGGTCGAGTATCCCGAACACGACGGTCGAGGTGATCACCGTCCGCGCGTCCTGGACGACGTCGACGTCGACCACCGAGACGGTGCGGCCGCGCTTGACCAGACGGGCGCGCAGCTCGATCGCACCGGGGTTGGGGGCGTTGAGGTAGGTGCTGGTGATCGCGACCGGCACCGGGCTCTGGCCGTCGGCGCGCACCAGCGCCGGCGCCTCCGAGCCGGTCCACTCCAGGAAGGCCGCGTGCGCCGCGTTCACCGCGAGCATCTGCGCGCTGCCGCCGTGCACCTTCGGGCCGATGGTGTAGATCGGGTCGATCTGAGCGGTGTAGACGATCTGGTCGTCGTCGCGGTCGATCACCGCCAGGGCGAGGATCTCGTGGAGCCCCTTCACGGCCGGATCCCCCTTCCGGCCCAGGGGCCGTCGTCGGCCGGCTCGGGCCGGCGCAAATGGGTACGGGCGAAGTCGAGCGCGCGGGCGAGCATCGTGGCGCGCTCGGTCTTGTCCCGGGCGCTGCTGGTCGTGATCTCGAGGACGACCGCCCCGTCGAAGTCACTCGCGGCAATCCGCCGGCAGATCTCGCCGCACGGCTGGCTGCCGTCGCCGGGGATCAGGTGCTCGTCGTGGGCCGCCCCGTCCCCGTCGGTGAGGTGCAGGTGGCGCATCCCCGACGCCATCCGCTCGAACAGCGCCACGGCGTCCATCCCGGCGGTGGCGGTGTGCGACAGGTCCAGCGTGTAGTTGGCGTACCCGTCGTCGGTCGGGTCGATCGACTTGCCGAAGGCCGACGCGGCCAACCCGGCCCCGCCGCCGCGGGCCCGCAGTCGTTTCACCGACCGCTCCCCCGCCCCGAACAGGCGGTCCGCGCGCAGCGGGAACATGTTCTCCACCGCGACGGCGATCCCGCTGTCGGATTCGAGTTCGCCGACCAGGTCGTCGAAGGCCGCCACGTAGGCGCGCTGCCAGCGGAACGGCGGATGCACGACCACCGTCGGCGCACCCAGCGCCTCGGCCGCCTCGACCGACCGGGCCAGCTTCACCACCGGATCACGGCCCCAGACACGCTGCGAGATGACCAGGCACGGGGCGTGGATCGACAACACCGGCATTTGGTAGGCGTGCGACAGCGCTTCGATGCGGCCGATGTCCTGACTGACCGGGTCGCCCCACACCATCACCTCGACGCCGTCGTAACCGAGATCGGCGGCATAGGCGAAGGCGGCCTCGATGTTCTGCGGGTAGACCGATGCGGTCGAGAGCCCGACCGGGACCTCCTCCAGGATCACGAGGTGGCCAGCAGGATCAACGGTCCGATGGTGATGAGCAGGCCAACCCCCAGCGCGAGCAACGTGGTCGGCAGGTCGTGCCGACGGCGCACGAGGTGGACCAGGGTCACGATGCCGAAGATCACGACCGCCGACAGGATCAGCGCGAAGACGGGGTTCCAGCGCCACAACTCCACAAAGCCCCAGAAACCGGCGGCACCCACCACCAGTCCGACGATGACCTGCCCGATGATGATCAGCCACTGCGTGGTCGGCGAGTGCTTGGCGGCCAACGGCGCCTCGTCGACGATCGCGGTGTCGGAGGCCTCGACCGCGCGCCGGGCACGCCGGCCCCGGGTCGGGGACGCCTCGGCCGCGCGGCGTTCGGCCCGACGGGTGGCCGACGGCACGATCGCCGGGCCGTCCTCCTCCGGGGCCGTCCGGCGCGTGCGCGCAGTATCTCCCTGCGGCGCGGCGAACCGTCCGGTGAGCGGGTCGACGAGCGGCTTGCCGACCACCGGGATCTCGACCTCGTAGAGGTCGTCGGGTTCCACCGGCGCCAACGTCGTGGTCTCCTCCAGCGACCCCTGGCCGGCAGCCGAATCGACGGCGAAGGCCGCCGTCTCGTCGACGGCGGCAGGTTCGGGACCGGTGGGTTCGGGACCGGTGGGCGCGGGAACGACGGGTTGGGGGGCGGGCGGCGCCGGCGCGACCGGCGGGATGGTCGTCGTCTCGATGACCGTTTCGGCTGCGGCCTCGGCGGCCCCGGCCGGCTCGGCGTCCGAGGGTCCGGCCGGACGGGTCGCCCGGCGCGCGGAGTTCGCCCGGGTCCGCGCACCCTTGTCGTCGGCGCCCTTGCGGCGGCCGAAGAGTCCGCGCTTGCGCTTCTTGGGCTCCTCGTCGGCGCCGATGACGTCGTCGAAGTTGCGGTACGACTCGAAGTCGACGTCGTCGTCGCTGCGGAGGAAGGAGCCGGTGGTCGGGGCGTCGGGGTCGGCGGCCGGTTCGGCATCGACGGCCGGTTCCTCGACGACCGGCTCTGCCGCCGGGGTGTCGGTCACCGGCGGGATGATCCCGGTGACGCGATTGGCCTCTTCGTCGGTGGGCTCGGCCGGACGGTAGGACGGCATGCCGCTGGCGGTGCGGGACCCGGCGAACGGGTCCCGGGTCACCCGGCTGGCCACCGGGTTGGCCGACCGCGGAAACGAGACGCGGGGGATCTCGCCGGTCTCGGCGGCGGCCGCAGCGTCCTTGCGCTGGCGCGCCAACAGCTCCGACACCGGGATCGGCCGGGACTCCGGTTCATCCTTCGCCATGGGCTATGTCCTCACTGTTTGTCGTCTTCGGGCCGTTGCTCCGAGTCCCCGGTATCCAGGCTCGGGAGCTGCCCGTCGAACTCGTCGGCGTCCAGGCGGCGCAGAATCACTCCCTCCCGCAGCGCCCACGGACAGATATCCAGTGTATCGAGATTGAGCGCGCGCATCGCCGCCTCGGCAACCAGGGCGCCCGCCACCAGCTGGCCCGCCCGCTCCGAGTTAACCCCTTCCAGGTCTGCCCGGTCGGCCCGGGTCATCCGCGAGATGAACGCGATCAGCTGCCGCAACCCGCTCGCCGTGAGCTGCCGTTTGACCCGCAGACCCGCACCCGACGGGGCCGCGCCGGTGAGCCGCGCCAGGCTGCGGAACGTCTTCGACGAACCCACCGCCAGATCCGGCTTGCCGGGCGCGCACAATTCGGCGGCCACGGGTTTGAGTTCCGCGTCGAGCCAATCGCGGAGCACGTTGATCCGACGTCGGTCCGGCGGGTCCCCGGGCAGCCAGTCGCGCGTGAGCCGGCCGGCGCCCAGCGGTACCGACAACGCCACGTCGGGCTCCTCGTCGACGCCGTTGGACATCTCCAACGAGCCGCCGCCGATGTCGAGGGCCATGATCCGCCCGGCGCTCCAGCCGTACCACCGGCGCACCGCCAGCGAGGTCAACCGGGCCTCGTCACGGCCGGACAGCACGCCGATCTGCACCCCGGTCTTGGACAGCACCGCGTCGAGTACCTCGTCGGTGTTGGTGGCGTCGCGCACCGCCGACGTCGCAAACGCCATGACCTGCTCGCAGCCGGAGGTCCGGGCGATCCGGGTGAACTCGTCGATCGACTCCACCAATGCGCTCGCCGCGTCGTCGGCGAGCCGGCCGTCGGGTTCGATCCGTTCAGCCAGGCGCAGCACCGACTTGGTCGAGCTCATCGGGGCGGGGTGGCCGCCGCGGTGGGCATCGACCACCAACAGGTGCACCGTATTGCTCCCGATATCCAAGACTCCCAATCGCACGTTTACCCACGCTAGCGGGTTGACGCGGTGCGCACCGACTCGCCACGCCCACCGCGACCGTGCGGGCGGGACTAGGTTGGAGCCGTGCAGCCCGAAGTCAGCCTCGATTTTCCGCGCGAATGGTACGAATTCGCCGACCCCGCCGACCCCGCCCACTGGGTCCGGGCGGACTTGACGTGGCTGTGCTCGCACTGGACCTGCGTATTCGGCACGCCGGCCTGCCCGGGGATCGTCGAGGGCCGACCCGACGACGGGTGCTGCACCCACGGCGCCTACCTCTCCGACGCCGACGACCGGCAGCGGTTGGCCACCGGGGTGTCCCTGTTGGGGCCCGGCGACTGGCAGTTCGCCGACATCGGCGGCGGCGCGGACCCGTTGGGGCCGGACGGGTACCTCGTCGAAGTCGACGAGGACGACACGGACGAGGGGGACACCGACGATGAGGGCGACGGCGCACCGTCGCTGAAGACGCGGGTGCACGAGGGCGCCTGCGTGTTCCTCAACCGTCCGGGGTTCCCCGGCGGCGCCGGCTGCGCCCTGCACGGAATGGCATTGCGCAGGGGAATCGAACCGCTCGAGGTCAAACCCGACGTGTGTTGGCAGCTGCCGGTCCGGCGCACCCAGGAGTGGGAGGAGCGCCCGGACGGCACCGAGATCCTCGTCGACACCATCACCGAATTCGACCGTCGGAGTTGGGGCGAGGGCGGGCACGATCTGCAGTGGTACTGCTCCGGATCGCCCGACGCCCACGTCGGCGCCAAACAGGTGTGGGAGTCCTACGGCCCCGAGTTGACCGAGTTGATCGGCGCCGCCGCCTACGCCGAGCTGGCCGCGGTGTGCCGACGGCGGGCCGGCCTGGGCCTGATCGCCGTCCACCCGGCCACCGCTGCCGCGGGATCCCGCCGCGACACCGACGTCAAGTACGAGATCCTGTAGTTCCCGCTCCCCCGCCGCGGTCCCGCGCCTCCGGCCGGGGGCGCGCGATCAGGATGCGGGAGCGGGAGTCCGGCCAGACTTCGCGGCCACGGCCGACCCCTGGCCCGCGGCACAGGTCGTAACCGTGCCATCGGGTGCGATCTCGTCGACGGTCACCGTCGCGACCGCCCGGCGCCCGGCGTGGGCGGTGACTTCCGCGGTCGCCCGCAGCACCCCGGCCCGGGCCGCCGCGAGATAGGTCACCGTCAACCCGCCGGTGAGGATGTCGGTGCCCAGTACCGACCCGCAGGCAAAGGTCAGCGTGTTGTCGACCAGATAGGCCAGCACCCCACCGTGGACGAGGCCGACCTGTTGGCGGTGGCGGTCGCCGATCTCCACCTCCAGGACTGCCACCCCTGCGTCGAACCGGGTGATCGCGGCACCGATCAGGTCGTTGAACGCCTGCGCCGCCAACACCTCCTCGGCGACCGCAACCGAAAACGCCGGCGCACCCCGGGAGTTGATCATCCGCGCCTCCAGACTTTTAGAGTATTTACTCTAAATCTAGTAGAGCATAAACTCCACTTCGTGGGAAGACCCGCCAAACACAGCACCGACGACTTTCTCGATGCCGCCGTCGCGATCTATTCGCACCTGGGGGCCCGTGCGGTCACCCTCGGTGCGGTCGCGAAATCTGTTGGTGCCGCTAACGGTTCGATCTATCACCGCTTCCCCGACCGGCCCGCACTGTTGCGGGCGATGTGGGAGCGCACGGCAGCGCGATTCC
This sequence comes from Gordonia crocea, assembly GCF_009932435.1. Taxonomy (NCBI): domain Bacteria; kingdom Bacillati; phylum Actinomycetota; class Actinomycetes; order Mycobacteriales; family Gordoniaceae; genus Gordonia; species Gordonia crocea. Next base: position 18,706 of record NZ_BJOU01000017.1, read on the forward strand.
AGTCGGGCTACCGCGAGAATTTGGGCGAACCCACGATCACCGCCGCAATCGAGTCGGCGACATGGGTCGTGCACTGGTGTCGCGACCATCTCGACGAGGCACGGGTACTCCTCGCCGGCGCCCGCACGTTCGGCGCCGATGGGGCCACCTCGGGCGCGACGGGCGGCTCGGATTCACGCCTGCACGCCGACATCCGCCAGATCGTCGACACCCTGGCGCCGATGACCGCCGCGGGCCCCGACCAGATCGCCTTCGCGCTGTTCGACCTACCGATCGCCGTCGTGATCCGCCCGCTGCACGAGGGGCGGGCCCCCGGCGCCCGGGAGGCCGAGCTCGTGCGCGATCTCGTCACCGTGATCCTCCGGCCACGGCCCTGAGGCGCCGGCGGTTCAGGCCTCGAGTTTGTAGCCCAGGCCGCGGACGGTCAGCAGATGGGTCGGCGACGAAGGGTCGGGCTCGATCTTCGAGCGCAGGCGCTTCACGTGGACGTCGAGCGTCTTGGTGTCGCCGACGTAGTCCGCGCCCCACACCCGGTCGATCAACTGGCCGCGGGTCAGCACGCGACCGGCGTTGCGCAACAGGAACTCGAGCAGGTCGAATTCTTTGAGCGGCAACGTGATCTCCGTGCCGTTGACCGTCACGGTGTGGCGGTCGACGTCCATCCGGACCGGACCCGCCTCGAGCAGGCCGTCGACGAACTCGTCGTCGAGCGCGGCGTCCGCGCCGCGGCGCAGGACCGCGCGGATCCGCGCGATGAGCTCACGGGCCGAGTACGGCTTGGTGACGTAATCGTCGGCGCCGAGCTCGAGCCCGACCACCTTGTCGATCTCGCTGTCGCGGGCGGTCACCATGATCACCGGCACCGACGAGCGGGCCCGCAGAGCCTTGCACACCTCGGTGCCCGACATCCCGGGCAACATCAGGTCGAGCAGCACGATGTCCGGACCGACTTGGTCGAAGGCGGTCAGCGCCGCGGCGCCGTCGTTGATGACGCTCGCCTCGAAGCCTTCCTTGCGCAGCAGGAACGCGAGCGGGTCGGCCAGCGATTCTTCGTCTTCAACGATGAGAACGTGGGTCACGAGATTTCCTCTTCCGTCCGATCGGACTGGGCGTGTTGGGGCTGTGGATCGAGGTCGGCGAATACCTGGGGAATCGACAGGGTGAACGTGGAACCGGTACCCGGCCGACTCCACAGCGCGATGGAACCGGAGTGGTTCGCCGCGATGTGCTTGACGATCGCCAGGCCCAGGCCCGTGCCACCGGTCAACCGGGACCGGGCCTTGTCGACGCGGAAGAACCGTTCGAAGACCCGCTCTTGGTCGGCGGGGGCGATGCCGATTCCGCGGTCGGTGACCCCGATCGACACCATCGGGACGCCCCCCTCGTCATCGGGCTCGACGACCCGTCGGCTCACCGACGCGGTGGTCCCCGCCGGGGAGTAGGCGATCGCATTCGACAGCAGATTGGTCAGCGCGGTCAGCAGCAGCGGACGGTCGCCGTAGACGAACAGACCACACCGCTCGTCGCCGACCAGGGTGATCCCCGCGGCCTCCGCGGGGACCGCCACCGCGGCGAGCGCCTCGTCGATCAAGCCGTCGACGTCCACCGGCTCGAACTCCGCGGTTTCCCCACCCTGCAACCGCGACAGGGCGATCAACTCGGTGACGAGATTGCCCATCCGCTTGCTCTCCGAGGCCACCCGGGAACCGAAGTGCCGCACCGAATCGGGGTCGCCGACCGATTCGAGAAGCGCTTCGGCCAGCAAGGCGATCGCCCCGACCGGTGTCTTGAGCTCATGACTGACGTTGGCCACGAAATCCCGGCGCGTCGCCTCGACACGGACGTTCTCGGTGTCGTCGTCGCCGTAGATCAAGATGAAGCGCAACCCGTTGAGTTCGACGTAGCGCGCCAGGCAGCGCACCGACAGCGTCGGATAAGCCGCACTGGTGCGAGCCGTGGCGAGGAAACCCGCGGTGGTCGGCGGCGGCACGAATTCGAACCGGTCATCCTCCCGGGTGCGCAGCACGTCGGCGACGTGTTCGGCGACCGACGGGTTGAGGACGTGCTCGGTCACCAGGCCCAACCGGACGGCGGCCTCGTTGTAGAGCGCCAGGTCGCCGCTCTCCTCGACGACGACGAAGCCGTGCTCGGATTGGCGGACCACCATCCGCAGGATGTCGCTGCGGTCCTGCGCGGTGAGCGAATCGGCGGGCGCGGGTGCGGCCGTCAGGACCGACAGCGGGGTGATGGGCTCGTCGAATCGGAAGACCGGCTGACCGAAGACGAGTCGACCGAGGACAAAGCCGCAGACGAGCGCAGAGGCGATCGCCGCGACGATCAAAGCAACGGTCACACCACAACCCTACGACGCCCGGGTAAGGAAAACCCAGCCAGACGGCCGAAATTTCACGACCGTTCACCGGCCGTTAAGGGGGTCGCTAACGCTGTTCGCGGACCAAATCGGCGTACTCGGGGTGCTTGCCCAAGTAGCTCTGGATGTAGCTGCACACGGGGACGATCTTGTTGCCGTTGGCCCGCGCGTCGTCCAGCACGGCCTTGGCCAGTTGCCCGGCGAAGCCGCGCCCGCTGAACTGCTCGCTGACCACGGTGTGGGTCAGCACCAGGGCACCCGGTTCGGTCACGTAGTCGATGTAGCCGACCGACTTTTCCACCCCGTCTTCCTCGATCAGCGCCTCATAGCGCTCGCGGGCGGGCTGGTGGTCGACGCGAAGCTCAGCCATGCCGCCCAGCCTAGCGTGCTGGCGGCACGGCCCGCCACGTTACTTCTGGCCCTGGGCGGCAACCGCCGCGGCGCCGGCGGCAGCGGCCTCCGGATCCAGGTAAACGCCCTTACCGGTCACGTTCCCGTCCGCGTCGAAGTCGTAGCGCAGCGGGTTGCCGGTGGGGATGTTCAGCTCGGCGATATCAGCGTCGGAGATTCCCTCGAGGTGCTTCACCAGCGCCCGCAGCGAGTTGCCGTGCGCGGCGATGAGCAGGGTCTTTCCCGCCCGCAGATCGGCGGCAATGGTCTCCTCGTAGTACGGGATGAGGCGGACGACGACATCCTTGAGGCACTCGGTCAGCGGCACCTGCGGCAGGTCGGCATAACGCGGGTCGCCGGTCTGGCTGTATTCGGAAGCCGGGTCGATCGGGGGCGGCGGGGTGTCGTAGCTGCGCCGCCAGGCCATGAACTGCTCGTCGCCGTACTTTTCCTTGGTCTGGGCCTTATTCAGGCCCTGCAGCGCGCCGTAGTGACGCTCGTTGAGCCGCCAGTCGCGCACGACCGGGATCCAGTGGCGGTCGGCGGTGTCCAAGGCGATCTGCGCGGTGGTGATCGCGCGGCGCAGCAGGGAGGTGTAGAGCACGTCGGGGAGCAGGTCGTGCTCGACGAGCAGTTCGCCGGCGCGGACTGCCTCGGCGCGGCCCTTGTCGGTGAGATCGACGTCGACCCAGCCGGTGAACTGGTTGGAAGCGTTCCACTGGCTCTCGCCGTGGCGCATCAGGATCAGGGTGCCGTTGCTCATGGCAGCAAGTTTGTCATAACGCCCCGGGTTCTCACACCGTGATCGGCGGCCCGGGGGATGAGGTCCCCGCGTCGCGCGCGGGGCCTCAGCCTTCCGGTTCTGCGGGGGCTGCGGGCTCGGCGTGGACCGGCCGGGCGGGACGGTACTGCTCGGGCAGCGGCTCCCCCGGCTCCGGCAGCGACTCCTTGTCGATGAGGTGCTCGAACGCCATCAGATTGTGCAGCGGTTCCCGGCGGGACACCCGCCACGCCCACTCGCGCCGGATGGAGGTGGCAAAGCCGAGCTCGAGCAGGACGTTGAAGTCGCCGTCGGCGGCCTCCAAGATCTGCCCGAGCACCCGGTCGAGCTCGTCGGCGGTCAAGGCGTCGGAGCTGATCCGCCCGACCAGGTAGATGTCGCCGATGTTGTCGACGGTGTAGGCCACGCCGTACAGCCGCCGGTTGCGCTGCAGCAGGTATTTGAAGACGCCCGCCAGATTCTCGTCGGGGTGGCGGCACACGAAGGCCTCCACCCGGGCGCCATGGCTGGTCGCGGTCAGCAGCACCGTCGTCTTGAGCTTCTTCTCGCCGGGGAGTTCGAGGATGACGTGTTCGCCGTCGGGGCCGCCCGACGACTTTCGGGTGTAGTCGACCTCGCGCTCGTCGAGGGCCTGGGTCAGCAACCCGAGGTTTTGCTCCGCACTCACAACCAGGCCTCCTGCCGGGATCGACGACGCCACCGCAGCCGACCGGTCCGCGCGTGCCGGTCGGACCGCTTGGCCTCGATCGCCGCCGAGTAGGACGCGAGCAACCCGTCGGCGGCCCGGTCCCAGGAGAACCGTTCCGCATGGCGGCGGGCGGCGGCCCCCATCGCGTCGAGGCGCTGCGGGTCGGCGAGCATCTTCTCCAGCGCGTTGCCCCAGTCGCTGATCCGGTGCCCGTCGACGAGGACACCGGTGAGCCCGTCGGCGACGGCGACGCCGAGACCGCCCACGTCGGCGGCCAAGACCGGCGTTCCGCAGGCCTGCGCTTCGACGGCGACGAGGCCGAAGCTCTCCGAGTAGCTCGGCACCCCGACGACGTCGGCGGCGCGGTAGACCTGCGCCAGCCGTTCGGCCGGCTGCGGCGGCAGGAAGGTGACACGATCGGCGACCCCCAACTCGACCGCCAGGTCGGCCAGGGCCGTCGGGTGTTCGCGCCCGGTGCCCGACGGGCCGCCGACGACGAGCAGGCGCAACGGGCGGCGGCCCTCGGCGCGCGCGGCATCGATGAGTGGTGCGGCGGCCCGCAGGAGGACGTCGGGCGCCTTGAGCGGTTGGATCCGCCCGACGAAGGCGACGACGGTCTCGTCGGCGTCGAGGCCGAGATCGGCGCGCGCGGCGGCGGCGTCGCCGGGGGTGAAACAGTCCAGGTCGGCCCCGGGCGCGACCACGTCGATGATCGAGGGATCGGCGTGGTACATCGACACCAGTTCGGCGGCCTCGGTCCCGGTGTTGGCCACCAGGCGGTCGGCCACGTCGACGACTTGCTGCTCACCGACGATGCGCAGGCGCGGCTCCTCGGTGTCACCGGTGGCCAGCGAGGCGTTCTTCACCGCGGCGAGGGTGTGTGCGGTGTGGACCAGCGGGACGCCCCACCGGTTCGCCGCCAGCCACCCGACCTGCCCGGAGAGCCAATAGTGGGAGTGGACGATGTCGTAGTAGCCGCTGGCATGGGCCGCCTCGGCACCCAGTACCCCGGCGGAGAAGCCGCACAGCTGGGCGGGCAGGTCGGTCTTGTCGAGGCCTTCGAACGGCCCCGCCTGCACGTGGCGGACCAGCACGCCGGGCGCGGCGCGCACCACCGGCTCGTCCGACGAGGAGGTGGCCCGGGTGAAGATCTCGACCTCGACGCCGCGCCGGGCCAGCCGCACGGCCGTCTGCCAGACGTACACGTTCATCCCGCCGGCATCACCGATTCCCGGTTGCGCCAGCGGCGAGGTGTGCACCGAGATCACCGCGATGCGGCGGGGCAGCACAGAAGGCATGCCCCCACCTTAGTCCCGCAGCGATTCGGCCTCGGCGCTCGTCGCGCGCCGGGTCCAGTAGAAGGCGGCGGCCACCGCGCTCGCAAAGACCAAGAGGTAGGCCGCGGACCCGGCCACGGCGCGCACCGCCTCCCACCCGTGGGCGTCCGGTGACCAGAAGACGCGGAACGTCCCGGCTCGCCACACCAGCCGACCCTCAAGGAAGACCTGGACCCGCCACGCCCCCGCGGCGACCGCGAAGGCTGCCGGGACCAACCACCACAACCAGGTGATCGGCCGGTCCCGGCGCACGGCGTCGGCGACGCGGACCACGGTGATCAGCAGCAACGGGAGGATCCAGACCCAGTGGTGGCCCCAGCTGAACGGCGACACCGCGCACGCGGTCAGGCCGGCCATCGTGATGGCGGCCATCTGTGCGCCGGCCCGATACAGCCGGGCCACGGCCATCAGGCCCACGACGGCCACACCGATCCCCAACGGCAGCCACAGCCAGCCGGGCGGATGCCAGAGCCCCAGCGCATCCATCCGGGCGAGGAGTCCGTGGATGGACTGGTTCGACGGTGCGTCCTCCTCCCCGATGTGGGCGGTGTTCCCGGCACCCGTCCAGTACCGCCAGGCCTGCCCGCGCAGGACCAGCAGGCCGATCAGGATGGTCGCGGCGAACACCGTCACCGCGGTGAGTGCGGCCCGAAACTGGCGGGTCACCACCAGATAGGCGACGAAGAAGATCGGGGTCAGCTTGATCCCAGCCGCGATTCCCACCCCGATGCCCCGCCACTTCCCCGTGGGCAGCGTCAGACAGCCGACGACGAACACCGCCAACACCAGGTTGATCTGACCGTTCCAGATCGTGGTGTGCACCGGCTCCAACAGCAGGCCGGCGAGCGACGCGGCGACGGCGGTCAGCCAGAAGCGCCGGTCGCGCTGAAATCCCATGGCGCGCAGGGTCAGGACGACCAGGAGGAACAGGCAGACGATGTTGACCGCCTGCACCAACCGGATGGCGTGGAGCGGACTGATCAGGGCGAGGGGCGCCATGACCACGGCGGCAAACGGCGGGTAGGTGAACCACCAATAGCGGTAGACAGGCCGGTCATAGAGCGGTAGCCCGTGGATCACGGCATTCGCGCCGCCCCGGTACACCTTCGTGTCGACGCCGTTGGTGAACAGGCCGTAGTGCCCGGCGACGGGGACCACCCACAGGTGCCAGACGAGGGCGCCGACGGCCGCGGCGCAGAACACGACGACCACGGACTTCGCGATAGTCGGCGCAGCGCTGCGCTGCAGGTCAAGCCCGGTCACGCGACGAGACTACGCCCAGTCGCGCGCAGAGCGGCTCATTCCACGCCAAGTGCGGCGCGGCGGGCGGAGGCGGCCTCGCGCCGCGCAAATCCGCGTTTCAAGTCGAAGTCCGACGAGCGCAAGCGGCGCTACGCCGAGCAGGTCATACGCCGAGCAGGTCAAACGTCAGGGCGAGCAGGCGCCCGCCGGCTGACCGTCCACCTCGACGGTCGCGCTCCATGAAGTACCCAACGCACTCGCATCGCCCGAGGGCACGAATACCGAGATCCTGTCGCCGTCGCGCACCGGCGGCGCGTCGATGTTGTTCTGCCGGCCGGTGTCGGTTCGGAACACATAGTTGGCGATCTGCTCGCCGCCGTCGAACTTGACGGCCCGCTGCACCTTGCCACTGGTCCACGAGAACACCACAGTTCCCGTCGTCGGGATCGAGCCTTTGTACGACCAGGCGACCGACTTGGCACCCGCACCACCTTGGGCGAAGTCACCCACCTCGACGCCGGTCAGCCCGAACGCCCCCGGCGCGATCGCGGTTTTCATGCCGCTGAGCGTAGATTACGCCGACCTGTTTTCTTGTTCCCGATTTCCACCACTCGAGGAGGTGCTCGCATGGTCACCGCACGCACTACCCGCTCCTTGACACTTTGCCTAATGTGTCTTATTTTCCCTACATGAGTCGCCTATTGTCTCGGGACGCCGGTTTTCGGCTGCGGTCGGGAGAGGACTGGCGCGACCCGTTCACGATGTACCGGGCGCTGCGCGACGACGATCCCGTGCACCGCGTCGACACCGGACCGGCCGGCGGCCGCGACCCCGGCGAGTATTGGGTACTCACCCGCCACGCCGACGTCTGGTCGGCGGCCAACGACGCCACCACCTTCTCCTCCGGCCAGGGGCTGACGGTCACCTACGGCGAGCTGGAGGCCATCGGCATGGCCGACAACCCGCCGCTGGTCATGCAGGACCCGCCGGTGCACACCCGATTCCGCAAGCTCGTGGCGCGCGGCTTCACCCCCAAACAGGTGGTCGACGTGGAGCCGCGCGTGCGCCGGTTCGTCGTCGAACGGCTCGACGAGATCGCCGACGCGCGCGACACCCCCACCGACATCGTCGCGGCACTGTTCAAACCGCTGCCGTCGATGGTGGTGGCCCACTACCTCGGCGTACCGGAATCGGACTGGCCGCGATTCGACGGGTGGACCCAGGCCATCGTCGGGGCGACCACCGGAAACACCGACGGCGCCGCCGATGCGGGAACCGCCACGGCAGAGATGCTCGGATACTTCGGCGAGCTGATCGACTACCGCCGCGACCACCCGGGCGACGACACCGTCTCGGCCCTGGTCGGCGCCGGCCTGGCCGACGATCCGCCCGGCCTCATGTCGATCCTCGCGTTCACGTTCACCATGGTCGCCGGCGGCAACGACACCACCACCGGCATGTTGGGCGGCAGCGTCGAACTGCTCGCGGCCCACCCCGACCAACGACGCCTCCTCGTCGAGGAACCTGGACGGATCCCCGCCGCAACCGAGGAACTCCTGCGGCTCACCTCGCCGGTCCAGGGCCTGGCGCGCACGACCACGACCGAGGTCGTCTACCCCGACACCCCGCGGGGCACCGTCGCCATCCCGGCCGGCCGGAAGGTACTCCTCTGCTACGGCTCGGCCAACCGCGATCCGCGCCGCTTCGGGCCCGACGCCGAAGAACTCGACGTCACCCGCGAGCCGCGCACCATCCTGACCTTCAGCCACGGCAACCACCATTGCCTGGGCGCGGCCGCGGCCCGGATGCAGGCCCGCGTCGCACTGACCGAGCTCCTCGGCCGGTTCCCCGCATTCACGGTTGACGCGGACGGCATCCGCTGGGCGGAGGGCAACTACGTCCGGCGCCCCGATGCCGTCCCCTTCCTTCCCGGCCCCGCCATCAGGACCACACCGTCATGACCGCACCGTCATGACCGTGCAGTGGCAGGAACAGCGGGCCGACGCGGTGGCGCAGCGGATCCTCGACGTGGCCGAAGACCTCTACGCCGCCCACGGGGTCGACGCGGTCACGATGCGGGCCCTCGCCGCGAAGGCGGGTTGCTCGCGCGCCACGCTGTACCGCTACTTCGCCAGCCGCGAGGCCGTCCAGGCCGCATTCGTCGACCGCTCGGCCGCCCGCATCGCCCGGGCGGTCGCGCGCGGCGTCACCGCCACCGAGCCGGCCGAGCAACTGGTGAGCGGTATCCGTTGCGCCCTCGCCCTGGTCCGCGACAACCCCGCATTCGCCAACTGGTTCCGCGCCGACGGCGTGGCCACCGCCGCCCAACTCGCCGTCGTCTCCCCCGTCGTCGAATCGCTGGCCCGGGGTTTCGTGGCGGAACTGGGCGAATCCGCGACCACATCGGCCGACGAGCGGGCGCGCTGGCTCGTCCGCGTGATGCTCTCGTTGCTGTCCTCCCCCGGTTCTTCCCCCGACGAGGAGTCGCGCATGCTGCACAGTTTCGTCGTACCGGTGATCGTCGGATAGGCACCTCCGGTTGCGCCGGACACCCGGTGTCGCGCTATGCTTTCGGAAACCGTTTTCATTAGCGGTTGTCGCCCTCAGCCCGCACCGAGTGAAACCGAGGCATCCGTGCGCCATCGCCTGATCATCGCCGCCGTCGCCGTGCTGACCGTTGTCGGCGCCACCAGCGCGTGCTCGACCGGCTCGGACACGACCACCCGACCCCTGGTCGTCACCTCCACCAACGTGTGGGGCTCGGTCGCCGAGGCGGTCGTCGGCGACCACGGCACCGTCAAGGCCCTCTACACCTCGGCCGATGGCGATCCGCACGACTTCACCCCGACGGCGGCCGACTCCGCGGCGGTGGGCGATGCCGACATCGTCCTGATCAACGGCGGCCACTACGACGAGTACCTCGCCGACGCCAAGAAGTCGTCCACCGCAACGGTGATCGACGTGGCCTCCCTGATCGGCATGCACGACGATGAGCACGAGCACGGGGACCACGGGGACCACCGCGGCCACAGGCACAGCGCCGACAGCGCCAACGAGCACGTCTTCTACGACCTCACCGCCGTCGGCAAGGCCGCCGCCGCCCTCGCCGACGCGCTGTCGCGCCAGGCACCCGAGCACGCTGCCGACTACCGTCGCAACGCCGCCGCCTTCGCCACGCAGCTCGACGGGTTGAAGGCCAAGGTCGGCGAGATCGCCGCGCGACACCGCGGCACCAAGGTGGCCCAGACCGAACCGCTGGCCGGCTACCTGATCTCGGCCGCCGGGCTCGTCGACGCCTCCCCGCCGGCATTCACCGCCGCGGTCGCCAACGGACAGACCCCGTCGGCCGCCGACCGCGCCAAGCTCGACGACCTGCTGACCTCGCGCACCGCCAAGGCCTTGCTTTACAACACCCAGGCCGCCGATTCGGTCACTCTCGCGGTGCGCGCCACGGCCGAGAAGTCCGGCGTGCCGGTGGTGACGCTGACCGAATCGCTGAGCGTCGGGGTCACCTCCTACATCCAGTGGCAGGGCGCGCAGATCGACGCACTGGCCCGGGCCCTCGAGAAGTGAGCGATACCCCCGGCGTCGTCGCCGAACTGACCGATGTCGAGCTCACCCTCGGCAATCGCCCACTGTGGCGCGGCCTGACGCTGTCCATCGAGCGCGGGGAGTTCATCGCGGTCCTGGGGCCCAACGGGTCGGGCAAGACCTCGCTGTTGCGCATGCTGCTCGGCCAACTCCCGGCGACCACCGGCTCGGTCGAAGTGGCCGGCAACGTCGGGTACGTGCCGCAGCAGCACGCCGACGACGCCGACCCCCTCGCTATTCGGGGCCGCGACCTCGTCGGCTTCGGCGTGGACGGCGCCTCGTGGGGCGTCGGGTGGCGCCATCACCGCACCCGGCGCGCCCTCGTCGACGCGGCCTTGGCGCAGGTCGACGCATCCGGGTTCGCCGACCGGCCCTTCGGCCTGCTGTCCGGCGGCGAACAGCAGCGCCTGCGCATCGCCCAGGCCCTCACCCGCGACCCCGACCTCCTGCTGTGCGACGAACCGCTGTCGAGCCTCGACCCCGGCAGCAGCCAGCGGATCCTGGAGCTACTCGACCAGCGCCGCCGCCTGGCCGGCACCGCCCTGGTCTTCGTCACCCACGAGATCAACCCGGTACTGCCGTACGTGGACCGGGTCCTCTACCTGGCGGGCGGTCGGTTCGTCGTCGGCACCCCCGCCGACGTGATGACCTCGGAGGTCCTCACCGCGCTGTACGGTTCGCGCGTCGACGTCGCACGCATCGGCGACCGGTTGGTGGTCCTCGGAACCGAAGACGGCCACCACTGCGCAGACGAGTCGGTGCTCGGTGGGTAGTTTCTTCGACCTGGCGACGACCGGGGACCTCCTCGGCCGCGACTTCGTCCAACAGGCGATCGTCGCTTTGGCCCTGCTCGGCCTGCTCGGCGGTCTGCTGTCCCCGCTCATCGTGACCCGTCAGATGTCGTTCGCCGTCCACGGCGTGAGCGAGCTGTCGGTCACCGGCGCCGCCGCCGCGCTGCTCGCCGGCATCAGCGTGAATGTCGGCGGCGTGATCGGCGCGGTCGTCGCGGCGCTGACCTTCGGAATCCTGGGCAACCGTGCGCGGGAACGGGATTCGGTGATCGGCGTGGTGATGGCCTTCGGCCTGGGCCTGGCGGTGCTGTTCCTGGCCCTCTACGGCAACGCGTCGAAGGGCTTCGCCATGCTCACCGGCCAGGTCGTGAGCGTCGGCCTGAGCGGACTGACCGCCATTGCGATCACCACCGTCGCGGTCATCGCGGTCCTCGCCGTCATCTACCGGCCGCTGCTGTTCGCCTCCGTCGACCCCCGGGTGGCGTTGGCCAACGGGGTGCCGACGAAGGCGTTGTCCATCGTCTTCGCGGTGCTGATGGGTCTCGCGTGCGCACAGGGCGTCCAGATCATCGGCGCCCTGCTGGTCATGTCCCTGCTCATCACCCCCGGCGCTGCCGCGATGCGGCTGTCGTCGAATCCGACGACGGTGACCCTGCTGGCCATCGCCTTCGCCGAACTCGCCGCCGTCGGCGGATTGATCCTCTCCCTCGCCCCCGGGCTGCCGGTGTCGGTCTTCGTCACGACCATCTCGTTTGTGATCTACCTGGTGTGCCGGTTCATCGGGCGCAGCCGCGAACGCACCCGGGCCTGAACCCGGACGGCGCAGCGGCCGCTAGGGCGTCCAGCCCGGATCCCGTCCGGTGAAGGCGATCAGCGCTTGCGTCGGGGTGGCATCCGGCGGTGTCGGCACTGCCGGACCGAAGACGCCGGGACGGCGCGACACCTCGTCCGGCACGTGCTCGAACATCCCGTTGATGAAGGCCACCGCCGCCGGCGGAATCGTCACCGCGGTGCCGGTCGCCGTCGCGAGGTCCCAGCCGTGCAGGTAGAGGTCGGCGGCCGGGAAGGACAGGCCGTCGCGGACGGTGCGCCGACCGACCGGGCTGTCCACCTCGCGGTCGAGGTCGATCCCGCCGGCCAGCGCCTCCCCCGCCTGTCCGGCGACCTGCACCCACCAGAAGGCGGGATCGCCGTCCACCGCGGCCGACGGCGGGCTGGACCGGTTCGGGTCCACCGGCTGGCCGGTCAGAATCTTCACCCCGATCGCCGTCGTCTCGCCGACGTGGCCGAGCACGTCGAGTGCGGTCCAGTCCGCACACGGCGACGGCCGCTGCCACGCGCCGTCGGGCACGGCCTGCACGATCGTCCCGAAGAAGTCGAGTCCGTCTCGATAGACGTTCACCACCGAATCGGTCATGGCACTACTTCCTTTCGTCGTCGGCGGCCAGCGGCCGCATGTGATCGAGAACCTGCGGCCACGTCTGCAAGCCCTCGGTACCGAAGTGGATGTGGATGCCGCCGAACGCGTCGACACCGCGGGCCGTGCGGTCGTCGATGATGTAGTCCCCGGCGAGCAGGTTCTTGTGGTGGCTCAAGATGAGCCGCTTGTAGGCGGGTGCACCCGGTCCGGCGCCGAGATGGCGCTGGACCCAGACCAGCTTGTCGGTCCACGCACTCGGGTTGCCCCACGGCGCGGTGGACAGGATGTAGGTGTCGAAGGACGCCGCCAACTCGGCGAACGCCGCCACGGCCCCGGGCATCGGATCCATCAGCGCGAAGATCCCGGGTACCTCGTCGAGGCGCCCCTCGTAGGCGGCGACGACCTCGTCGTCGAGGCGGGCGATACCGGAGGCGAAATCCACCAAGACGTTGTCCAGGTCGACGTAACAGATCTTCACGCGCCCAAGTATGGATCGACGGTCTGACATCGGGATCGGCTTCGCCGGACGGTTATTCCTCCGGTGCCCCCGGGTTACACCGGGCGGCGATCATTTGATCCTCGGAGACCACCGGCCGACCCGGCTCGAGATTCCACGACGGTTTGTCCGGCTGTACCGCGCGCGCCCACACCCAGTGGCAGTCGAACTGGGCCCGCATCCCCGGCGAGGTCGCCGAGTAGCGGCCATACCGCGCCGAGAGGGCCACCACCTCCCGCCACGCCTTGCCCTGCGCCGCGGGATCGGTCACGCGACGGCCCGCGACGGTCGGGTACACCTGCAGGCTCGGGCCGACAGCGGTCTGCGCCCACACCGTTCGGGCGATGTAGGGCGGGGGCAGGTAGACGACGGGTTCACTCGGCGACGGTTCACCGGTGCTCCCGTCGACGACGGCGGGGGCCGACGAGGCGGCGGGAGCGGGTGGGGACGCCTCCCCTCCGCAACCGGCGACGGCGAGCAGGGCGAGGGTCGCCCCCGCGAGCACCGCCCCGCGCAGCATCAGGCCGAGACCTGCCCGTCGGCGGCCCCGTGCGCAGCCATCCACGCCTCGCGTCGCTGCGGATACGGGTCGTTCACCATCCGGGAATGGACGTCGAAGACGAGGGTGTCGCGGTGGGCGGCGGAGTACGGCGTCCACTGCAGTTCGGGCCGCCCGGTACGCGCGAACGTGGTCCAGTGGCCCTGCATCACCCGGGTGATCTTGCCGGTGCTGCGCCAGTCGCCGAGCGCCAGACCCGCCCCGATCGCGGTTCGGTACGCCCCGAACACCGCGAACAACTCGGTCGCGTGGGTGGCCCGCATACCGCTGGCGCGCAGCACCAGGGTGTCGAAGTCGTAGCGGTAGACGTAGGTGGGGTTGCCCGCCGACGCATGTCCCTCGATGAACGGGATCGCCGCACCCCAGAACACCGAGTCGCCCAGCATGTGCACGCGGTCCCCGCCGCGCGGACCGGTCTGATACGCCTTCACCAGGGCGGCCCGGTGCGCGGGATCGTCGATGCCGACGAAGACCTCGTCGTCCTCGGGGAACGGGATCCCGTCCACGTCGACGCCGTCGGTCTCGGTGAAGAAGCCGCTCTTGGTGAACAGGTTGGCCTCGTCGCGGTTGGTCCCGATGATCAGCGGCACCTTGTGCGTCTTGCCGTCGAGGGCGGCCTGATTCGGGTCCTGCGGCAGGTAGTCGGTGCCGAAGGTCGGCCCGAAGGGCAGGAACTCGCCCAAGCCCGACCGCGCCGCGTACACGGTCAGCTTGCGACCGGCACGGTGCAGTTCCGCCGAACTCGCGTTGAGGAGGAGTTCGCGGGCGCGATCCGGCGGAATCGAGGGTCCGCCGCTTCCCGCGCGGTAGGCGTGGTTGTCGACCATCTTCACGAACTCGTCGGCGAAGTGCTCGGCGGCATCCTTGGCGATGTTGAGCCCGTTGGCCGGACTCTGTGCGATCGCCCGGTGGAACAGCCCCTCGGCTGCCGGGGTAGCCAGCAGTGCCGCCACCGCCGACCCGCCGGCACTCTCGCCGAAGACGGTGACGTTGTCCGGGTCGCCGCCGAATGCGGCGATGTTGCGCTGGACCCATTGCAGCCCGGCGACCATGTCGCGCAGCCCGAGGTTGTCGTCGAACCGACGGCCCTCGTGGGAATACTTCGAGAAGTCCATCAGGCCGAACGGCCCGAACCGGTACTGCAGGGTGACGACCACGACGTCGCCGGCCTTGGCCAGCAGGGACCCGTCGTAGAGCGGCGTGGCGGACGTACCCAACAGGTAGGCGCCGCCGTGGATGAACACCATCACCGGGCGCGGACGCGCGGAGATCCGGTCGGGTGAGAACACGTTGAGGGTCAGGCAGTCCTCGCTCATCGGCTGGAACCGGCCCGGTCCGACGGCGGTGTAGAGCTTGTCCTGGATCTCGGCGTACCCGTAGGCGCGGGCGGCACGCTTGCCCTGCCACGGGGTCACCGGCTCCGGGGCGAGGAACCTGCGCGGACCGATCGGCGGGGCGGCGAAGGGGATGCCCTTCCAGCTGATCGTCCCGGCCCGCGTGCGCTTCCCGCGCGACCCGGCCACCAAGCCCTCGGTGGTGGCGATCACGTCACTCATCGATGTCATAGTTGCCAGCGTAAACCTCCTATCATCGGAACCGTGCCCCAGACCATCGATCTGAACGCCGATCTCGGCGAAGGCGTCGGCGACGATGATGCGATGCTGACCATCGTGACCAGCGCGAACATCGCCTGCGGCTTCCACGCCGGGTCGCCCACCCTGCTCGCGCGCACGTGTGCGCAAGCCCACCGTCGCGGCGTCGCGATCGGGGCCCAGGTGTCCTACCCCGACCGGGAGGGATTCGGCCGCCGCTACATGGCGATGGACCCCGAAGACCTGCGCGCCGACATCGTCTACCAGATCGGCGCGCTGACCGCTCTGGCCTCGGCGACCGGCGCCCGGGTCACCTACGTCAAACCACACGGCGCGCTCTACAACACGGTCGTCGCCGACGAGGAACAAGCCGCCGCCGTCGTGGCCGCGGTCCGCTCCGTCGACCCCGGGCTCGCGGTCATGGGGCTGCCCCGGTCACTGGTGTTGGACCTGGCCCGCGACGCCGGCCTGCCGGTCATCACCGAAGCCTTTGCCGACCGCGGCTACCGCCCGGACGGAACCCTGGTGCCGCGCACCGAGGCCGGGGCGCTGCTCACCGATTCGGCTCAGATCGCGCGCCGCGTCGTCGACCTGGTCACCACCGGCACCCTCACCGCCGTCGACGGTTCGACGATCACCGTCGACGCGGAGTCGGTCTGCCTGCACGGCGACACCCCCGGAGCGGTCGAGCACGCGATGGCCACCCGGGCAGCGCTGCTCGGCGCCGGTGTCGACCTCTCTGCGATCGCACGCGGCTGACCCGTTCCCGCGGAGCGATTCTGGTCCTGCTCCCTCGGCCGAGGGAGCGGGACCAGAATGCGGGAGCGGGACCTAAGTCAGCCGATCAACCGCACTAGGTCTGACGGCGCTGGCGGGCGAAGTCTGCCAGGACCACGCCCGCTGCGACCGAGGCGTTGAGGCTCTCCACGTCCCCGGCCATCGGGATGGCGAGCACCGAGTCGCAGGTCTCGCGGACCAGGCGCGACAACCCCTTGCCCTCGGAGCCGACGACGATGACGGTCGGGCCGGTGCCGTCGTAGTCGTCGAGGCTGACCGCCCCCTCGGTGTCGAGGCCGACGATCTGCGCCCCGGTCTTCGCCCAGTCCTTGAGCGTGCGGGTGAGGTTCGGCGCCTGCGCGACGGGCAGCCGCGCCGCGGCACCGGCGCTCGTGCGCCACGCCACCGCGGTGACGCTCGCGCTGCGGCGCTGCGGGATCAGCACGCCGTGTCCGCCGAAGGCCGCCACCGACCGGATGACCGCGCCCAGGTTGCGCGGGTCGGTGATGTTGTCCAGCGCCACCAGCAGCGGCGGGTGGCCGGAGGCCTCGGCGTCGGCCATGAGGTCGTCGGGGTGGGCGTACTCGTAGGGCGGGACCTGCAGGGCGACGCCCTGGTGCAGGCCGTTGGCCGACATCCGGTCCAGCTCGTTCTTGGTCACCTCCAGGATGGAGATCCCGGCGGCGCCGGCCAGTCCGACCGCCTCGGTCACCCGCTCGTCGGCCTCGGGCCCGCGCAGCTTGACCCCGCTCGCCCCGGCCCCGGTACCCGTGACCAGATACAGCGCGGTGGCCGGCACCCCGGCGCGCAGACACTCGACGACGGGATTGCGGCCGAGCACATACTCCGCGGTGTCCTCGTCCCTGCGGCGCCGGGTGTTGGTCGACTTCTTCTCGGCGGCCTTGGCCCGCTTGTGCGCGGCGTGGTAGACCCGATCCTCGGCCTTGGGGGTGGCACCGCGCGCTTCCAGGCCGCGCCGGCGCTGTCCGCCGGACCCGACGACCTGCCCCTTCTTGGTGCCCGACTTGCGGACCGCGCCGCGGCGCTTGGAGTTGCCGGCCATCACGAACCTGCTTCCGATTGGGTTGGCTGCGCGGGCTGCGCTTCCCGAAGAGACCACTGTGCGCCGTCGGGGGTGTCGGTGACCTCGATGCCGGCCCGGGCGAGCCGGTCGCGCACCTCGTCGGCCACGGCCCAGTCCTTGTCCGCCCGGGCCTGCGCGCGCCGGTCGAGGTCGGCGCGCACCAGCACGTCCAGCGCGGTCATCGCCGTCGAGTCATCGCCGGCGTCGGCCCAATTCGGCGCCATCGGATCCACCCCGAGCACATCCATCATGGCGCGCACCGACTCCGCCACCGCGACGGAGGCATCGCCGTCGCCGTTCTCCAGCGCGGTGTTTCCCGACCGCACCGCGTTGTGGATGACCGCCAAGGCGGCCGGCACGCCCAGATCGTCGTCGAGGGCGGCGGCGAACTCGGCGTCGACCCGGCCCACCGCCACCGGCGCGACCCGCGAATCCACCCGGCGGACAAAGGATTCGATGCGGCGGTAGGCGGTGGCCGCCTCGTGCAGCGCACCGTCGGAGTACTCGAGCATCGATCGGTAGTGGGCGCTGCCGAGGTAGTAGCGCAACTCGACCGGCCGGACCTTGCTCAGCATCGCCGGGATCGCCACCACGTTGCCCAGCGATTTGCTCATCTTCTCGCCGCTCATGGTCACCCAGCCGTTGTGCAGCCAGTACCGGGCGAACCCGTCACCGGCACCATGGCTCTGGGCGATCTCGTTCTCGTGGTGCGGGAAGACCAAATCCATACCGCCGCAATGGATGTCGAACTCCGGGCCGAGCAGGCTCGTCGCCATCGCCGAGCACTCGAGGTGCCACCCGGGCCGGCCCGGTCCCCACGGGGTGTCCCAGGAGGGCTCGCCGGGTTTGGCCGCCTTCCACAGGGTGAAATCGCGGGCGTCGCGCTTGCCGGTGCCGGCGCTCTCGCCCTGGTGCACGTCGTCGAGCTTGTGCCCGGACAGGGCGCCGTACGACGGCAGGCTCAGCACGTCGAAGTAGACGTTCCCGTCTGCGACATAGGCGTGACCGCGGTCGATGAGCCGCTGCATGTAGCCGATCATCTGCAGTACGAAGCCGGTCGCCCGCGGCTCCGCCGACGGCGGCAGCACCCCGAGGGCGCGGTAGGCGTCGTCGAAGGCGCGCTCATGCGTGGCCGCCCATTCCCACCAGGGCCGGCCGGCCTCGTCGGCCTTGCGCAGGATCTTGTCGTCGATGTCGGTGACATTGCGGACGAAGAGCACGTCGTTGCCGGTGTAGGACAGCCACCGCCGCAACACGTCGAAGGCGATGCCGCTGCGGACATGGCCGATGTGGGGAACACCCTGGACCGTCGCGCCACACAGATAGATCGTCACCCGACCGTCGACGAGGGGGGCGAACTCGCGCACCTCGCGGGCGGCGGTGTCAAAGAGGCGGAGGGTCACGACGTGCCATCCTACCGGCCGGGGTGATCCCCGCGCGGCGCCTCGTCCACCAGCGCGGTGGCGACGGCGGCGATTCCCTCACCGCGACCGGTCAACCCGAGACCGTCGGTGGTCGTCGCCGACACCGACACCGGGGCGCGCAGCGCCCCCGACAGCACCTCGGACGCCTCGGCGCGCCGAGGCCCGATCCGCGGCCGGTTGCCCACCACCTGCACCGCCCCGTTGACGACGACGAGCCCGGCCTGGGCCACCAACTCGGCGACGTGCTCGAGCATCTGCACCCCCGAGACCCCGTCCCACTCGGGCCGGCCGGTGCCGAACACGCTGCCCAGGTCGCCGAGTCCGGCGGCCGAGAGCACCGCATCGCACAGGGCGTGGGCGCCGACGTCGCCGTCGGAGTGCCCTTCGCACCCGTCTTCGTCGGGGAAATGCAGCCCGACCATCCAGCACGGGGTGCCCGCAGCGATCCGGTGCACGTCGGTGCCGATTCCCACCCGCATGTCAGGCCCTTCCCTTGGCGAAGTCGCGTGCCAGCCGCAGATCCCACGGCGTCGTGATCTTGAAGGCGTCGGGGTCCCCGTCGACGACGAGGACCGGCAGGCCGGCCCGCTCGGCGAGGCCGGCATCGTCGGTGGCCGTGCCGGGCCCGTCCGAGTCCGGCGCGTAGGCGGCCACCAATGCATCGGCGTGAAACCCCTGCGGGGTCTGGATGGCGCGCAGCACCGCGCGGTCGACGGTTTCGTCGACCCGGTCCTGCGCGTCGACGCGTTTGAGGGTGTCGACGACGGGGAGGCCGGGAACCACGACCGGGTTACCGGCGCGCAGGGCGGCGACGACGCGGCGGAACACCGGGACGGGGGTGAATGGGCGGGCGGCGTCGTGGACCAGGACGAACTCCCCGGTCACGTGCTGCAATCCGGCCCGAACCGAGTCGGAGCGCTCCGCGCCGCCGGCCACCACCACGACCTCGCAGCCGACTCCGGCCAGCTCCTCACGGACCGGCCCGATCATCTCCGCGGGCACGACGACGACGATCCGGTCGAGTTCGAGGTCGTCAACCGCAAGGATCGACGCGACGGTGCGGGCCAGGATGCTGGCTCCCCCGACGTCGACGAAGGCCTTCGGCCGGTTCTCCCCGAGGCGGACCCCCGACCCGGCGGCCGGGATGATGACCGATGTCGTCAAGTGTGCAGCGGTGCTTCGTCAGGAAGCGGCGGCCAGCACCTCGTCGAGAATGCTTGCGGCCTTCTCGTCGTCGGTGTTCTGGGCCAGCGACAGCTCGTCGACCAGCACGCGGCGGGCGCGGGTGAGCATGCGCTTCTCGCCGGCCGACAGCCCGCGGTCCTGCTCGCGGCGCCACAGGTCGCGCACGATCTCGGCGACCTTGATGATGTCGCCGGAGATGAGCTTCTCCTGGTTGGCCTTGAAACGGCGGGCCCAGTTGGTGGGCTCCTCGGTGTGGGGTGCGCGCAACACCTGGAAGACCTGGTCGAGGCCCTCCTCGCCCACCACATCGCGGACTCCGACGTACTCCAACTTCGAAGAGGGGATCTGGACGGTCATATCACCGTCGGTGACCTTCAAAACGAGGTATTCGACCTGTTCACCCTTGATGGTGCGGGTAACGATGTCCTCGACCCTCGCGGCACCATGGTGGGGGTAGACAACGGTGTCGCCAACTTTGAAATTCATGAACTTAGCGCCCCTTTCAACTGAGGCAAGTCTAACACGGGCGGCTGACAGCCTTCTCACAACGGTGCAGGTCAAACGGGTGATTATCACCCTTTGTGCTGGCAGGGCGACTATTCGGCGACTACTACGCAGTGTGGTACGGCACACGCCGAGACCCGAATGTGGCCGACGCGCCCGCTGCGCCCGACCACGAATTTTCGGCCAATCTCCCCACCCCCGCGTACGGGATGCCACGGTGCCCACTACGCTGCGTAGTGAGGGTTCCCGGCCGCAACCGGCGAACACCATGAAGACCACAGCTGGAGGATTACGGTGTCACAGCTATCCCAGTCCGCGTTCGCCAAGTCCGCGCTCGCTGCCGCCATCGGCATCGGCGTCGTCGTCTCCGCAGCCGCATGCGGCTCGGGACAGGTCTCCCAGACCGCCACCCAGGCGCCCGCGATCAACGGGGCGACCGTCCGCGACGGCGCGTTGACCTTGAACGACGTCACGATCATCTTCCCGACCTCGACCGACGCCACGACGGCGTTCACCCAGGGCGGCCCCTTCCAGATCGGCTTCGTCGCCTCCAGCGAGGACACGGTCCACGACACGGAGCTGGTCTCCATCACCACCCCGCACGGCACCGTCACCCTCAAGGGCGACACCACAATCCCCGCGGGCCTGACGCTGCGCGCCGGGAAGCCGGCCGGAATGACCCCGGCCCAGGGTCAGAAGGTCCTCGAGGCCACCTTGACCGACACGCTCAAGGGCACCGAGCGCACCGTGTCGCCGGGCCTGACGGTCCCGCTGACCTTCACGTTCTCCACCGACGGCAAGATCAGCAAGGTCCTCGTCGACACCCCCGTCGACGCCGGCGCCCTGATGGAGCGCAAGGATCCCGATCCCGCCGACTCGGCCGAGGAAGGCCACCACTAAACCCGTATTCCCAGCCGCCCTCCGCGGTTCTCCGGCGGACATCGCCGAAGGCTGCCGGAGGGCGGTTCTCGCTACCCGACCGGGCAATCCGCCCGCGTCGACTTGATTCTGAAACAGAACTGTTTCACACTACCGTGACGCCGGTCTCGCCCCGGGCCTCGCGTCAGCCGTTCCACTCGAAAGCAGAGCCATGACTGAAAGCGGACCCTCCATGACCGCTATGCCCGTATTGTCCGACCCCAAGGCGCGTTTGCAGCACTCCCGGGTCGCCCGGTTGATCGTTGCGATCCTCGTGATGGTCCCCCTGGTGGTCTCCGCTATCTACATGTGGGTCCTGTGGGACCCGACGAAGACCGTCAAAGACATGCCGGTCGCGATCGTCAACCAGGACACCGGGTTCACCGACGACAGCGGCACCACCGAGGCCGGCGCAAAGGTCACCGACAACCTCGTGAAGTCCGGCGCGCTGAACTTCCAGCGGGTGGACAAGGCCAATGCCTACGAGGGGCTGCGCTCGGGCCGCTACTACTTCGTGCTCGACATCCCCGCGGACTTCAGCGAGAACCTGAAGACGATCACCAACCCGGGCACCGCCGCCTCGCTGATCACGGTGACCTTCAACGACAACAACACGTTGAAGGCCTCCCAGATCGGCGGCTCGGCGATGGAGAAGATCTACCAGAGCGTCCTCAAGGGCATCGCCGCGACGACCGTCGGCGGCCTCGTGGACGGCGTCCAGAAGCTGGGCGACGGCCTGCGCTCCGCCGCGGACGGCTCAGGCCAACTCGGTGACGGCACCGCGACGCTGAGCAACGGTGTCAGCAACGACCTCGCGCCGGGCGTGAAGAAGGCTCGTGAGGGCGCGGCCAAGCTCGACGAGGGCGCCGGCACCCTGGCGGCCGGCCTGGTCTCGCTGCAGCAGGGCACCGACAAGCTGGGTGACGGCGCCACGCAGGTGGCCGACGGTATCGAGCGCCTGACGACGATGGCCCAGGTGAACAACCTGCAGGCCGCCATCAAGCAGGCCCAGGCCCTCTCCCCGAACAACCCGCAGCTGGCCAAGGTGGCCGAACTCATCGACGGCCTCGCCCGTCTGAAGGCCGGTAGCCGCGAGATCGCCACCCAGCTGACCAGCCCGACCGCGCAGTACCGCAGCGGTGTCAACAAGCTCGTCGACGGCAGCGGTCGACTGCAGACCGGGGCCGCGCAGCTCAGCGCCGGCATGGTCGCGATCGACGAGGGCGTCGGCAAGGTCGCCGACGGTGCCCAGCGCCTCAACGACGGCGCCAACCGCCTCAACCAGGGCCTGTCCGACGGCGCGAAGAAGGCGCCCGATTTCGGCGACGAGCAGGCCCGCGCAACCCTCGCGCAGCTCATGGCCACCCCGGTGACCAAGGAGACCAAGCACCTCGCCCGCGCACAGTTCAGCGGTCCCGGCGGCGCGCCGACGATCCTGTTGATCGCGTCGATGCTGGTGCCGATCATGATTCTGCTGACCTTCCGCGGCCACCGTTTCGTCACCGACGACAAGACCCCGCGCTCCCTGCGCGCAACCGGCCGCCGCGCCGTCGCGGTCAGTGCCATCAGCCTCGGCGTGATGGTGCTCGTCGGAGTCCTCGCGTTCATCACCCGCGACCCGATGCCCGAACCGGCCAGCCTCACCAAGGTCATCGTCATCACCGCCGCCGCAACCTTGATGAACGCCGCGCTCGTATCGGTGTTGTACACATTGTTCGGCTACGTGGTGGGGACCCTGTCCTCGCTGGCCTGGCTCATGCTCCAGCTGTTCTCCTACGGCGGCATCTGGATGGTGGAAACCGTGCCGGCACCCTTCCAATGGCTGCATTGGATCTCTCCGCTGACCTATGTCCGCAACGGCTACATCGCCGCGTTCAACGGGGTGCCCGGATTCTGGTCCTCGCTGGTCACGCTGATCGTGATCGGGCTGGCCGGGCTCGCCCTGATCTTCGGCGCCGTCAAGTTCCAGCGCACCCGGTACGAGCGCATCGTCGGCCACGAACCGACGGCGCTGCCGGCCACCTGATCGCTGTCGAGTTCCGTCGGACGACCCGCCGCCCCACGCGGGGCCGGGTTGTCCGACGGCCGGTTTAGGCTGGCGTCGTGGCAGTCAAAACACGCGCCGTCTTCCGGTGCAGCGCCTGCGGGCACCAGCCGGCGAAGTGGGTGGGCCGCTGCCCCGAGTGCGGCGAGTGGGGCACGGTCGACGAGGCCGCGGCGTCGTCGGCACGAGCGCGCGGCACCGTCGGCGTCGCACCGACGAGCCCGGCCCAGCGCCTGACCGAGGTCGGTTCGGAGGCCGCCCGCGCCATTCCCAGCGGCATCGGGGAGTTCGACCGCGTGCTGGGCAGCGGAGTCGTCCCCGGATCGGTCATCCTGTTGGCCGGCGAACCCGGCGTCGGCAAGTCGACGCTGCTCCTCGAGGCCGCCAAGCACTGGGCCCGGGCCGGGCGCCGCGTCCTATACGTCACCGGCGAGGAATCGGCCGGACAGGTGCGGCTGCGCGCCGAACGGACCGACGCGGTCGACGAGAACGTCTTCCTCGCCGCGGAATCCGATCTGTCGACCGTGCTCGGCCACGTCGCCGAGGTCGACCCCACCCTGCTGATCGTCGACTCGGTGCAGACGATGGTCGCGGGCGACTCCGACGGCGTCCACGGCGGGGTGACGCAGATCCGCGCGGTCACCACCGCTTTGGTGTCGTTGGCCAAGAACAGCGGTGTGGCCGTGATCCTCGTCGGGCACGTCACCAAGGACGGGGCGGTCGCCGGTCCCCGGTCGCTGGAGCACCTCGTCGACGTCGTGCTGAGCTTCGAGGGGGACCGCCACTCGCCGCTGCGCATGATCCGCGGGGTCAAGAACCGCTTCGGCGCCGCCGACGAGGTGGGGTGTTTCGAACAGCGCGACAACGGGATCCACCAGGTCACCGACCCGTCGGGAATCTTCTGGCACGAGCGCCAGGGCGATGTCACCGGCTCGGCCGTGCTGGTCACGATGGACGGCAAACGAGCCCTCGTCGGCGAGGTGCAGGCCCTCGCCAACAGCAGTGAGATGGCCAACCCGCGCCGCGCCGTGTCCGGCCTGGACAGCGCCCGGGTGGCCATGGTGCTCGCGGTCTTGCAGGCGCGGTTGGGCATCACCTCGATCAGCAAGGCCGAGGTCTATACGTCGACGGTCGGTGGCATGAAGGTCACCGAACCGGCCGCCGACCTGGCCATCGCCATGGCGGTGGCCTCGGTGGTGAAGCGCAGACCGATCCCGTTCACCACCGTCGCCGTCGGCGAGGTGGGACTGGCCGGCGAAGTCCGCCCGGTCAGCGCGCTGACGCGCCGGGTCGCCGAGGCCAAACGCCTCGGCTTCCGCCACGCCGTGATCCCCGCCTCCGGCGCCGACCGCGAGGACCTCCCGGCCGGTATCCGCATCACGCGCGTCGCGAACCTCGCCGAAGCCCTGGACGCCTGCATGCCCGAGCGGGTGCCGTCGGACGAGTTCTAACGCGTCAGGGGCTGGAGTACGTCGCCCAGCGCTGGTGCTCGTCGGGGCGCTGCGAGTTCGCGACGTGTTGCGAGAAGTGCTGGCGCGGATCGATTCCGATGAACAGCGAATGACTGACCGCGACCGGTTCGTCGACGGCCGTGCCCGTTTCATCGACGATGTGGGCAACCGACCGCAGATACACCTTGCGGCGCTGGCGGCCGAGGACCTCGGCGGTGAACCGCAGCGTCGATCCAATCGGAATCGGCTTGGCGAAGTCGATCTCGAGGTGACCGGTCACCACCGGCAACCCGATCAACAACGACGTCGTACCCATGACCTCGTCGAAAGCGGCCGAGAGGATCCCGCCGTGGATCAGGCCGGGGCCGCCTTCCATCCACGGCACCACGGCCATGGTGGCCGTCGAGTCGACGCCCTCACCCGCGACGACCCGGACGTGCAGGCCGTTGGGCGCATCGTCGCCACAGCCGTAGCAAAGCGCGTGGTGGTAGCGCATCGGTTCGCCGGGAGCCGCGATGTCGGGATGGCGGCTCACCGCCTCCAGGTCGTCGGGTACTGCAAAACTGCTTCTCACAGCCCGATAGTCTAATTCCGACACCGTCTTCCACCTGCCGGAGCACCCCATGACCGCGTCCACCCCCCTCTCCGAGTTGACCCGCACCACGTTGGCCCGGGTCGCACCCGGCACCGGGCTGCGCGACGGCTTGGAACGGATCCTGCGCGGGCGCACCGGCGCACTCATCGTGCTGGGCCACGACGCCGACGTGGAGCGGATCTGCGACGGCGGGTTCCATCTCGACGTCGAGTTCGCGCCGACACGGCTGCGGGAACTGTCGAAGATGGACGGAGCGGTGGTCCTGTCCACCGATGGCACCCGGATCCTGCGGGCCAACGTCCAGCTGATGCCCGATCCCACCATCCCCACCGTCGAATCGGGCACCCGCCACCGCGCCGCGGAACGCACGGCGATCCAAACCGGCCACCCGGTCATTTCGGTGAGCGCCTCGATGTCGATCGTCAGCGCCTACGTCGACGGCAGCCGGCGGGTGGTCGAGAACCCCGACGCGATCCTCTCCCGCGCCAACGTCGCACTGGCCACGCTGGAGCGTTACCGGACGCGCCTGGACGAAGTCCTCGCCGCGCTGTCCCGCTCGGAGATCGAGGACGACGTGACGCTGCGCGAGGTGGCGAGTGCGGCCCAGCGCATGGAGATGGTGCGCCGCGTCGCCGACGAGATCGACCTCTACATCCTCGAACTGGGCACCAACGGCCGACAGGTGCGCCTGCAGCGCGAGGAACTGCTCAGCGACAACGATGCGGTGCGCGAACTGTTGGTCCGCGACTACTACGCGTCGCCCGAACCACCGACGGCCGCCGACCTGGAGTCGGCGTTGGCCTCGATCGCCAAACTCTCCGACGCGGACCTGCTCGACTTGTCGCTCATCGGCCGCGCCTTGGGCTACCCGACCACCGTCGAAGCCCTGGATATGGCGATGACGCCCCGCGGATACCGCATGCTCTCGCGGATCTCGCGGCTCCAGTTCGCCCATATCGAGCGCCTGGTGGCCAGTTTCGGCTCACTGCAGTCGCTGCTGGCGACCAGCGCCGCGGATCTGCAGGGCGTCGAGGGAATCGGCAGCATCTGGGCCCGCCACATCCGGGAGGGGCTGTCCCGACTGGCCGAGACGAGCCTCGACCGGTTCTAGCGCCCGACCGATTGTCTGCGGTTGGATTTCGCGGCTAGGGCTGCTGCGCCGGCGCGACGACGTTGAAGGTGATCGGCGCGGACTCGCGCTCGCCGATCTTGCCGATCGCGCGGTAGGCGCCGGGAGCCATCGGCTCGCGCGGCGTCTTGCACCCCGGGGTGCTGGTGGTACCCGACCAGGTGATCGTGTCCTTCTCCTGCTGACCGGGCACGAAGTTGACGTTGCGCACGGTCCGCAGCGGCGAGCAGTCGCGGGCCGACCACAGCGTACGGGTGCCGTCGAGCGAGCGCACGACGACGTTCTGCGCCGACTTGCCGATGTCGCGGGTGCACTCGGCCAAGCCGCCGTTGGTCACCGCGAGGGTGAACACGGGCTGGTCGCCGACCTTGTAGGTCGACTTGTCGGTGTAGAGCACCACCGACAGGCTCTGGTCGGTGCAGAGGTTCTGTGCGGGTACCGAGGTGGGCGCGGCTGCGTCGGTCGGCGCCACCGGTGCGGCCTGCTGGTTGTTCTGGTCGCCCTGCGGCGCCGGGCCGCCCTGGTTCTGCTGTCCCTGGTCGGGCTGGGCCTGGTTCTGCTGACCACCCTGGTTGCCCTGGTCGGCCGGGGGCTGCGGCTTCTTGGGCGGCGGCGCGGGGGTCGCCGAACTGGTGGCGGCCACCTTCTGACCGTCGTCGCTCTTGGAGGGCAGGGCCGAAATGATCAACATCAAGACCAGCCCGACGAACGCCACGGCACCGACGCCGGCAACAATGCGGCGGCGCCAGTAGATCTCTGGCGGCAATGGGCCCTGTGGTTCGATCACGCCTTCACGCTAACCGCCAGCGCCAATCGGACCGATGAGGCTACTCGGCGTGTCGCGATCCGGCAACGCAGGTCACATCCGTCGGCGTGTCACACTTCGACGGGTTCCCCGGGCTCATCGCCGACGTCGCCGATGACGCTGCGCAGCGCGACGCGCCCCTCCGCGAGGTGGTAGGTCAGGCCCACGATCGCCACCTCGCCGGCGTCGACCCGCCCCTTGATCAGGAGGCTGCGCTGCATCAGGAGACGCCCGGTTTCGACGACGTGCTCGGCCTCGAACTCGTCGAGCCGCGACTTGCCCTTCGACCGTGCGGACAGGATGCTCGGGCCCACCCGCTCGACGATGTCGCGGACGTAGCCGCCGGGGATGGTGAGGTCGTTGAGCGAGGCCACCGTCGAACCGACCGCACCGCACGAGTCGTGTCCGAGGATGGCGATCAGTGGCACGTTCAGCAGTTCGGTGGCGAATTCGAGCGACCCGAGGACCGAGGAGTCGATGATGTGGCCGGCGGTGCGCACGACGAACATGTCGCCGAGCCCCTGGTCGAAGATCATCTCCGCGGCCACCCGGGAGTCCGAACAGCCGAACAATACGGTCGCGGGCGCCTGCCCCTCGGCCAGGACGGCCCGACGGTCGATACCCTGGTTGGGATGATCCGGCTCCCCCGCAACGAAACGTATGTTTCCCGCTTTGAGCTCCGCCCAGGCTTGTGCGGGTGTGACTCGTTGTGAGGCTGTAGTCATGTTTGCGAGTATGCCACCGCACGCGGTGCTGTCCTGGTTCGACCGCCATGAGCGCGATTTACCCTGGCGCCGACCCGAGGCGAGCGCGTGGCATGTGCTGGTCAGCGAGTTCATGCTGCAGCAGACCCCGGTGGCCCGGGTTCTGACCCCGTGGACCGAGTGGGTGCGGCGCTGGCCGACACCGGCCGACATGGCCGCCGCGAGCGGTGCCGACGTGCTGCGCGCCTGGGGCAAACTGGGCTATCCGCGTCGGGCGCAGCGGCTGCACACCTGCGCGAAAACCATTGCCGCACAACATGACAACGTCGTGCCCGACAACGTCGAGACGCTGCTCGCGCTGCCCGGCGTCGGCGAGTACACCGCACGCGCGGTGGCCTGCTTCGCCTACGGCCGGGCGGTCCCCGTCGTCGACACCAACGTCCGCCGCGTCATCGCCCGGGCCTGCCATGGATTGGCCGACGCACCCGGACCGCGCCGCTCCGATCTCGACGACGCCCTGGCGATCGCGCCCCGGACCCCCGACGGCGGACTGGCACCCTCGGCACCCCGGTTCTCCGCGGCCGTCATGGAGCTCGGCGCGCTCGTCTGTACGGCCCGCAATCCGCGGTGCGACCACTGCCCGATCGCCGGCGACTGCGCCTGGAACGCCGCCGGCCGTCCCGCAGCTCCCGCGGTGGTCAAACGCACCCAGCGTTACGAGGGCACCGACCGGCAGGCGCGCGGGCGGCTGCTCGACGTCCTGCGCGAGCATCCTGATCCGGTGGACCGCAGCCGACTCGACGCGGCGTGGACCCGCGACCCCGGGCAGCGGTCCCGGGCGCTGGACTCGCTACTCGTCGACGGTCTCGTCGAGATCACCGACGACGGACTGTTCCGCCTCGGGGGCTGAGCGTTCGCCCAGGAACTCCTCGACCGCGTCGCGGAAGAAGGCGGGTGCGTCGTCGTGGATGAGGTGACCGGCACCCGGGGCGACGACGTGGCGGGCGTGGGGGTTGCGCCGCGCCATTTCGGCCATCTGACCGGGTGGGGTGACGGTGAACTCGGCCTCCAGCAGCAGCGTGGGCACGGCGACCGCCTCCCACTGCGCCCAATAGTCGCGGCGGCCCCATTCGTCGGCGATGACGGTGAAGACGTCGAGATCGCCGTGGAGCCGCCCGTCGTCGAAGGCCTCGTAGAAGTACCGACCGGCCACGTCGCCGAACATGCTTTGGGCGTGGGTGACCGAGGTGAAGCGGTCTGGCCACGTTTGGAACCACGGCGTCCAGTTTCGGGTGGTCTGGCCCCGGAAGTCCGGCGCCATGTCCTCGACGACGAGAGCGGAAACCAGGTCGGGCCGCGCCGCCGCGGTGCACCACGCGTGCAGACCGCCCATCGAGTGTCCGATCAGCACCGCGGGCCCGTCGCCGATCCGCTCGAGCACGTCGACGGTGTCGGCGACAAAACGTTCGGTCGCGGTGTCCGCCGGGCCGATCGTCGTGCCCGGCGCGATGGGCCCGGTATGCCACGCGGCGTCGACGGTGAAGACGTGCCCGCGCTCGCGCAGCCACGGGATCTGCCGCACCCAGGTGCGACCGCGTCCCATCAGCCCGTGCAGCAGCAGGATCGGCGGCCCGTCGCCGCCGTGATCGATGAGCGAGTCCGATCC
Source organism: Gordonia crocea (assembly GCF_009932435.1). Lineage (NCBI taxonomy): Bacteria > Bacillati > Actinomycetota > Actinomycetes > Mycobacteriales > Gordoniaceae > Gordonia > Gordonia crocea. The sequence continues at coordinate 48,250 of NZ_BJOU01000017.1, forward strand.
GGTCACGCGTGTGACTGTATCCGGCACCGGGAGTATCGATCTGGGAGATTGGTCCCATGTCCCTGGCGGCCGCCAGTCGATAGGGTGGCCTCATGGCAGTAGTGAAGATCAACGCGATCAGCATCCCCGAAGGCGCCGGCCCCGAGCTGGAGAAGCGCTTCGCCAACCGGGCACACGCCGTCGACGGGTCGCCGGGGTTCCTCGGCTTCCAGTTGCTGCGCCCGACCAACGGCGAGGACCGCTACTTCGTCTACACCCAGTGGGAGACCGAAGAGGCCTACCAGAACTGGGCCAACAGCGATGCGCGCACGGCACACGCCGCCGAGCGCAAGGGCAACACGGTTGCCTCCGGCGCCAACCTCCTCGAGTTCGAGGTCGTCATCGACGCCAAGCCGACGTCGGGCGCCTGACGCACCGCCGGTCGTTGCAGCCGGTCCGCGACGCCTATGCGCTGCGGGCGGCCGAGTACACGCGGGTCTGCGGAACCCTCGCCGCCACCGATGCGCGCGACCGCGAGGTCATCGCACGGTGGGCCGATGAGATCGACGGTCCCATCGTCGACGTCGGATGCGGGCCCGGCCAGTGGACCGCGTTCCTCCATGACCGCGGGGCGAACGTCGTCGGCGTCGATCCGGTGCCCGAGTTCATCGCCCAGGCGCGCCGGGACTACCCGAGGGCGCGGTACGCGGTCGGCCACGCCGGGGCGCTCGACCTCTCGGCCGGCTCGGCGGCCGGAATCCTCGCCTGGTTCTCGCTGATCCACACCGAGCCCGACGCGCTCGCCGTCCAGTTGGACGATCTGGCCCGAGCGTTGCGGCCGGGTGGCCGCTTGTTGCTGGGTTACTTCTCCGGTCCCGCACTCATCCGGTTCGAGCACAAGGTCCACCCCGCCTGGTACTGGCCGACGGCCGATCTCTCCCGGTTGCTGAACGCCTCCGGGTTTTCCGTGTCGGCGGTTGCGACGCGGACCGATGCCGCCACCACTCGCACGGTCGGCACGCTGCACGCCGTGCGATCCGGCGACGAGCCCGCAGCCTGATCGCCACCGACCCTGGTCGCGAAGTAGAACGTGTTCTAGTATCAAGGGTGAACCAGATCACCCAACCCTGGAGCACTCATGACCGAGACCACGACCGCCCCTGACACGCTCATCGGCGGTGGGGATCAGCCCAACCTGTACATTGGCGGGAAGTGGGTCGCACCCCATTCCACCGCGCGCATCGACGTGATCTCCCCGGCCACCGGGGAGAAGGTCGGGTCCGCACCGGACGGCGACGCGACCGACGTCGACACCGCGGTCCGGGCCGCGCGCGCGGCCTTCGACTCCGGCGTGTGGCGCTCGAAGGCGCCCGCGGAACGCGCCGCCGTGCTGCGCCGTGCCGCCGAGCTCATCAACGAGCGCACGGCCGACATCACCGGCCTGGTCTCCGCCGAAATGGGTGCCTCCGTCACCGACATCGCGACGCTGCAACAACTCCCCGGCACCGGTGTGCTCAACGGCTACGCCGACGCGGCAGACGCCTACGAGTGGGAAGAGAAGCGCACCGGACTGTTCGGTGAGACCCTCGTCGTGCGCGAGCCGGTCGGCGTGGTCGGTGCGATCATCGCGTGGAACGTCCCGCTGTTCCTGATCTGCAACAAGCTCGGGCCCGCGCTCGCAGCCGGTTGTTCGGTGGTGCTCAAGCCGGCACCGGAGACCCCGCTCGACGCCAACCTGATGGCCGAGATCTTCACCGAGGCCGGCGTCCCGGAGGGCGTGTTGTCGGTGGTCACCGGTGGCCTCGAGGCCGGCCAGGCCCTCGTCGAACACCCCGACGTCGACAAGATCACCTTCACCGGATCCACCGCAGCCGGCCGCAAGATCGCCGCGCGCTGCGGCGAGCTGCTCAAGCGCTGCTCGCTGGAGTTGGGCGGGAAGTCCGCGGCCATCGTCCTCGACGACGTCGACCTTCCGTCGGCCGTCCACATGCTCGTCTTCTCCGGGCTGCTCAACAACGGCCAGGCCTGTGTCGCCCAGTCGCGGGTCCTGGTGCCCCGGTCCCGCCACGACGAGATCGTCGCGGCCATGGTCGAGACCGCCAAGACTTTCAATCCGGGCGTCCCGGGCAACCCGGAGGCGAACCTCGGGCCGATCATCACCGAGAACCAGCGCGCCAAGGTCGAGGGCTACATCGAGAAGGGCAAGGCCGAGGGTGCCACCGCGGTGCTCGACGGCGGCCGCCCCGAGGGACTGGACTCCGGCCACTTCGTAGCCCCGACGATCTTCACCGGCGTCACCAACGACATGACCATCGCCCGCGAAGAGATCTTCGGCCCGGTCCTGTCGGTGATCGCCTATGACACCGTCGACGAGGCCATCGCCATCGCGAATGACTCTGATTACGGCCTGGCCGGCTCGGTCTGGACGTCGGATATCGACCGCGGCGTCGAGATTGCCAAGCAGGTGCGCACCGGTACCTACGGGATCAACTGGTACGCCATCGACCCGGCGTCCCCGTTCGGCGGCTACAAGAACTCCGGCATCGGCCGCGAGAACGGCCGCGAGGGGCTCGAGTCCTACCTCGAGCACAAGTCCATCCTGATGCCGATGGGCTACTCGTCGCAGAGCTGACCGATCCGGGTGGGCCCAGTCGATGAATTCCTGGGCCCACTCGACAGGATTGAGGGCCCACTCGACGGGATTGAGGGCCCACTCGACAGGATCGAGGGCCCACTCGACGGAAAACAGGGCCCAGTCGGCGAATAGGGGTCAGTTGGGGGTCGGAGCGGGAGCCGGTGCAGGAGCCGGAGCCGGCGCGGGCTGATTGGCCTGCTTCTCGACGATCTTGCGCAACGAGTCATCGGTGAAGATCCCGATCGAGTTGATCTTCCACTCCCCGCCCTTGCGGACCATGGTGAACTGCACCCGGCTCGGATCGATCCGGACCTTCGGTTCGGACGCGCTGGTCACCGACTGGTTGAGGAACAGCAGCACCGTCGACGTCGAGCGGGTGTTGGTGACCACCCCGGCATCGGCGACGGTGAGCTTGGAGATGATGCGGTTGCTCTTGACGTTGTGCGACATCTTGAGCTCGGTGATCTGCTGGTCGAACTCCTTGGCCGCGCCCTCGATGACGAAGCCGCGCGCCCGCGCGATCTTCGCGTCGACCGTGGCCGGTTCGTAGCTGAACATGGTCTGGGCGTAATCCTTCGCCGCGGCCAGCGACGAGTCGCGTGCCGACTCGACCGAGGCCAGGCGGAAGTAGCGGAAGCCCAGGAACCCGGTCAACACGAGCAGTGCCGCCAGGATCGCGGCGAGCACCATCATCGCCGGAGTCAGCCGGCGGCCGTCGGACTTGTCAGTCGAATTCACTCAGTACACCCAATCGAACTTCGTCAGTTTGAGCACGCCGTTGATCCGGCGCATCTCCACCCGCCAGCGGAACACCTGCGACTCCACGTCGTTGGCGTTGTTACCGATGCGCTGGGTCCACCCCAGCACCATCAGCACCGTGCCGTGATCGGGCTCGGCCAGGGTCACGGCGCTGGAGAGCACCCGGCCCTGTGTCTGGATGCCGTGCTGCTCGATCTGCGTGATGATCTGCTGGGTGACCATCTGCAGGTTCTCGTAGGCGGTGCCGCTGGTCTTGTCCAGCAGTGTCTTGCGGATGTCGTCGACGTTGGTCTTGTTCAACGACGTGAGGTTCACCGTCACCTGCTCGGCGAAGGCCTGGTATTCCGCGCGCAGATCGTTGCGCCGCTCCACCCGGGCGCCGGCCACCGCGAACAACGCCGATGCGGCGATCAGGACCACGGCCAACAACGTCGCGGCCAACCACATCAGGGTGGTCCTCGGGTCGACCCGGTCGACGGTCACAAAGTCCGAGCGATTCTCGGGTCGCTTCGCGCCCGTGTCGTCGCGCTCAGGCTTCTGCGACCCGTCCGCCGAGTCTTCTGATGACCCAACAGCCGAGTCCCCCGTCGAGTCCCCGGACGGGGCGAACCGGGTCTTGGCCCGACGGCGCAGCGGAGCCACCCGAACGGGTTGCGCGGCGCGGCGCGTCGGAGTCCGGTCCGCGGTCGGCTGCTCGGCGAGGGACGTTGATTCCTCGCTCACCGAACCGTCGGATTCATCATCTGTTGCCATGTCGTCGCTTTTCCACGCGAATCCCTGCCGAGACCCGCGTTGTAGATCTTCCCGTCCGGACCGACGTAGTCGCCGGTCTTCGGGTCGTATGTCGTCGAATAGACCGCGGGCTGCTTCTCGTCCTTGCGGTACTGGGTCGGCCCCGCAGGAACCACGTTACCGGTGCGCCCGGGCGAGGTGTTGCTCGCCGGCGCCACCCCCGGGCCCCGGCCCGGACCCTGCCATTTGAGGCCGAACGGGAGTCCGTTGGGGAACGGCACGTTCTGCTTGGCCAGCGGCTTGTAGCCGGTGCGGCACTCCTCCGGCGTCGGCGCCCGCCGGCCCGGGAACTCCACACACGGGAAGTTACGGCTACCGCGCACCGCGAGGTTCTGGTCCTGGGGGACACGGCACAGCAGTCCCGGCGGCAGTTCGCGCGCGGTGGTCGCCGAACCCGGCCGCCACTGATCGAACGGCAGGAACCCGACGGTGCAGGTCCCCGGATCCTGGAACCCGAGGGCGAAGTCGGCATTGGCGCCGTAGCGCTCGACGTCGCCGGTGTTGACCGCGGTGATCAAGACGTCGAGCAGGCGCGGGTAAAGCACCAGGATCTGGCGCATGTTGGGGTGGTAGACGGCCATCGTCTTCGCGGTCGTGCCGATATTGGAGACGAACAGCGGCAACGACATCCGCATCGAATCGAAGAACTGCCCGGCATCGGAGGTCACCCCCGGCCCCTTGGCCAACACCCCGGTGATCTCCGGCTTGTTGGCCCGCAACTGATCGGTCACCCGGGTCAGGTTCGACGTCCACGCGCGGACCGAATCAGCGGTGGCGCTCTGCGTCGACAGAACGTCGTCGGCCTGGCGGACCAGCGCGATCATCGCGTCGGAGTTCTTGTAGGTGTCGTCGGCCAGCAGCGTCATCGAGTCCAGGAGCCGCTGCAGGTCCTCACCGGTGCCGTTGAACGCCTTGAACGCCTCGTCCATCACCGAGCGCAGTTTGGAATCGCCGATGTTGACCAGCAACCGGTCGGCCTGGTCGAGCATGGTCGAGATCTCGACCGGCACATCGGTACTCGCCACCGTGGCGTTGTTGCCGAGCTTGCTCGACGACGGGTTCTCCGGCGGGATGAATTCGACGAACTGCTCACCCACCGCCGACACCGACCGGATCGACGCCGCGGAATTGGCCGGGATCTTCGTCGACGAGTCGATGGTGAGTCGGGCCCGGACACCGTTGTCGGTCAGGGTCACCGAATCCACCTTGCCGACGTTCACGCCGCGGAAGCTGACGTTGGCATTCTGGTAGAGACCACCGGTCGAGGGCAGATCGAGGTTCACCCGGTACACGCCGAAGCCGAGCATCGCCGGCACCCGGATGTACAGCGCCGCCATGGCCACCATGGCGATGGTCGTCACCACGGCGAAGATGATCAGCTGGGTGCGGACGAAGTTGGTGATCTTCATCGCGGCCTCCGGGCGTGACTCGGCTTGCGGGGCTTCGGTTTCGGCGACGTCCCGTGCTGCATCGGCGATTGGAAGGGGTTGAGCCCGCGTCGGGCCGCGCCGGCCGGGCGTCCGGCCAACGCCTCCGGACCGAGGATCCGGCTGCCGAGCACCGACGGGAACAGCCCCTGGCCGAGGCGGGCGAAGGTGAGATCGAGGTTCAGGTCGGTGTTCACGTAGTCGCCGCGCACCACGTTGCTGATCGCCGACTCCGGGAACGGGAAGGTGAGCAACACGCCCAGTGACTTCACCAGCGAGGGGCCGGTGGACTGCAACTGGTCCAGCGTCGGGACGAGTGCCCGCACGGCCAGGCGAATGTCGTCGCTGTTGGCCCTGAGGATGTCGTCGGCGGTCGACGACAGGCGACCGATCGCACCGAGCGCGTCGACGAGCTGCTGCCGCTGACCGACGAGCATGTCGAGGATCTTCGGACTGTCGGCAAGGGCCTTCTCGATGGTCGGCGCCTGGGCGTTCATCGTGGCGGTCAGCCGGTCGAGCCCGTCGATCGCCGCGATGATGCTGCCGCGTTGCGAGTTGAGCGTTCCGACAAGCTGGTTGAGCCGCGGCACCAGCTTCGCGATGGTGTCCTGGCGGCCTTTGAAGGTCTTGTTGACCTCGCTGACGATGTCACCGAACTGGGAGAGCCCGCCGCCGTTGAGCACCACCGAGAGCGAACTGAGGACCTGCTCGGTCGTCGGGAAGGTGCAGGCCGAGAGTTGTTGGGCGACACTGACATCGGGGATCTCCTGGCCCGCCGTCGCCGTCGGCCGCAGGTTCTCCTGCTCCGGGCACTTGGCCAGCGGGATGGTGTCGCCGGCCTTCATCATCGTGTCGGTGGGTTTGTCGGGCTGCAGGACCTGCAGGTGCGACGAACCCAGGACGCTGGTCATCCCGACCATGACGTGGGAGCCGGCCGGGATCCGGGTGCCCTTGTCCAGGCGCATCTCGATCCGGGCGTTCCAGTCGTCGACGGTGATCGAACCGATCGACCCGACGGTCGCGTCGTCGAGCATGATCGGCGCGTTGGTCACCAAGCCGGCCGCGGTCGGCACGATCGCGCTGATCCGGTAGGCGCCGGAACCGGTGCCCGGCGCCCCCGGCACCGGCAGGGTGTTGGCCCCGCCGAAGCCGCACCCGACGAGCCCGGTGGCGACCACGGTCCCCACCGCCATCGCCGCCACCGCGCGGCGGCACGACGTGCCGGTCACCGTGTTATCCGCCGATCTGCGCATCGTCTCGCCCCTCGTCACCGTTCGGCCCCGTACGGCACCAGCATCGCGCCCAGCGGATTGGGCAGGTTGTTGGCCCGCCGCGTGTTCTCGTCGAGGTCGCGGATGCCCTGCTGGGCACGTTGCTTCACCGACTGGTTCTGGTACTTGATCTGGTGGGGCAGTGCGTTCTGCCCCTGCACCGGGTTGATCAGGAACGGCGGGTAGTTCATCACCAGCGACTTGAGCACCGGCGCCAGTACGTCGACGCACTTGTCGACCTCGGCCTGGCTCTGCCCGGGCCGGTTGTTGGCCTCCATCGTCCCGCACAGCAGGGTGATGAGGTTCGCCCCCATGCCGAGCCCGAAGATGCCGCCGAGCGAACCGGTCATCGGGTTGTAGATGTTGTAGAAGTTCGACAGCTGGGTCGGCGCCGAGTGCAGCAGGCCGCGCAGCTGGGAATCCTTCTCCCGCACCAGATTCGTGGCCTCGGCGACCTTGGCGAGCGATGAGTTGATCGCCGCACCGTTGGTGTCGAGGAACTTCTTGATGTCGACCATCGCCGAATCCAGCCCGTGCAGCGCGTCGTTGAGCGCAGCGGTATCCGACAGCACCGCCGAGACCGTCGCGATCCGCCCGTTGAACTGCATCAACTGCTCGTGGCTGGCCGAGAGCACCTCGGTCAGCTGCTGCAGGCTGCGGATCGTCGAGAACAGGTCGCCGCGACCGGCCGAGAGCGTCCCCATCACCTTCGACATCTGGCGGATCGAGCGGTTGATCGCGTCGCCGTTGCCGTCGAGGTTCTGTTCGGCGACCCCGATGACCCGGGTGGCCGAACTGCTGCCGGTGCTGTCCGGGCCGACCGCCTCGGTGAACCGGGTCAGCTGCTTCTTCAGGTCGTCCCACTCCATCGGCACCGCGGTCCGGTCCATCGGGATGTCGGCGCCGCCGACCAGCTTGGGACCGCCGGAGTACACCGGCGCCAGCTGCACGAACCGGCCGGAGACCAACGACTGCGCGACGATGAGGGCCTTGGCGTCGGCCGGCACCTCGGCCGAGCGGTCCAGCCGCAGCCGGACCTTGACCGAATCCGATTGCGGATCGATGCCGACGACCCGGCCGACGTTGACGCCGAGCACCCGCACCGGGTCGCCGACGAAGAGGCCGGTCACCGAGCGGAAGTAGGCGGTCACGGTATTGGTGGTGGCCTTCTGGAACCCGAAGTAGCCGACCACGACGACCAACAGCACGGCGAGGATCGCCAGCGCCGACAGCCACACACGTTTCGCGTAGGTCATCGGGTCACCTCCCCCGCCGCGAGGACGGATATCTGATCTTGGGCGCCGGGGACTTCGGCTTGTTCGGGTTGTATTCCGGCGCGATGCTGTAGCGGGTCGGGTCGAAGTTGCCGCCGGTGTACCAGAAGGCCTGGAAGATCTCCGGGTACTTGCGCTGCAGCGCCTTCATGAAGACCGCGGTGTAGTCGCCGAAGGTCGGGACGCCGACCAGCGACGAGAAGTACGGGCCCGAGGCCACCGCCTCGCCGAGGAGGTTCGCGTACGGGCCGAGCCGGTCGATCGCCTTGACCAGGTCGGCCTTCTTGTCGACGAGGATCTGCATGACCCGGTCGAGCTTGCCCAGCACGGGCGCGAGCTGGGCGTTGTTCTCGGCGATGAAACCTCGGATCTGGGTGGTGACGTCGCGGGCGCCGGTGATGATCTGCTCCAGCGCATTGGCCCGGTTCTGCAACTCGCCGAGCAGCGCGTTGGCGGAGAGCAACAGTCGGTTCACCTGGTCGCTGCGGTCGCCGACCACCGCGCTGACGCGGTTGGCCCGGCCCAGCAGCTCGCGCAGCGACTTGTCCCGATCGGCGATCGCGGTGGACAGCCGGGAGATCCCGTCGACGGCGGCGCGCACCGAGGCCGGCGTCGCGGAGAAGGTGCGCGACAACGTGTCCATCGCTGTGCGCAGCGCTGCCGTGTCGGTCTCTTCGATGGTGCCGGTCGCGTTGTCGAGGGCATCGGTCAGCGAGTAGGGCGCGACGGTGTTCTCGTTGGCGATCTCGCCACCGGGCTTGATCCGCCCCGGGCCGTGCGGGATGAGAGTGAGGTTGCGCCGGCCGAGCACCGTCTCGGTCTTGATCGCGGCCTGCGTGTCGACGCCGAGTTTGATCGAGTCAGCGAGCCGGAACCGGACCGCCGCCTTCGTGCCGTCGGCGGTGCGGGCCAGCCTGATGTTCTCGACACTGCCGACGTTGACGCCCGCCACCGACACCACGTCGCCGGGTACCAACCCGCCGGCGTCGTCGAAGAATGCGTCGTAGGTGCTCACCGGGGAGAGGAACGGCAGGCTGTTCATCTGCAGGGCGGTCAGCACCACCAACGCGGTCACCACGAAGCCGATGACGCCGGTCGCGGCGCGGCTGCGCTGCCCGCGGGCCGCGTCGCGCTCGACGTCGGCGGCGTTCGACCCGGCCCGGTGGGTATCGATGGGTTCGCTCACGGCTGGCACCTCCCGCCGGCCTTCTGGGTGTTGCCGAGCATGTCGATCGTCGGGATCACCAGCTGCGGGGTGCCCGGCGCACCGAAGATCAACCGCTGGCGGCAGATCCAGATCTGCAACCAGGCGCCGTAGCTGCCGAGGTTGGACAGTTTCTTGAAGTCCCCGGGCAGGCGCGACAGCAGCGGGCGGATGTAGGACTCGCCGCGCAGGATCTCCTCGGTGGTGCGGCCGAGGTTGCGGACCAGGTTCTGCAGTCCGGGCCGGGTATCGCCGAGCAGGCGGGCCATGTTGGTGGCGACCGAGGCCGTCGAGGTCAGCGACGACCCGATGATCTCCTTCTGGCCGGCCAACCCGCTCATTAGGATCTCGAGCCGGTCGATGCTGGTGATCAGTCCGGTCCGGTCGGCATCGAGCGTGCCCACCATCGAATTGAGGTTGTCGATCACCGAGCCGATCAGCCGGTCACGGTCGGCCAGGGCGTCGGTCAGCTGCGCCGTCATGGTCAGCAGGTGGTTCAGCGACGGACCCATCTGCTCGTCCTGGAACACGTGGATGAGGCTGGTGGACAACTCGTTGACCTGTCGGCCGTCGAGGGTGCGGAAGAGCGGTTTGAAGCCGCCGAGCAGCTTGTCCAGATCCAGCGCAGGCTCGGTCTGGGTGGTCGGCAACGTCGTCCCGGGCGACAGCGTCTGGCCGGGATCACCGGCCCCGCGCCGCAGTTCCAGGAAGCGGTCGCCGGTCAGGTTCTCGTACCGGATGATCGCCTGCACCGACTTGGGCAGCGGGTACTTGCGGTCGACGGTGAAACTCAGCTTCGCGACGTTGTCGTCGGTCAGGCCGATGTCGCGCACGGCGCCGACGTCGACCCCGGCGATCTTGACCTTCGCGCCCGACTTGATCGCCGAGGCACTGGTGAACAGGGCGGAGTAGGTGTTGGTCCGGTTGCCCTGGAACTTGCTGAACACCGCGACCAGGCCGATGAAGACCAACAGCATGGCGGTGGTGAAGGCCCCCAGTTTGATGGCGGTGGCGCGGAATTGACGTGCGCGATTATCCACGGGGCGGCGCTCCGAACAGCAGTTGGAAGACCTTGGTCGTGTTCAGTTTCGGCTGGGTGCGCGGCTGGTACGGCCGCGGCGCGTTGTCGATCACGAGGAAGTTCGCCTTGGTCTTGGTACGGGGGTTGGACAGACCGTTCTCACAGGTGGGCGGTGCCGCACCGCGGACCCACGGAAGGTCTTCGGGGTACTCGTACTGGTCCTTGCCGGGGAGCAACCCGGCGTTGAGCTTGAGCAACCCGTCGTTCAGGCCGAAGATCGGCGCGCCCATCTCGAGGCCGACCGCCGCGGTGCGGATGAAGCAGGCGATGCCGGGTGCGTTGTAGCCGAGCAGCGCCATCGACGGGTTCGAGTCGTTGAGCATCGCGATGATCTTGGCCTTCTGCGGCCCGATGATGCTCTGCCCGGTGTTGGCCATCCCGGTCGCGCTGACCAACAACGCGTCGAGATTCGTGCGGTTGTCCAGCAGCGTGTTGCCCAAGAAGACCGCATTGTCAACGGTGCGCATCATGTTCGGCATCGCACCGGCGTAGAGGTTCATCGTCGTGGCCGTCTCGCGCAGCAGCGAGGTGAGTTCGTCCAGGTGCGGATTCGTCTTGCCGAGCACCTTCGACAGGCTGTCGATCCCGCGGCCGATGGCGTCGCCGTTGTCGTCGAACGCGGTGCTGATCGCACCGATCGCGGCGTTGAGCTTGTCCGGCTGCAGCTGGGCCAGGACGTCCACCAGCCGCTGGTAGACGGTGTTCAGTTCGACGGTGACGTGGTCGGCGCCGATCGTGGCACCGGCCTTGAGGACGCCGGAGGCACCGTCGTCGGGAACGACGAGGGTCACCGCCTTGGCGCCGAAGATGGTGTTGGACTTGATATCCGCGCGAACGTTGCCGGGGATGTCGTGCAGCTTGTCGCCCGCGATCGCCAGGTCGAGGACCGCGTGGCCGTCCTTCGCGGTGATCGACCGCACGCGGCCGACCTCCACCCCGCGCAGCTTCACCTTGGCGTCGGGGTTCATGACCAGCCCGGCGCGCGGGGCGACGACCGTGACCGGCACGGTCGATTTGAACCAGCCGAGGAACTGTCCGGCCGCGCCGGCGACCACCAGTGTCAGCGCCCCGACCATGATGACCGCCGCGGTCCGGCGGACCGCAGTGCTGCGCTCTTCCCGTCGAATCATCGTCTATCCCGCCAGGTTGAACTTGCCGTCGGCGCCGTAGATGGCGAGCGAGGTGAGCAGGGTGATCACGACGACGACGACCAACGAGGTCCGGACCGCGTTGCCGACCGCGACGCCCACCCCGACCGGACCGCCCGAGGCGGTGTAGCCGTAGTAGGTGTGGATCATCATCACGGCGATGGCCATGCAGATCGCCTGCGCGAAGGACCAGAGGATGTCCGACGGGATCAGGAACGTGTTGAAGTAGTGGTCGTAGACGCCCGGTGACTGCCCATAGAGGAAGACCGTCGCCATCCGGCTGGCCAAGAAGGAGGCCAGCGACGCCAGCGCGTACAGCGGGATGATCGCGACCAGCCCGGCGATGATCCGCGTGGAGACCAGGTAGGGCACCGAGTGGATGGCCATCGTCTCGAGGGCGTCGATCTCCTCGCTGACCCGCATCGCGCCGAGTTGCGCGGTCGCACCCGCGCCGATCGTTGCGGCCAGGGCGATACCCGCGATGACCGGCACCGCGATGCGGACGTTGATGAAGGCCGAGAAGAAGCCGGTCAGCGCCTCGACGCCGATGTTGGACAGCGAGCTGTACCCCTGCACGGCGATGGTGCCGCCGGTGAACAGGGTGAGGAAGCCGACGACGACCACGGTGCCGCCGATCATCGCCAGCGCGCCGGTCCCCATGGAGATCTCGGCGATCAGGCGCAGCGTCTCCTTCTTGTAGTGGCGCAGCGCACGCGGGATCGACACGATGGCATCCCAGTAGAACAGCGCCTGGTCCCCGATGCGGGCCCACCCGTCGCCCGAGCGCTTGAGCGCGGCGCGGGTCCGGCGGAACTGGGTTGCGGGCTGTAGGGCCACGTCATCCTCCCGTCGCGGTGAGACCGACCGCCGTGACGACGATGTTGACGACGAACAGGGCCATGAACGAATAGACCACCGTCTCGTTGACCGCGTCGCCGACGCCCTTGGCGCCGCCGGAGACGTTCAGGCCCTGGTAGCAGGCGACGAGACCGGCGAACAGGCCGAAGAGGGCTGCCTTGACCATCGAGATCATCAGCTCGCCGAGACCGGTGAGCAGGGTCAGGTTGGCGAGAAAGGCACCCGGGTTGACGTCCTGCAGGTAAACCGAGAAGACGAACCCGCCACCGATGCCGATGGTGCAGACGAGGCTGTTCAGCAGCAGCGCGACCCCGGTCGAGGCGATCACGCGCGGCACCACGAGGCGGTGGATCGGGTTGATGCCGAGCACCTTCATCGCGTCGATCTCTTCGCGGATCGTGCGGGCGCCGAGGTCGGCGCAGATGGCCGTGGCGCCCGCGCCGGCGACGATCAGCACGGTGACGATCGGGCCGATCTGAGTGATGGTGCCCAGTGCCGCCCCGGCCCCCGACAGGTCCTGCGCGCCGATCTCGCGCAGCAGAATATTGAGGGTGAAGCTCACCAGGACGGTGAACGGGATGGCGACGAGCAGCGTCGGGACCATGGAGACGCGCGCAATCGCCCAGGAGCATTCCACGGTCTCGCGCCACTGAAACGGTCGGCGGAAGAGTTCACGGGAGGCCTCGGTCGTGAGCGCGAAGAAGTCACCGAACGCGGCGAATGGCGACGCGAGCTTTGTGAGCACCGTCACTCCTCCCCGTTGGCTTTCGCGAACTTATCATGCGTTGGAATTGATAGATGGTCAGTTGACCAAGGCGTTACTGGAAAAGCCGATCCCGGAGTCGCGCGCCGCGAAGTAGCTGGTCAACGCAGAATCAAGCTCCTCGTCACCCCATCCATCACCGTCGGCCCGGAATACCTGGGCGATCTCCGGTGCGGCCATCAGGGTGACCTGGGGGCCGTAGACGACGAAGAGTTGACCGTTCACCGAGGACGCCGACGGACCGGCCAGATAGGTCACCAGCTCGACGACGTGCTCCGGCGACAGCGGGTCGACGCCGTCGGTCGGAGCGTCACCGAACACGTCGGCGGTCATCGCCGTGCGGGCCCTCGGGCAGATCGCGTTGGCCGTCACACCATAGCGCCCCAGGGCGCGGGAGGCGGAGAGGGTCAGGGCGGTGATGCCGGCCTTGGCGGCGGCGTAGTTGGCCTGTCCGGGCGGACCCAGCAGTCCCGCCTCGGAGGAGGTGTTGATCAGACGGCCGTAGGTCGTGCCGTCGCCCGCCTTGGCCTCGGCCCGCCAGTGGGCGGCGGCATTGCGGTTGAGCAAGAAGTGACCGCGCAGGTGCACGCGCTGCACCAGGTCCCATTCCTCGTCAGTCATGTTGAACAGCATGGTGTCTCGGACGACACCGGCGTTGTTCACGACGATGTGCAGGCCGCCGAGATCCTCGGTGGCGGTGCGCATGATCTCGGTTGCCGTCGCCGACTCCGAGATGTCGCCCGCCACCGAGACGCCGCGGGAACCCGCGGCCGCGATCTCGTCGAGCACATCGCTGTCAGACAGGGCGGAGGCGAGGTCGTTGACGATGACCGTCGCACCGGCCCGGGCCAATCCGATGGCCTCGGCCCGGCCCAATCCGGCACCGGCACCGGTCACCACCGCGACGCGGCCGCGCAACGAATCACTCACACTTGTCCCCTTCGCCATGTCTGATTGCGGTCCAGCAGATCCGGACCAAAACTAGAACCTGTTTCAGGCACCATACAGGTTCGCCTCGGGGTGTGGGCTGACACCCCGGAAAAAGATCACCCCGTTTATTCGTGCAGGCTCAGCGCCGACTTGGGGCAGCTGGCCACGACCTGGCGCATCTCCTCGGCGCGGTCCTCGGGAACATCTTCTTGCAGGATGACCAGGTAATCGTCATCGTCGAGCTCGAAGACATCCGGTGCCATCCCCACGCAGATCGCGTTGGATTCACACAGGTCGAAGTCGCAGGTGACTTTCATCGACCAACTCCTCTCCTCGGGGGCCGCCTCGGTTGACGAACCCGCTTCGTACAGGTTAGAACGTGTTACAGAATCAAGCGAGCAAACCCCTCAAGGAAAGCTGGACCGCCATGCGCATCGCCTATTCCGAATCGCAGGAGGCGCTCCGCCGAGAACTGCGCGCCTACTTCGACAAATTGATGACCCCGGAGCGCCGCGCAGCGCTCAGCTCGTCGTCGGGCGAACTGGGCGAGGGGGATGCCTACCGCGACGTCGTCCGCCAGATGGGGGCCGACGGGTGGCTCGCGCTCGGATGGCCGGAGGCCTACGGCGGCGCCAACCGGTCGATGATGGACCAGCTGATCTTCACCGACGAGGCCGCGATCGCCGGGGCTCCCGTCCCGTTTCTGACCATCAACTCGGTCGCCCCGACGATCATGGCCTTCGGCACCGACGAGCAGAAGCAGTTCTTCCTGCCCAAGATCGCCTCGGGCGAGCTGCACTTCTCGATCGGCTACTCCGAACCCGGCGCCGGCACCGACCTCGCATCGCTGCGCACGACCGCCGTCGAGGACGGCGACGAGTTCGTCATCAACGGCCAGAAGATGTGGACCAGCCTCATCCCCTACGCCGACTACGTGTGGCTGGCCTGCCGCACCGACCCGACGGCCTCGAAGCACAAGGGCATCTCGATGCTGATCGTGCCGACCACCGCCGAGGGCTTCTCCTATACGACAGTGCACACGATGGCCGGGGTGGACACCTCGGCCACCTACTACCAAGACGTCCGCGTGCCGACCTCGTCGCTGGTCGGCGAGCGCGGCGGGGGCTGGCCGCTGGTGACCAACCAGCTCAACAACGAGCGGGTGGCGCTGTGCAGCGCCGCCCCCATCCAGAACGCGCTGCGCGAGACCACCCGCTGGGCCCAGGAGACCAAGACGCCCACCGGCGACCGCGTCATCGACGCCCCGTGGGTGCGCGCCAACCTGGCCCGGGTGCACGCCGGGGTCGAGTTCCTCAAACTCATCAACTGGAAGATCGCCTCGCAGGCCGGTTCCGGCGAGGCGCCCAGCCCCGCCGACGCGTCCGCCACCAAGGTCTACGGCACCGAGTTCGCCACCGACGCCTACCGCCTGCTCATGCAGGTCGTCGGCCCGGCGGCCACCCTGCGCCAGGGCTCGACCGGGGCACACCTGTTGGGCCGCCTGGAACGGTTCCAGCGCTCGTCGCTGATCCTCACCTTCGGCGGCGGCACCAACGAGATCCAGCGCGACATCATCGCCATGCTCGCCCTCGGCCAGCCGCACCAGCGGCGATAGGAGACCATCGTGGACTTCACCACCGACGAGACGACCGGCGAACTCCTCGCCCTCGTCCGCGACATCACCGCCAAGCTCTCCACCACGGAACGCGTCGCCGAACTCGAGGCGCAGGGCGCCCCGCTCGACGCCGCGCTCTGGCGGGAGTTGGGCAATGCCGGGCTGATCGGCCTCGAACTGCCCGAGGGCCTCGCCGACGTGGGCGGCGGCCGCACCACCGTCGACACGGTGACCGTCGCGACCCAACTCGGCCGCGCCCTGGGCGTCGTGCCCTACGCCAGCACCGCCATCGCCGTGCTGCCCACGTTGGCACAGTGGTCGGCGCCGGCCCGCGACGGCTGGGTGGCCCGCGTGGCCGCCGGCGAGGCGGTCATCGCCGTCGCCGTCGACGAGGACGCCGTATACGACCCCTACTCCCCCGCGCTGCGACTCGGCGCCGGCGAGCCGGCCACATCGACACCGGCCGACGGGGTGCTGAATGGGACGAAGGTGAACGTGGCCTTCGCCACCGCCGCCGACGCCCTGCTGGTGACCGCCGACGGGTCCGGCGGCCCGGTCGCGGCCCTGGTCGCCGCCGATGCGCCCGGGCTGAGCGTCATCCCGACCCCGTCGACCGGCCTGCTCCCCACCGCGCAGGTGGACTTCACCGACGTCGCCGTACCCGCCGAGAACATCGTCGCGGCCGGGACCGGCGCGGTCGCGGCCCTGGTCGACCGGCTCACCCTGGCGGCCTGCGCCGAACAGTGCGGGATCCTCGACGAGGCGTTGCGCCTCACCGCCGCCTACGCCGCCGACCGCGAGCAGTTCGACCGCAAGATCGGGTCCTTCCAAGCGGTGGCCCAGCGCCTCGCCGACGGCTACATCGACGTCCAGGGACTGGTGCTGACCACCACCCAGGCGGCGTGGCAGCTGGCCGAGGGCCTCGACGCCGCCTCCGCCATCGACACCGCCAAGTTCTGGGCCGGACAGGCCGGGCACCGCGTCGCCCACACCGCGGTCCACGTGCACGGCGGCGTCGGCCTGGACACCTCGCACCCGACGCACCGGTACTTCTTGCGCGCCAAGCACAACGAGTTCGCCCTCGCGGCGGAACCGGCCGTGCTGGCCCGCCTCGGCGACCGCCTCGCCGGCGAACCCGCCTGAGCACCACCGCGATTCGTCCGATGTCCACGGTCACCGATGCGCGCTCGCTGTCCGAGCTGTTGGCACCGCTGACCGCGGTGACCGACCGGGGGTTGCGCTGTGGCGACGCGCAGGTGAGCTGGCGCGACCACCTGCGCCGGGCGGCGCGGCTGGCCGCGGCGATCGACGAGCAGCTCGACCCGGCCCGCCCGCCGCACGTCGGGGTGGCCGCCGCCAACTCGATCTCCTACTGCGAGGCGCTCGCGGCCGCGGCCCTCGGCGGATTCGTCGTCGTCGGGTTGAACACGACGCGCCGCGGCGAGGCCCTGCGCCGCGACGCGGAGAAGGCCGACTGCCAGTTCGTCCTCGTCGACGGCAGCACCGCGGGGTTGATCGCCGACGCCGGGCTCGCCGTGGCGACCTACGACCTCGACGGCCGCGAATGGGCCGAGCGCCTCGCGCGCCATCGGCTGCCCGCCGAAGCCGTCGTCGTGCCGCGCAGCCCCGACCAACAGCTCATGCTGATCTTCACCTCGGGTACCACCGGCGAACCGAAAGCGGTGCGGTGCAGCCACCGCAAGTTCGCGGCCCCGGCGGTGATGTTGGCGCAACGTTTCGGGTTGGGCCCCACCGACGTCGTCTATCTGTCGATGCCGCTGTTCCACTCCAACGCGACGATCGCCGGCTGGGCGGTCGCCCTGGCGGCCGGCGCCTCGATCGCGCTGCGCCCGTCGTTCTCCGCGCGCGGGTTCATCGACGACCTGCACCGCTACCGGGTGACCTACGCGAACTATGTCGGCACCCCGCTGCACTACGTACTGGCGGTCCCGCCGGATCCGCGCGACGCCCAGGTGGCGCTGCGGATCATGTACGGCAACGAGGCGACTGCGGCCGACCGCGCCGCATTCGCCGAGCGGTTCGGCGCCACCGTGGTCGACGGGTTCGGCTCCACCGAGGGGGGAGTCTCCATCTCCCGGACGCCGGACACCCCTGCCGACGCACTGGGTCCGTTGATTGCGCCGGTCGCCGTCGTCGACCCGAAGTCGTTGGCGCCCATGCCAGTCGGCGAGGTCGGCGAGATCGTGAACACGTCCGGCCCCGGCTTGTTCGACGGCTACTACCACGACGACGAGGCCACGGTGCAGCGGATCCGCGGTGGGATGTACCGCACCGGCGATCTCGGTTGGGTGGGCGAGGACGGCTATGTGCGATTCGCCGGCCGCCTGGGCGACTGGGCCCGCGTCGACGGGGAGAACATCGGCACGGCGCCGATCGAGGCCATCTTGCTGCGCCACCCGGCGATCCGCCGGGCGGCGGTCTACGGGGTGCCGGTGGAGATCGGCGACGAACTGTGGGCGGCCCTCGTGGCCCCCGGCCTGACGGCGCAGGAGTTCTCCGATTTCCTTGCCGCACAACCAGACCTGGGCCCCAAGCAGTGGCCGTCACAGGTCCGGATCGTCGACGCGTTGCCGCAGACGGCCACGTTCAAGACGGTGCGCGCGGCGCTGCGCGACGCCGGTTTCGGGCCCGACTGGTCCCGGTGCGCCGATGACGGCCGCTACCGCCCCTCTCCGCCGACTGGGCCCTAATCCCCGCCGACTGGGCCCTAATCCCCGCCGACTGGGCCCTACTTCCCGTCGACTGGGCCCTACTTCCCGTCGACTGGGCCCTCGCCGGTGCGCCACCGGGCAATCCGCGCCTCATGCTCGGGGTCGAGATGGGCCAGCGGTTGCATCGCCGCGGCCATACCGAGCACCGACTCCAGCGAACCCGCCTGCGACTCCTGCAGCAACCGCTTGGCCATCCGCAGCGCCTCCCCGGGGTTCTTCGCGATCCGCTCGGCGAGCCGGTCGGCCTCGGCGAGCAGCGTCTCATGCCCCACGACCTTGCTGACCAACCCCCAGGACAGTGCGGTTGCGGCATCGATCCGGTCGCCGGTGAACGTCATCTCCGCGGCGCGTTCCCAACCGATCGCCCGCGGCAGGAACCAGGTGCCGCCATCCCCCGGGATCAGGCCCAACGAGACGAAACTCTCCGCGAAAGTCGCCCTCTCCGAAGCGATTCGGATATATCGCACATCATCGCCAGATCGAGCCCGGCGCCGATCGCGGCTCCGTTCACCGCCGCGATGATCGGCACCTCGAGGCGTCGCAGGGCCCGTGGGATGCGCTGGATTCCGGCGACGTAGGCGCGCCGCTTGGCCCGCTCGTCGACGCCGAACATGCCCTGCCGGTCGGCCATCTCCTTGACGTTGCCGCCGGCGGAGAAGATCTTGCCCTCACCGGTGAGGATCACCGCCCGCACGCGCGTGTCCGCGTTGGCCTCGTCGACCGCGCGCTCGAGTGCCTCGATGACGTCGAGCCCGGTGATCGCATTCCCCACGTCCGGACGGTTGATCGTCCAGATCTGGATGTGATCGGCCGTCGCAATCTTCAGCGGGGTGGTCATGGCGCCTACTCGGCCGCCAGATCCACCGGCCGGGGCAGCGTGTAGGTCACCCCGGTCATCACCTCGGACTGCTCCCAGAGGCGACGCCACAAACCCTGGTCCTGCGACAGCTTCGACGACGGCGCCGAGCGCACCGGTCCGCGCGACTGGCCGATCCCGCCCGTCGGACCCCAGTACTTGTGCGGATCGGCGTCGGGTTCGGTCGCCCCGAAGAGGATCGACTCGACGGCCCGGCTCGGCTTGTGGCCCCACACCGACGCGAAGGTCTTGCCGACGAGGTCGACCGGCGTCTCGGTCTTGGTGAACAGATCGGTGCCCGACACCCCGGGATGCACGGCATAGGAGCGCAGCGGCGAGCCGACCTCGTCGAGGCGGCGCTGCAACTCCCGCGCGAACATGAGGTTGGCCAGCTTCGCCTGCGCGTAGGCCAGGTTGCGCTGGTACCGGCGGTGCTCGTAATTGAGGTCGTCGATCCACAGCTTCGGGGTCTGCCGGTGCGCGATGCTCGCGACGGTGACCACCCGGTCGCCGATCTTGTCCAGCAGGAGCCCGGTCAACGCGAAGTGGCCGAGGTGGTTGACGCCGAACTGCATCTCAAAACCGTCGGCGGTCCGCTTCAGCGGCAGGTTCATCAGCCCCGCGTTGTTGATCAACACGTCGAGTTCGCCCACCCGCGCGGCGAAGTCCCGCACCGACGCGAGATTGGCCAGGTCGAGCGGCTTGACCCGCACGTCACCGGAAATGCCTTCGGCGATCAACTCGGCCTTCGCGGTGTCGCGACAGGCCATCACGACGGTGGCGCCGCGCTCGGCGAGGACACGGGTGGCCATCTCCCCCAAACCACCGTTCGCCCCGGTAATCACGACGGTCCGTCCCGTCTGATCCCCGATCTGTTCAATCGACCAAGCCATGGTCATCCCCTTTCGTAGTGCGCCGGCGGAGGTTTCCGCGGCGACCCATAGGGGTTCATTCGACCACAAAGACGAGGCCGACGGGGCTATTGCTGACCGGGCGTTACAGCGTGGCGTTCATCCGCGCGACAGCGGCTTCGTACCCCTCCACCAGGTCGGCGACCAGCTCGGCGACCGGCGTGATGGCGTTCATCCGCCCGACGATCTGACCGGCCGGCATCGCGATGACCTCGGGGTCGTCGGACGACGAGATGCGCGCGTGCGCCTCACCGACGAGCAGGTTCTGCAACGGCATCGGCAGCGGCTCCGGCGCATTGGGGGCATCCCAGGCGTCGGTCCACTTGGTCTTGAGCAGCCGGGCGGGCTTGCCGGAGTAGATGCGCCGGCGCACGGTGTCCCGCGAGGTCGCCTTGAGCAGCGCCTCCTGCACCGTCGACGGACCGTCTCCCGACGCGCCGAGCTTGTATTCCGCCGCGGTCAACCAGTAGGTGCCCATCCAGACACCTTGGGCGCCAAGGGCGATCGCGGCCGCGATCTGGCGACCGTCGCCGACGCCGCCGGCGGCGAGTACCGGCGCGGTGTCGCCCATCGCATCGACGATCTCGGGCCACAGCACCATGGAGGTCACCTCGCCGGTGTGCCCACCGCCCTCGTATCCCTGCGCAATGACGATGTCGACGCCGGCCTGCACGTGGTGCTGGGCATGTTCTTTGGCCCCGGCCAGGGCCGCGACGGCCACACCGTTGCGGTGGGCAAGGTCGATCACGTCGTCGGGCGGGGAGCCCAGCGCGTTGGCGATCAGTTTGATCTGTCCGTACTTGCGGGCGTGCTCCATGGCCACGTCGACGTGGCTGCGGGCGACCGAATGCAGCCAACCGAGCACCCCGGTGTTGACGCGGCTGCCGTCGGGCAGCGGCGGGACGCCGAGGTCGTCGAGGACACGCTCGACGAAGGCCCGGTGCTCCGGCGGGATCATCGCGTCGAGGTCGACCTTGGATCCCTCGGTCGGGATCTTGGCGGGCATCACGACGTCGACGCCGAAGGGCTTGCCCTCGGTGAGCTCGTGCATGCGCTCGAGCACGGCGTCGAGTTCCTCGGCCTCGTTGAAGCGCACACAGCCGAGGACGCCGAGACCGCCGGCGCGACTGATGGCGGCGGCGACATCCTCACTCGGGGTGAACCCGAAGATCGGGTACTCGATGCCGAACCGCTCGCTGAGCTGGGTTTTCATACTGTTTCCTGACGTCGTGGAAGATCGGGGGCTATTCGGTCTCGTCGGCGGGCGCGGCCTCGGTGACCGACACCGCCCACCGGTAGTCGGGCTTGCCGGCGGGGGAACGCTTGAGTTCGTCGACGAACCACACCGCACGGGGCACCTTGTACCCGGCCAGCTCGGCCCGGGCGGCGGCGCCGAGCTCGGCCAACGGCGGTCGGGCTCCGTCGCGGGCCTGCACGACGGCGGCCACCCGCTGGCCGAACCGCTCGTCGGGGATGCCGACGACGGAGACGTCGAAGACGTCCGGATGGGCCTTGAGCGCGGCCTCGACCTCTTCGGGGAAAACCTTCTCGCCGCCGGTGTTGATCGACACCGAGCCGCGGCCGAGCATGGTGATCGTGCCGTCGGCCTCCAACGTGGCGAAGTCGCCGGGCAGCGAGTAACGCACACCGCCGTAGGTGACGAAGGTCTTCGCCGACTTCTCCGGATCGTTGTGATAGCGCAGCGGTACGTGTCCCGAGCGGGCCAGCACGCCCACTTCCCCGCTGCCCGCAGTGACCGGCGTCCCATCCTCGCGCAGCACGTGGGTCTCGGGATCGGCCTTGACCTGGGGCGCGCCGACATGGCTCTCGCCCTTCACCGCGACGCTCATCCCGCCGAAACCGGTCTCTGACGAGCCGATGGCGTCGACGACGACGGTGTTGGGGAAGGCCGCGACGTACCGGTCTTTGATCGTCGGGGAGAACAAGGCCGCCGACGAGGCCACCGAAACGAGGGTGGACGTGTCGAATTCGCCGTTCTCGTAGGCCTCGATCATCGGCCGCCCCATCGCATCACCGGTGATGAAGACGACGTTGACGCCGTGGCGCTCGACGATCCGCCAGGCCTCCTGCGCATCGAAGTCGGGGTACACGACGGCCTTGCCGCCGGCGAACAGCGACTGGAAGATGGCCCATTGCGACCCGCCGTGGATGAAGGGCGGGATCGGGAAGCGGACGAGCTGACCGCCTTCGGCACCCAGCTTGGCCAGTTGCCACTCGTCGGAGACGGGTTCGCCGGAGTACCAGTCGATGCCGCCGCCGAGGACGCGCCACACGTCTTCCTGCCGCCACACGACGCCCTTGGGCTTCCCGGTGGTGCCGCCGGTGTAGAGCATGTAGAGGTCGTCGTCGGTGCGCAGCGAGAAGTCCCGCTCCGGCGACGCCTGCTGCAGGGCCGCCTCGTAGTCGAGGACTGCCACACCGTCCACCTGGGCGGGGGCGTCCCCGCCGTCCCCGCCATCCCCGGCGTCGCCGACGACGATCCGGTGGGTGATCGCGGTGTCCCAATTCTGCAACGTGTTGCACACCCGGTCGTCGTAGCGGCCCTCATGGATGAGCACCTTCATCCCGGAGTCGGTGAAGATGTGGGAGAGCTCGGCCTCGACGTAGCGGTAGTTCACGTTGGCCATCACCGCCCGCGCCTTGAAGATGGCGAGCATCGACTCGACCGCTTCGATCGTGTTTCTGCTGTACAAACCAACCGAGTCGCCGGGCTCGACACCGGCGTCGATGAGTGCGTGCGCGAGCCGGTTAGCCCGCTCCTCGAGCTCGGCGTACGTCCGCGAACGCCCTCCGGATTCGAGGGCAACGCGTTCGGGAACGAGGTCGACGGCATGCTCGAAGAGATCGGCAATGGTAAAGGCCATGCCTAGAAACTAGAACGTGTTACCGTTTTCGGCAAGCACTTGCTCAGACCGCCTGCTGGAGGAACCATGACCACCGCCGAATACCGTGAACCGGAGTGCCTCGTCGAGAAGCGCGGCCACGTCCTGATCGTGACCATGAACCGGCCGCAGGCGCGCAACGCCCTGTCCACCGAGATGATGGCCATCATGGAACAGGCCTGGAACACCGTTGACGATGACCCGGAGATCCGCGTCGCGATCCTAACCGGAGCCGGCGGGTACTTCTGCGCCGGCGCCGACCTCAAGGCGATGAACAAACAGGCCCCGGGCGACCGGTTCTCCAACGAGAGCGGCTGGGACCTCACCAAGATGCCCGCGCTACTCAAGGGGCGCCGACTGACCAAGCCGCTCATCGCCGCGGTCGAGGGTCCGGCGATCGCCGGCGGTACCGAGATCCTGCAGGGCACCGATATCCGCGTCGCCGCCGAGAGCGCCAAGTTCGGGGTGTCCGAGGCGAAGTGGGGACTGTTCCCGCTCGGCGGCAGCGCGGTGCGCTTGGTCCGCCAGATCCCCTACACCGTCGCCTGCGACATCCTGCTGACCGGACGCCACATCAGCGCCGCGGAGGCCAAGGAGTACGGCTTGGTCGGCCACGTCGTTCCGGACGGCACCGCCCTGGACAAGGCGCTCGAACTCGCCGAGCAGATCGCCGCCAACGGCCCGCTGGCCGTCCAGGCGATCCTGAAGACCATCCGCGATTCCGAGGGGCTGCACGAGGAGGAGGCGTTCAAGATCGACGCTGTGCTCGGCAAGTCCGTCTTCCAGTCCGCCGACGCCAAGATCGGCCCCCGGGCCTTTGCCAACAAGGAGAGGCCGGTCTTCACCGGCGAGTAGGGTCTCAGACAACGGTCGGCGACGCCGCCCATCCGTCCGACCCTCCCGACGATGTCTTCGTAGCGCGCCGCGGGTACCCGAGCGTGCCAGACTGATGCTGCCCGCCAGGCGGCACCCGCCCCCGACGAGGTCACGATCGAGTTGGACCATTGACTTAGAACCTGTTCCGCCCGATCAACGCGGTTGATGAACTGTGCCTTGCCAATTAAACTTAGAACGTGTTCTAGTAGATGTTGTGAGTACACGTCCGACTACTGATCCCGTCGCGGAGGTACCCGCGCCCGCCACGGAGATCCTGTCCGCACCGCTGACAAACACCTTCGCCTACACCCGGTCGCTGGGCCCGGTGCTCTCCCCCTTCGCCCTCGCCCTGCGCGAGGGACGGATCCTCGGGTCGGCGAGCAGCGACGGGCGGGTCTTCGTCCCACCGGTCGAGTTCGACCCGGCCACCGGCAAGGCCACCACCGACCTGGTCGACGTGGCCACCGTCGGCACCGTGACGTCCTGGACGTGGCAGCCCGAGCCGGCCGCACCCCAGCCACTGGACCGGCCCTTCGCCTGGGCGCTGATCCGGCTCGACGGGGCCGACACCGCCCTGCTGCACGCCGTGGCCGTCGAGGACGCCGCCACGATGAGCACCGGGATGCGGGTGCATGCCGTGTGGCGGGCCGCCCGCACCGGGTTGATCACCGACATCAGCCACTTCGAACCGGGCGATGCCGCCGCGACGGCCCCGGCCAACACCGCCGAGTTGCCGACCGAGTCCAACGGTCGCGTCGTCGTGGCCACCCCGATAAGCACCCGGATCGAACACAGCGCCACCGAGGCCGAGTCGGTGTTCCTCGAGGGCATCGCCGGCGGCAAACTCATCGGCAACCGCATGGCCTCCGGCGTTGACGCGGGCCGGGTCTACTTCCCGCCGCGCGACGTGAGCCCCGCCGACGGCGCACCGCCCGCCGAGTTCGTCGACCTCCCCGACACCGGCATCGTGACGACCTTCTGCATCGTCAACGTTCCGTTCCAGGGACAGAAGATCAAGCCGCCCTATGTGGCCGCCTATGTACTCCTCGACGGCACCGACATCCCGTTCCTGCACCTGATCCTCGACTGCCCGGCCGACGAGGTCCGCATGGGGATGCGCGTGCAGGCGGTGTGGTTGCCGCGAGAGGAATGGCAGCACTCGATGGGCAACATCAGCCACTTCCGCCCGACCGGCGAGCCCGACGCGGACTACGCCAGCTACCAGGAGTACGTGTGATGACCCTGCCCAAGATCGCGATCGTCGGGTTCGCACACAGCCCGAACGTCGCCGCCACCCACGGCACCACCAACGGTGTCGAGATGCTGATCCCGTGCTTCGAGAAGCTCTACGCACAGTTGGGGATCACCCGCTCCGACATCGGCTTCTGGTGCAGCGGATCGTCGGATTACCTTGCCGGACGGGCCTTCTCGTTTATCTCGGCGATCGACGCGATCGGCGCGATGCCGCCGATCAACGAGTCGCACCTCGAGATGGACGCGGCGTGGGCCCTGTACGAGGCGTACGCGAAGATCGCCACCGGGGAGGTCGACACCGCACTCGCCTACGGCTTCGGCAAGGCCAGCGCCTCCGACGTCGACCTGACCCTGTCGATGCAGACCGACCCGTACACCGTCGCCCCGCTGTGGCCGCACGCGCGCTCACTCGGCGCCCTGCAGGCACGCGCCGGCCTGGATGCGGGGACGTGGACCGAGGCCGACATGGCCGCGGTCGCCGCCCGCACCAGCGGCGGATCGGTCGACGACCTGCTGGGCGCCGACTACGTCGCCGACCCGCTGCGAGCCCACGACATCGCCCCGTACACCGACGGGGCGGCGGCCGTTATCCTCGCCACCGAGGAGCGGGCCCGCGAACTCGTCGCCAACCCGGCCTTCATCACCGGGTGGGACCACCGGATCGATTCGCCGAACTTCGGCGCGCGTGACCTGACCGTCTCCCCGTCGACGAAGCTGGCCGGCGACACCGCCTTCGGCGACCGGGACCGGGCCGTCGACGTGGCCGAGATCCACGCCGTGTTCACGCATGAAGAGCTGATCGTCCGCCAGGCCCTGGGCCTGCCGGAATCGGTGCGGATCAACCCGTCCGGCGGGGCGATGGCCGGCAACTCGCTGTTCTCGGCCGGGCTGCAGCGCATCGGCTACGCCGCGCACGCGATCCTGGCCGGCGAGGCGTCCACCGCGCTCGCCCACGCCGCCGGCGGGCCGCTGCTGCAGCAGAACATGGTCGTCACGCTTTCCTCGGAGGGACAACACTGATGGCACACCGCAATCGCGCCGCCGTGCTCGGCACCGGCCAGACCAACTACGTCAGCAAACGACTCGACGTGACCATGGCCGGCATGTGCCGCGAGGCGATCGACGCGGCGCTGGCCGACGCGAACGTCACGATGGACGAGATCGACGCCATCATCATCGGCAAGGCGCCGGACCTGTTCGAGGGGACGATGATCCCCGAGTTCGCCATGGCCGAATCCCTTGGCGCCGTCGGCAAGCAGCTCCTGCGCGTGCACACCGCGGGCTCGGTCGGCGGTTCCACCGCCAACGTCGCCGCCTCGATGGTGTTCGGCGGCCTGCACAAGCGGGTCCTCGCCGTCGCGTGGGAGAAGCAGTCGGAGTCCAACGCCATGTGGGCGCTGTCGATCCCAGTGCCGTTCACCAAGCCGGTCGGCGCCGGCGCGGGCGGATTCTTCGCCCCGCACGTGCGCTCCTACATCCGCCGCTCCGGCGCCCCGTCACACATCGGCGCCATCGTCGCGGCGAAGGACCGGCGCAACGGTGCGCTCAACCCGTTGGCCCATCTGCACCAGCCCGACATGACCGTCGAGAAGATCATGGAGTCCCAGATGCTCTGGGACCCAATCCGATTCGACGAGACCTGCCCGTCGTCCGACGGCGCCTGCGCCGTGGTGATCGGCGCCGAGGAGGTCGCGGATTCGGCAGTGGCACAAGGCAATCCGGTTGCCTGGATCCACGCGACCGCGATGCGCACCGAACCGCTGAGCTTCGCCCACCGCAACGTGGTCAGCCCGCAGGCGGGCCGGGATGCCTCCGCGGCGCTGTGGCGCGCCGGAGGGATCACCAACCCGATCGAGGAGATCGACGCCGCCGAGATCTACGTGCCGTTCTCCTGGTTCGAGCCGATGTGGCTGGAGAACCTGGGGTTCGCCGCGGAGAACGAGGGCTGGAAACTGACCGAGGCCGGCGAGACCGAGATCGACGGCAAGATCCCGTTCAACGCCTCCGGCGGCGTGCTCTCGTCCAACCCGATCGGCGCGTCGGGCATGATCCGCTTCGCCGAGGCCGCAATCCAGGTGATGGGCAAGGGCGGTGCGCACCAGGTCAAGGATGCGCGCAAAGCCGTCGGCCACGCCTACGGCGGCGGCTCGCAGTACTTCTCGATGTGGCTCGTCGGCGCCGACAAGCCGGAGCACTAGCGCCGTTCCGGCAGGGCACAGGTCGCACCGTCGGACATGCCGGTGGGACGCACGCCCAGCGCCTGGTTCAACCGGGCGCGCTGGTTCTCCCAGGCGATCTCGGCGGCCAGTTCGGCGATTTGGCCCTTGGAGAAGTGGACGAGAAGCTGCTCGCGAATCTCGGTCAGGTCCTCCCCCACCGCCGGGGTGGCCGTGATGGCCTCGGCAAAGGAGAGCACCAGCTTCTCCAACCCCGTGTAGGCGTCGCTGTCGGCATACACGGGCAGGTCGCGGATCTGTTGCTCGGTGATGCCGCCGTGGCGGGCCAGCGCCGAACCGATGTCGAGGCAGAACTCGCAGCTGACCATGCCCGCCGCCTTCAACAGGGCCAGCTCTTTGTAGCGCGGGTCGATGCGGTTGGAGAACATCAGCGACACCTCGTAACCGCCGGTCGCCGCCAGGACCAGCGGTCGGCGGATCAGCCAGGCGTAGAGGTCGGCCCGGTTCCGCTTCGACTGCGAGAAGGCTCGCAGGTACCCCCACAGGCGGTGTAGTGCTCGCATGATCATCTCTCCCGGTTCGCTTGGCGTGGACACTTGGACTTCGACGGATTCCGACGAACTGTAACGGTGAACCGGCTCACAGTGCGGCCGCCATCTGGCGGTATCCCTCGTGCACACTCGGATAGGCCGGCGCCCATCCGGTCGCGCTGCGGAAGGCCGCGTTGCTGACCCGCAGCGAGCGGGTCAACGACGTCGTCCGATCCCCCAAGAGCCCCGCCAGCCGTCCCGGACCGCTCACCCAGGTCCGCGCGCCGATCGACGACTGGTAGGCGTCGCCCCGCCCGGACCGGAAGCCGAGATGGCGGCGGGCCAGCGCGAGGATCTCCTCGCTGTGGGCGGCCCCGACCCCGTAGAACAACCCGAATCGGAGCACGACGGCCTCGCCGCCCGACGCGGCGAAGCGACGGGCACTCGCCTCCGCGGCGTGGTTGCCACGGGCAATCGGATAGTGGTCGAGGGCGGCCGATTCGTCGATCCACTCCGCACCTCGATCGGCATAGATCATGGCGACCGACTCCTGGACCACCCGCGGTACCCCGGCGGCAAGGGCCGCGTCGACGACGGCCGCCGACCCCGCGGACCGGACCCGGTAACACTCGTCCCACGCCGAGGCGAAGACGAACCGCGCCGTCGGAGGCAGCGCCGACGCCAGGTTCACCACCGCATCCGCCCGGTCGACGGCCCGGGTCAGCGTTTCGGCGTCGAACAGCGACACCCGCACCGGCACGGCACCCGCCGCGGTCAGCGCGGCCGCCGATTCCTCGCTGCGCGCCAGGGCCCGGACCCGGTGCCCGGCCCCGACCAGTGCCGGTACCGCATGGCCGCCGATGGCCCCGGTCCCGCCGGTGACGAACACGTCCACCGCTAGTTCCTCACCGCTGCACCGCGGGGGCGGTTGGCCCACGCCACGGCGACCGGCACGGCCAGTGCGACGCCCAGCACCACGACGTTCACCACGTTCTCGGCTCCGCTGAGGAGTTCGGCCGGATTGAGCAGGTGGTAGCAGAAGTGCGGCAGGGCGAACGCCGACAACGACAGCCCGGCGACGAAGACGAGCGGACGCAGCCCCCACCCGGCGGCCACCGCGGCGAACACCCCGGTCGCCACGAATCCGGTACCGGTGTCGGAGGTGAGGTGGGCGTTGAACGGGGGCTCGGCCGCCACGAGCAGCGGCCCGAACCCCGGGAAATGGTCGAAGAAGTGCCTCGGCGCGAGTACCGCCCACAGCCCGACGACCAGTTGTGGCACCGCGACCAGTCCGAGTGCGACGCGCGCCCAGTCGGGCGCCCGCGCCGACATCCGCGCGGCCCTGTCATCCAGTGAAGTGTCCATACCCCTTCTTCGCGACGACACCGCCAACTGTCACGCCGAGGATCGGTTGCGCTTGCGCCCGCGCCGCCACACGACGAGGAAGGACACCAACAGCACCACCGCGGCCAGCCCCTCGGTCAGGTGCAGGGCCGCACCCCAGGCCCACACGTTCACCTCACGGGCACCGTGGACGCCGAGCGTGATACCGAGCGGTACCCCGGCCGCGACGGCCAGCACCACCCATTGGCGGTCGAGGGAGGCGATCAGCGCGACGAAGCCGACGGCGATCAAGGCGAAGGCGCCTTCGGTCGCGGCGTGCGGCACGAAGGGCTCGCCGATGTTCTCGGCGATGTACTCCCCGGCCACCAGCGCGCTCAACCCCTGGAGCATCAGCAGGACACCGAGGACGGCGGCGGCCACCCGCGGCCACCGCCAAGCCCGGGCCGGGTCCACCCGAGCAGGGCCGGTACGCATCCGGCGGCGCCGCGATGGCGCAGCGGAAACCCCGGCCGCATCGCCGGCCACCCGATCGGCGATCCGCTCGGTGACCGCTGCCGACGGCGCATCGGCGAAGGCGGTACTCAGCCAGGCCAGCGCCGGGTCGGTCCGGTCACCGGCCAGCGCATCGTCGATGGCCACGTCCAATGCATCGGCGGCCGCCTGTTCGGATACGGCGAAGTCCTCGTCCATCACGTCACCACCTCTCGCAGTTTCCCCACCGCCCGATACACCAGCATCCGAGCCGCTGGCGCGGAGATTCCCAGGGCCGCACCGATTTCCGGCGACGACAGCCGCGCACCGAACCGCAACGCCACCGCGTCGCGCTCCCGGTCGGTCAACACCGCCAGGTGGCGTCGCAGGTCGTCGGCCGCGAGAACCCGCAGCGCGGCAGTCTCCGGGCCGTCAGCGGTATCGGGTTCATCGGCGACACTCTCCACCGGCACCGTCTTGCCGTTGCGCCGCCACCAGTCCGCGACCCGGTGGCGGGCGATACCCGTCAACCAGGCACCCACCGATCCCGACGACGGGTCGTAGCGCTCCCACGACCGCATTGCCGCCACGAACACCTCGCTGACCACGTCCTCGGCGTCGGCGTCGGCGGGTACGCGAACACGCACGTAGCGCCACACCGGCGCCACGTGCTCGCGATAGATACCGTCGAAGCCACCGTCCATCCATCACCCCTTCGCGCCGGACGGCGAAACTGTAACGCGATTACCGCACCAACGATTGCGCGAACGCCCGGACACCTCAAGATCAGCCTCGTCGGGACGGCCCCGATGACGGTGTGTCAACGACCACCGCGATTCGCCATCGTTACCGGGACGCGGACGGCACCAGCAGTGACCCGGTCACCACGACTCCGTGTGCGGTCCGGCCGGCCACGATGCCCCAAGCCGCCAGCAGACCCAGGTACGCGACGACCGCGGCGCCGGTGAAAGCCAGGGCGCCGGTATGGGTGGCCAGCGCAGACAGGCCGGTCACGCAGGTCCCGACCGGGAAGGTGAACGACCACCAGGTCAACCCGAAGGGAAGCC
Organism: Gordonia crocea; assembly: GCF_009932435.1. Taxonomy (NCBI): domain Bacteria; kingdom Bacillati; phylum Actinomycetota; class Actinomycetes; order Mycobacteriales; family Gordoniaceae; genus Gordonia; species Gordonia crocea. The sequence goes on from NZ_BJOU01000017.1 coordinate 79,107, forward strand.
GTCGGCGAGCGGCGCCCACCGTGAGTGTGGCGGCGATCGAGGCCCACAGCAGGGCGAAGCCGGCCACCGGCACACCGTAGAGAACGCCACCGACCGCCAGGGCGCGCGCATAGGCGGGGTCGACGGCACCGGCCACGCCGCCCAACTGGTTGGCTGCGGTAATCGATTGCCCGAGCGGGCCGAGGACGATCCAGAGGGTCGGCACCATCACCGCCGCCCCGACTCCCCGGTGCGCAAGCCGACCCCAGATGAGCGGGATGATGACCAGCGACGCGATCAGGCTCAAACCGAACATCGCGTAACACCCCCACAGCAGCGTCATCTGCCACTGCCCCGACGGCAGGTGTGGCACCAACAGGGCACCCGTGGCCGCGGACACCATTGGCGGCACCACCGGCATCAACCAGCCGCCGAACGCGGCATCGTCGTCGACCTCGATGCGGGTGAACAGCAGCACCGGTACCGCCACCGCCGTGCTCAAGCCGAGTACGGTCCCGACCGTCCAGAAAACGGCATTGACGGCCAGCGACGCGCGCTGTCCGATGATGTCGACCCCCACCAGCTGTGCGCCGGCTCCGACGGTGAGGAAGGCCATCGCCGGCGCGCCGTAGAAGTGCGTCATCACCGGATGACGGTGGTGGCTGCGCGCGACGGCGCGGTGCCGGACCCAATGGGCCCCGGTCGCCGCGGTGACCACCAGCAGGATTGCCGTCGCCAGGGCCCAGAAGCCCAGCGCCAGCACCCGTTGGCCGGGAAAGTGGACCGGGAGCATGACCGAGGCGACCGCCACGACACCGGTGCCCATGACCGAGGCGAACCAGTTGGGGGTGATGAATGCGACGGCCTGGGAGGCCGAGGCGACCTGGTGTGCCGGGAATCGGGTGCGGGGGCGGGTTTGCAACATGCTTCTACCGTGCGTGACCCGCCATGTCCCCGGTAGAGGTGATTGTTTGGCAACATACAAGGAGAACTTGTGACCCGTGGGAGGGTGACCGATGCCCCTGAGCGATCTGCCCGATCTGCGCGCGCTCTACGCGTTGCGCACGGTGGCCGAGGCCGGAAGCCTCAATGCAGCCGGTGAACAACTCGGTATCACCCAGCAGGCGGTGTCGTTGCGGATCCGCAGCCTCGAGACCTCAATCGGTGCCCGACTTCTCATCCGCTCGCCTCGCGGATGCTCCCTGACGCCGGCCGGGCAATTGGTCATCGGCTGGGCCGGGCAACTCCTCGGCGACGCCGAGCGATTCGCCGAATCGGTGGCCGCGCTGCGCAGCGGCCGCGATCGCGAGGTGCGGGTCGCCGCCAGCCTCACCATCGCCGAGCACCTGCTGCCGCAGGCGGTCGCCCACTGGCGGGCCGCTCAGGGCGACGCCGCTCCCGCCGTCACGCTGGTGGCGGCCAACAGCAGCGTCGTCGCCGATGAGGTCCGGCTGGGTCAGGCGGACCTCGGATTCGTCGAAGCACCCGCCGTACCCACAGACCTGGCCTCGCGGATGATCGCTCGCGACGAGATCGTCGTGGTCGTTCCACCGACACACCCGTGGGCCCGACGCGGCACGGTGACTCCCGCCGAACTCGCCGACACTCCCCTGGTCCTGCGCGAGGCGGGCAGCGGCACCCGACAGGCCTTCGACGACGCGCTCGCGGCGGCCGGCTTCACCGCCGCCGAACCCGCCCAGGTCCTGTCCACGACGCTCGGCATCCGCACCACCATCGCGGCGGGCTCGGCCCCCGGAGTGTTGAGCGCCCTGGCGGTACACGACGACCTGGTGGCCGGACGGCTCGTCCGCGTCGCCGTCGACGGTCTGCACCTCGTCCGGCCGCTGACCGCGGTCTGGGTCGGCGCGGAGCCGCCGCGAACCGCCCGTGGCCTACTCGACGCGGTGATCGCCGCAACCCGCCCCTGAGGACGCGATCAGACGTCGTCCTCGCCGACCGGACCGCCCTCGTCCTCCCAGGAGTCGATCATCTGCACGGCGGTCCGACTGAACTTGCGGCGCACGCCGACGCCGCCACGACGGTCCTCGGGGACGAACCGGGCCCCGTAGTGGACCAACGCGTCGGTCAGCGCCTGGATCTGCTTGGGCGAGAGGTTCTCCCCGCCCTTCTCGTACTTGCGGAGCGCCTTCTGGTCCAGACCAGCCTTTTTGGCAACGGTGCGCACCGACACCCGACAAAGGTGCCGGGCCGCACGCGCCAGGGCACCGTCCATCACGAACTTGATTGCAGCCATGCCCTCATCGTCGCACGATCAGGCGGGCCGGAGCGTCTGCATGGTCTTCTCGACCTCCCAGAACGCCCGCAAGGCGGCCAGCTTCCCGTCGGCGTCGGCACGGTAGGTGAAGACCCCGTGCGCCTCGGAGACGTGTCCGGCGATGTGGGTGACGATCTTGCCGATGTAGGCCACCTCGTTGCCGCAGATGACCTCCTCGTCGAAGACGAAGTCGATCTTCTCGGTGGTGCCGATCGTCTTGTCCCAGAACTCCGAGAGGGCCTGCTTCCCGCGGTGCCCCACGCCCTGCTCGTCGAACATCGACGGGCCGACCGGATCCTCGACGATCCCGTCGTCGGCGAAGTTGTCCAGCCACGCCTGCTTGTCGCGTGCCGTGACCGCCTCGCGGGACTTGCGCCCGACCACGACGCCGGGGGCGTTCTCCCGGTCGATGTTGAGGTAGGCGGGAGTGGAGTCCGACGCCGGCGCGCTCACTTGGCCGCCGTGCCGTAGTCGACCTGGAGCTCCTTGATGCCGTTGATCCACCCGTGGCGCAGGCGGCGCGGCGCGTCGAGCTTGGTGATGTCGGGAACGATGTCGGCCAGCGCGTTGAACATCAGGTTGATCTCCATGCGCGCCAGGTTGGCGCCGACGCAGAAGTGGGCACCGTTACCGCCGAAGCCGACGTGGGGGTTCGGGTCGCGCAGCACGTTGAAGGTGAACGGATCGTCGAAGACGTCCTCGTCGTAGTTGGCCGAGCCGTAGAACATGCCGACCCGGTCGCCCTCGGCGATCTTCACCCCGCGGATCTCGGTGTCGCGCACCGCGGTCCGCTGGAAGCTGTTGACCGGCGTGGCCCAACGGACGATCTCGTCGACGGCGGTGGCCGGGCGGTCCCGCTTGAAGATCTCCCACTGCTCGGGGTTGTCCAGGAAGGCGTTCATCCCGTGGCTGATCGCGTTACGGGTGGTCTCGTTACCCGCGACGGTCAGCAGGATGAAGAAGTAGCCGAACTCAATCTCGTCGAGCGAGTGCCCGTCGATATCGGCGTTGACCAGCGTGGAGACGATGTCCTCGGCCGGACACTTCCGGCGGGCGTCGGCCATGTTGTAGCCGTAGCCGAGGATCTCCGCTGACGCGACGTCGGGCGGGGTGGTGAACTCCGGGTCGTCGGCGTTCATCATCGAGTTCGACCAGTCGAACAGCTTCATCCGGTCTTCCTGCGGGACACCGAGGAGGTCGGCGATCGCCATCAGCGGCAGGTCGACCGCGACCTGGTGGACGAAGTCGCCATTGCCGGAGTCGGCCGCCTCCTGCACGATCTTGCGCGCCGCCGCGTCGAGCTTCTCCTCCAACCCGTGCACCGCGCGCGGGGTGAAGGCCTTCGACACGACCTTGCGCAGGCGGGTGTGCTCGGGCGGGTCGTGGTTGATCAGCAACGCCTTGGTGACTTCCAGGGCTTCCGCCGGCATGTCGTCCTCGAACCGCATGATGACGCCGTTGCGGTTGGTCGACCAGTCTTCGGAGTTCTTCGAGATGTCGCGGATGTCGGCGTGCTTGGACACCACCCAGTAGCCGGCGTCGTGGAAGCCGCCGCCCTTCCCGGGCTCCTGGGCGTTGAACCACACCGGCGCGGTCTTGCGCAGGCAGGCGAACTCCTCCAGCGGAATTCCCTCGACGAGAAGGTCGGGGTTGGTGAAGTCCCACCCCTTCTGATTCATGAACGGACACTGCGCCGCAGTGTCACCACCCTGGGAGACGGTGGCCTCATTCGCCTGGGTCACGTCAGTACCTCAATCCAGCCCTGTTCCCGGCCGGGCTGTGACCGACAGGAACGTGTTTCAATTCGGATAGCTCACACTCTGCCACACCGCATAGACAGCTAACAAGAACTTGTTCTAGTTTTGAGGGTGGAGATCACCGAACGGAAGTGAGAGCAACATGGGTGTGCCGGTAATCGTCGAAGCGGCGCGGACGCCGATCGGCAAGCGCAACGGCTGGTTGTCGGGTTTGCACGCCGCCGAGATCCTCGGCGCGGCGCAGCGCGGCGTGATCGAGCGCGCGGGAATCGACCCCGAGCTCGTCGAGCAGGTGATCGGCGGCTGCGTCATGCAGGTCGGCGAACAGGGCAACAACGTCACCCGCACCGCGTGGCTGCACGCCGGACTGCCGTGGCAGACCGGCGCGACCACCGTCGACTGCCAGTGCGGCTCGGCGCAGCAGGCCAATCACCTGATCGCCGGGCTGATCGCCACCGACACCATCGACGTCGGCGTGGCGTGCGGGATCGAGGCGATGAGCCATGTTCCACTCGGCGCCAACGTCGGCGAGAACGCCGGTCCGCGCCGACCCGAGTCGTGGGACATCGACATGCCCAACCAGTTCGACGCCGCCGAACGCATCGCCGACCGGCGCGGGATCACCCGCGCCGACCTCGACGCCTTCGGTCTCCGCAGCCAACAGCTCGCCAAGCAGGCCTGGGAAGAGGGGCGCTTCGACCGCGAGATCCTCACCGTGATCGCCCCCGAACGCACCAGGGAGGGCGAGTTCACCGGCGAGAAGCTCACCGTGAACCGCGACCAGGGTCTGCGCGAGACCACCGCCGAATCGCTGGCCGGCCTCAAGCCGGTCATCGAGGGCGGCCGCCACACGGCCGGCACGTCGTCGCAGATCTCCGACGGCGCCGCGGCGGTCCTGTTGATGGACGAGGCCAAGGCCAAGGCGCTCGGCCTCAAGCCGCGCGCCCGGCTGCGCGCCCAGGCACTGGTCGGCGCCGAGCCGTACTACCACCTCGACGGTCCGGTCCAGGCCACCGAGCGCGTCCTGGCCAAGGCCGGGATGAGCATCAACGACCTCGACCTGGTCGAGATCAACGAGGCCTTCGCCTCGGTGGTCTTGAGCTGGGCCAGCGTCCACAAGCCGGACATGGACAAGGTGAATGTCAACGGCGGCGCCATCGCCCTGGGCCACCCCGTCGGGTCGACCGGGTCGCGACTGATCACCACCGCCCTGCACGAGCTGGAACGTCGCGACGGGGAGACCGCGCTGGTCACCATGTGCGCCGGCGGGGCGCTGTCGACCGGCACCATCATCGAGCGGATCTGAGGCGGTCGCGGTGGACGCCGACAAGCGCCCGGCCCAGCTCGACTCGCCGGTGGTCGCCGCGATCATCAAACTCGGCTCCCGGCTGAACACCCGGCTGTACCGGGCCACCGGGGGCCGACTCGGCGGCACGTGGCGGGTGGGCGCGGCACTGCGCCGCCCCGCCCCGGTCGGCCTGTTGACGACGACCGGGCGGAAGACGGGACAACCGCGCACCGCGCCGCTGATCTACCTGCGCGACGAGGAGCGGTTCATCGTCGTCGCCTCACAGGGCGGGCTGCCCAAGCATCCGGCGTGGTATCTGAACCTGCAGGCCGATCCCGACGTCACCATTCAGATAGGCAGGCATACCCACGAGCTGCGGGCCCGCACCGCCGCACCGGACGAGCGCGCCCGGCTGTGGCCGCGGCTGGTGGACCTTTACGCCGATTTCGACACCTACGACGCCTGGACCGAGCGCGAGATCCCCGTAGTCATCTGCGAGCCGCGCGACTAACGCGAATCCGGGGGCTCGACGGCCATTCCGCGGATCGCCGCCCCGACCCACCGGTCGAGGAAGGCCGCGAGATCGGCGGCGTCGCGACCCCCGTCGTCGAGGACGAGTGACTGCAGTGTGCGCAGCGTGATGTCGGCGATGTCGGCGAGCTGCGCCTCGGCCAACCCCCAGGCATCCCAATCCACCGCCATCCGCGCCATCATCGACCGCGCGAACCCGCGGCCGACGTCCGAGGTGAATCCGCCGACGAGCGGCAGGCTCAACTGGTCGCCGCGCAGGACCAGGCCGACATAGGCGTCGTCGGCCAGCGCGGACATGACCGCCACCAGTCCGTGCACCACCGCGTCGTCGGGCCGGGTGTAGGGCGTCAGCACGACGGCCATCCGGTCGAGCAGCCCGCCGACCGCGCCCATCGCCGTTGCGGCCAGCAGGTCGCCGGTACTCGGGAAATAGCGGTAGACGGTTTGGCGGGTCACCCCGAGCTGACGGGCGACGTCGGCGAGATTGGTCGCCGCCCCCTTCTCGTCGATCACCCCGCGCGCCGCGGCCAGGATGCGCGCGACGGCTTCGTCGTCGTCGAGCGGGGGGTTCCCGCCCCAACCGTGTGTGCGCATGGCTGCACAGCCTACCGACCCGATGCCGGGACGTCGGTCCCGACAACAAAGCCGACGACCATACATCTATGCAATTGGTGTATGGTGTAGTGATCGCAGCCACATTTTGACCATGCGTGGAAGGACACCCATGACCGCAGCCGCAGAGACCTGTCCGATTGGCCGGGGCTTCGACTTCGCCGACCCGGACCTGCTCGAGAAACACGGGATGCCCGTCGCCGAGTTCGCGCAGCTCCGCAAGACCGCACCCGTGTGGTGGAACGACCAGCCGGCCCTGGCGCCGATCTTCGGCGACGAGGGATTCTGGGTGATCTCGAAGCACCGCGACATCCGCGACATCTCCAAGGACAGCGGGCTCTGGTCGACCAACGCCAAGGGCGCGATCATCCGCCTGCCCGAGTACATGGAGCCCGACCAGCTCGAGTTCACCAAGGCGCTGCTGATCAACCACGATCCGCCCGAGCACACCCGGCTGCGCAAGATCGTCTCGCGCATGTTCACCCCCAAGGCCGTGCACAACCTCGAGGACCAGCTCGCCGCGACCGCGCGATCGGTCGTCGAGGAGGCCGTCACGAAGGGGTCGGGCAACTTCGTCGACGACGTCGCAATCCACCTGCCGCTGCGCGCCATCATGGACCTGCTCGGTGTTCCCGAGCCCGACCGCGGCCGCATCCACCAGCTCGTCGACTCGATCATCAACAGCGACGATCCAGACCAGCCATTCGACCCGATCAGCGCCAACGCCGAACTGATGGCCTACGCCTACCAGATGGCCGAGGAGCGCCGGAAGAACCCGACCGACGACATCGTCACCACCCTGGTCCAGGCCGGCGAGGACGGCGAGGCGATGACCGAGATCGAATTCGGCTTCTTCGTCATCCTCCTCATCACCGCGGGCAACGAGACGACGCGCAACGCCACCAGCCACGGGATGAACGCCTTCTTCGACAATCCCGACCAGTGGGAGCTGTTCAAGGCGGAGCGGCCCACGACCACCGTCGACGAGGTGCTGCGGTGGGCCACCCCGGTCCACGCCTTCCAGCGCACCGCCACGGCGGACACCCAGCTCGGCGGCGTCGACATCGCCCAGGGCCAGCGGGTCGGCCTGTTCTACAGCTCGGCCAACTACGACGAAGAGGTCTTCGACGACCCGTTCTCGTTCACCATCACCCGAGACCCCAACCCGCACTTGGCCTTCGGCGGCAACGGCGCCCATTTCTGCATCGGCGCCAACCTGGCACGCATGGAGCTGAACCTCATCTTCAACGCCATCGCCGACGTCATGCCCGACATCAGCCGGGTCAGCGAGATCAAGCGCGTGCGGTCGGGGTGGCTCAACGGCGTGAAGGGGCTCGGCGTCGACTACGGCTGCCCGGTGGCCAAGGCCTGATCGGCGCTGGTGGTCCCGGCGGCCGGCCCGGCCCCGGGACTACCCTGGCCATCATGGGCGAACAACGGGAACGGATGCTGACCGGGCAGTTGTACCGGGACAGCGACCCCGAACTGGTCGCCGACCGCATCCGCGCCCAACGGCTGTGCGATGAGTTCAACCGAACCGGCCCCGACGAGACCGCGCGTCGTACCGCGCTGCTCGGCGATCTGCTCGGCCGGATCGGCGAGGGATCGTGGATCATGCCGCGCGTCCAGTTGCTCACCGCGCAGCACCCGATCGAGGACCACGAGGCCCGTCGCCAGCGGTGGGAATCCGCCGCGCCGATCCGCATCGGCGACAATGCGTGGTTCGGCGGCGGGGTGATCGTGTGCCCGGGTGTCACGATCGGCAGCAACACCGTCGTCGGCGCCGGCAGCGTCGTCACCCGCGACCTACCCGACCGCGTGCTCGCCGCGGGAAACCCGGCCCGGGTGATCCGCACCCTGTAGTCCCGCGGGTAGTCCCGCCGGCATCCACTGAATCGAGGGCCCATGACCGACCTCGCCGACCGCAGCGCCGTCGCGGCACTCCTCGACGACTTCTACCGACGCGCCTTTGCCGACGAACTACTCGGCCCGGTCTTCGTCGACATCGCGCACATGGACCTGGCCGAGCACATCCCCGCCATCACCGACTTCTGGTGCAAGACCGTCCTGCGCGAGGGCACCTATCGCCGCAACGTCCTCGTCCCCCACCGGGAACTGCAGGAACGCGCGCAGATGGGCGCCGCACACTTCCAGCGTTGGCTGCAGATCTGGCAGCAGACCGTCGACGACCGGCATTCCGGCCCCAACGCCGATCTGGCGAAACTCCAGGCGGCGCGGATCGCCTTCTCGATGTGCCGGACGGTGACGGGCGAGACGCCGACGGCGATCGGCCGACAACTCGCCGAGGCCGGGCACCCGCTGGGCACCCACCACCCGGGTTAGTCGACCCCGGGTTAGCCGACGCTGCGCGCGCTGCCCTCCCAGAACCGGGCCCGCAGCGCCTTCTTGTCCGGCTTGCCGAGTGCGGTCAGCGGCAGACTGTCGACGAACAGGACCTGCTTGGGCGACTGCACCGCCCCCTTGCGGTCCTTCACCGACTGCTTGATCTCAGCGGCGATCAGCTCGCGCGCCTCGTCGGTCTCCCCCTCGCCGGCCCGCAGGACGACGACGGCGGTGACGGCTTCGCCCCACTTGTCGTCGGGGGTTCCGACGACACCGACCTGGGCAACCGACTTGTGCTCGGCGACAACATCTTCCACCTCGCGCGGGAAGACGTTGAAGCCGCCGGAGACGATCATGTCCTTGGTGCGGTCGACGATGAACCAGAAGCCGTCGTCGTCCTCGCGCGCGACGTCGCCGGTGCGCAGCCAGCCGTCGGGGGTGAAGGTCTGCTCGGTCTGCTCGGGCAGCCCCAAGTATCCGCCGGACAGCAGCGGACCGGAGACGCAGATCTCGCCCGGCTCACCGCGAGGCACCTCGTTGCCCTCGGCGTCGAGCAGCGCGGTGCGCAGGAAGGCCGACGGCCGGCCGCAGCTGCCCAGGCGGGCCGCGTCGTGCTCGTCGCGGCGCAGGTAGCTGATCACCATCGGCGCCTCGGACTGGCCGTAGTACTGCGCGAAGATCGGCCCGAAGCGCTCGATGGCCTCGGCCAGGCGCACCGGGTTGATCGGTGAGGCGCCGTAGTAGACGGTCTGCAACGAGGAGAGGTCGCGGGTGTGGGAGTCGGGGTGGTCCATCAGCGCGTAGAGCATCGACGGCACCAGCATCGTCGCGGTGATCCGCTGCTCCTCGATCGTCTTGAGCACCAGCGCCGGATCGAAGGTGGGCAGCACGATCATCGTGCCGCCCTTGACCAGCGTCGGGGTGAAGAAGGCGGCTCCGGCGTGGGAGAGCGGGGTACACATCAGGAAGCGCGGCCGATCGGGCCACTCCCATTCGGCGAGCTGGATCTGGGTCATGGTCGACATGGCGCGCGCGGTACCGATGACGCCCTTCGGCTTGCCGGTGGTCCCGCCCGTGTAAGTGATCGACACGATGTGGTCGGGGGCGAGCCGCGCGGCGCGCAGCGGCTGCGGCGAGAAGCCGGCCGCGGTGGCGATGAGGTCGGTGCCCACCTCGGCGAGCTCGGGCGGAACCGGCCCCAGCGTCAGCACCCGGGTCAGTCCGGGCACCTTGTCCAGAAGCTCCACGGCGCGGTCGACGAACTTGGGCACCGGGTCGATGATGAGCGTCGAGACCCCGGCGTCGGTGAGCACGAAGGCGTGGTCGTCGGCCGATCCGAGCGGGTGCAGGGCGGTGCGGCGGTAACCTTGCGTCTGTCCGGCGCCGATGACGAGCAGGACCTCGGGTCGGTTGAGCGCGAGCAGACCCACGGCCGTGCCGGGGGCCGCTCCGAGCGCTTCGAAGGCCTGGACATAGGTACTGATCGCCCCGGCCATCTCGGCGCCGGTGAGCTCGACGTCGCCGAGTTGGAGGACCGGCCGGCCGGCATGGCGGTGCAGGGCGGCGACGAGGAAGTCGCCGAGATGGGTGTCGCCGCGGAGAAGATCGATATCCGTCATGCCCCAAGATTAGGACGTGTTCTAGTTCTTGGGAAGCCGGGCCCGTTAACAAGCACTTCACAAAGGATTTTTGGAGCGAACTAACGATGAAGAACGTGTTACATTCTTTGGCCTGGAAAACTACTCCTCAGTAGACCCACCAGTAACAAGTTTGCGGCGTTACCATCGGCGACATGACTGATCTGGACCAAACCACCGCCCGCCGTGACATCACCGACGCCCTGCTCACCGCCCTGGAACGGCGCCACGAAGTGCTCGACGCCATCGTCGACGCGGACAACCGCGCGGCAGCCGTGGAAGCAGTCGCCACCTTGCTCGGCAAGTCCCAGTTGGGCGCCGAGGCGGTTCTCGGCATGTCGCTGCAACAGCTCACCAAAGATCAGCGCCGGCGCAACCAGGCCGAACTCGACAACCTCAACTCGGCGTTGACGTTCACCCTCGCCGAGCGCCCCGCCTCGAGCGGGGACACCGTGGACCTGCGCCCGTTCTCCGCCGACGACGATGCCGACCTGTTCAAGATCCGCACCGACGAGCAGGGCAGCGCCGGAGACGGATCGGGCGCACCGGCGGGCGATATCGACTCCGAGATCGCCGCCGCGGCCCACCGCGTCGATGACGAAGAGGCGGTCTGGTTGGTCGCCACCGAACACGACGCCAAGATCGGCCTGGTCATGGGCGAGTTGCACGACGGCGAGGTCGACGTCCGGATCTGGATCCACCCCGACCGGCGCAAGCAGGGCTTCGGCATGGCCGCGCTGCGCAAGTCCCGCTCGGAGATGGCCGCGTACTTCCCCGGCGTTCCGATGGTCGTACGCGCCCCCGGCGCCTGACCTCGTTCCTCCCGCACAAATACGCACTTCCCGACGTGATTGCGTCGGGAAGTGCGTATTTGTGCGGGAGGAGGGTTTGGCTCAGCGGGCCCCGTAGGCCTTCACCGGCTCGGGCGAGTCGGCGATCAGTGCGGCGACCGCGGGCCCGACTTCGGCGGGCTCCCACCGCGACCCCTTGTCCTTCGACGCGGCGCGCTGCCAACCGTCGAGCACGGTGATCGTCCCGCCTTCGACCTCGAAGACCCGGCCGCTGACGTCGCACGCGGCCGAGCCCAGCCAGACCACGAGCGGGGAGATGTTGGCCGGATCCATCGCGTCGAAGGAACCGTCGGTCGGCGCGGCCATCTGCGCGGCCATCGCGTCGCCGGCGCCGAGGGTCATCGCGGTGCGCGCGGCCGGGGCGATCGCGTTGACCGCGATCCCATACCCGCCGAGTTCCGCGGCCGCCTGGATGGTCAGCTCGGCGATCCCGGCCTTCGCCGCGGCATAGTTGCCCTGCCCGACCGAACCGAAGATGCCCGCCCCCGACGAGGTGTTGATGACCCGCGCGGCCCGCTGCGCGCCGGCCTTCGACTGGGCCCGCCAGTACTCCGCCGCGTGGCGCAAGATGACGAAGTGTCCCTTGAGGTGCACGCGGACCACCGAGTCCCACTCGTCCTCGGAGAGCGACACCAACATGCGGTCGCGCACGAAGCCGGCGTTGTTGACCACCGTGTCGAGTCCGCCGAATTCGTCGACGGCCGTCTTCACCAGGTCGGCCCCGGCCGCCCAGTCGGCGACATCGGCACCGTTGGCGACGGCCTTGCCGCCGGCGGCGACGATCTCGTCGGCGACGGCCTGCGCGGCGTCGCGGGCGTAGTCGTTCACGACGACGCTGGCGCCGTCGGCGGCGAAGGCCAACGCGTGGGCGCGGCCGATCCCCTGTCCGGCTCCGGTGACGATGACGACGCGGTCGGTGCTCAACTGTTCAGACATGGTGCTCCTCAGTTTCGGGGATAAGCGGTTCAGAGATAGGACGATCGGTGATGACTAGACGCGGTTCTCGGCGTTGCCGGCGTCGAGGAAGGCCGGCTTCTCGCCGCCGCCGTGCACGGTCAGGGTCGAGCCGGTGATGTAGGCGGCCAGGGGAGAGAGCAGGAAGGCGACGGCGTTGCCGACGTCGACCGGGGCCGCCAGCCGCCCCATCGGGATGGTCTTGCCGACCGCGGCCACCCCGTCGGCATCGCCGTAGTGCAGGTGCGAGAGTTCGGTCTCGACCGGGCCGCAGACCACCGAGTTGAGCCGGACCGCCGGCGCCCATTCGACGGCGAGGCTGGCCGTGAGGTTGTCCAGCCCGGCTTTGGCCGCGCCATAGGCCGACGTGCCCGGCGAGGGTCGGTGTCCGCTCACGCTGGACACGTTGACGATCGCGCCGCCGCCGGGTTGGCCGGCCATCACCGCGTGTGCGGCCCGCGCGACGATCAGCGGCGCCATCAGGTTCAGTTCGACGATCTTGCGGGCGAAGTTGTCCGACGCGTCGGCGGCAAGGGCGAACGGCGAGCCGCCGGCGTTGTTGACCGCGCCGTCGAGCCGCCCGTGCCGTTCAACGATGGCCGCCATCATCGAGGCGACGGCATCGGAGTCCCGCACGTCGCAGGAGTGGAAGTCGAAGCCGTCGCCGTCGGTGGGCTCGGTGCGCCCGCAGATGACGGGCACCGCGCCGAGGGAGTCGAGGACCCGGACGATCCCGGCTCCGACTCCCCGCGCGCCGCCGGTCACCAGGACGACGCGGCCCCCGAGGCCGATATCGGCCGACGCGGGCTCGGACTGACGGTTTTCAGGCATGGGTGCTACCCTACCAAACAACCAAGCATTTGCTTGGTTCACTTTCTGCGACCACCCGCCGCAACGACGAGGAGCTTCTCGTGCCCATCACGACCACCCGCGGTGAACCGGGGACCGGCGACGCCGGCATCGTCACCGTCACCGTCGACTTCCCGCCGGTCAACGCACTGCCGAGCGCCGCCTGGTTCGAGCTGGCCGACACCATCCTTGCCGCGGGGGCCGACGAATCGACCCACGCGGTGATCCTGCGGGCCGAGGGGCGCGGCTTCAATGCGGGCGTCGACATCAAGGAGATGCAGGCCACCACCGGCTTCGACGCGCTGATCGCGGCGAACCAGGGTTGCGCGGCCGCCTTCTCCGCCGTCTACGACTGCGCCGTCCCGGTCATCGTGGCGGTGAACGGCTTCTGCGTCGGCGGGGGCATCGGCCTGGTCGGCAACGCCGACGTCATCGTGGCCTCCGACGACGCGGTCTTCGGCCTGCCCGAGGTGGACCGCGGCGCGCTCGGCGCCGCCACCCATCTTGCCCGCCTCATGCCCCAGCACATGATGCGGACGCTGTACTACACCGCGCAGAACGCGACCGCCCAACAGTTGCACCAGTTCGGCTCGGTGTACCGGGTGGTGCCGCGCGAGGAACTGCTCGACGCGGCGCTCGACGTCGCCCGCATGATCGCCACCAAGGACACCCGCGTCATCCGTCGCGCCAAGGCCGCGATCAACGGCATCGACCCGGTCGACGTGAAGAACAGCTACCTGCTCGAGCAGCGCTACACCTATGAACTGAACCTCGCCGGCGTCGCCGACGAACACCGCGACGCCTTCGTCGCCGAGGGCCAGAAGGGAACGAAGTAATGGCGACCGACAAGACGTCGACACTCGACGAGGTGATCGCCGAACTGTCCGACGGGATGACCATCGGCATCGGCGGCTGGGGATCGCGGCGCAAGCCGATGGCCCTGGTGCGGGCGCTGGCGCGCTCGTCGGTGACGGACCTGACCGTGGTCACCTACGGCGGCGCCGACCTCGGCCTGCTGTGCGAGGCCGGGAAGGTCACCAAGGCCTACTACGGGTTCGTGTCGCTGGACTCGGCCCCGTTCTACGACCCCTGGTTCGCCAAGGCGCGCACCACCGGCACGATCACCGCGCGCGAGATGGACGAGGGCATGGTCAAGTGCGGCCTCGAGGCCGCCGCGGCCCGGCTGCCGTTCCTGCCGATCCGCGCCGGCCTGGGCTCCGACGTCCCGGCCTTCTGGGAGGGCGAGCTCAAAACCGTCGTCTCCCCCTACCCCGAGGATTGGACCCGCTCGCACAGTTCCCGGCGTCCGGACCCCGACGGGCGCACCCAAACGCTGATCGCGATGCCCGCGCTGCGCCTCGACGCCGCCTTCGTGCACCTCGACCGGGCCGATGTCCACGGCAACGCGGCGTACACCGGGGTCGACCCGTACTTCGACGACCTCTACCTCGCCGCCGCCGACCGACGCTACCTCGAGACCGACGAGCTGGTCACCACCGAGGAACTCGTCGGCTCCGTGGAGCGCGAACGGCTGGTGGTCAACCGGATGAACGTCGACCGGGTCGTCCACACCCCCAACGGCGCGCACTTCACCTTCAGCGGCTCGTACGGGCGCGACGAGGCCTTCCAGCGGTTCTACGTCGAATCCGCCGGCGACGAGGCGACGTGGGCGGCCTTCAAGGCCCGCTTCCTCGACGTCGACGAACAGACCTACCAGGACGAGGTCGCCAAGTGGCAGGCCGAGCAGGAGGACAACCAATGAGCACCAACGACGCCGGGAACACCGTGAGCGGGTCGAATCAAACCGACGCCGGGAACACCGTGAGCGGGTCGAATCAAACCGACATCACCCGCGCCGAGTACTGCGTGACGTCCTGCGCGGACATCTTCACCGGGGCCGGCGAGATCATGGCCTCCCCGATGGCGCCGACGCCGCTGATCGGCGCCCGGTTGGCGCGCCTGACCACCGAACCCGACCTGCTCATCACCGACGGCGAGGCACTCATCCTCGCCGACACCCCGGCGATCGGGAAGACCGGGCCGATCGAGGGGTGGATGCCGTTCCGCAAGGTCTTCGACGTCGTCGCGTCGGGCCGTCGCCACGTCGTGATGGGCGCCAACCAGATCGACCGGTTCGGCAACCAGAACCTGTCCGCGTTCGGGCCGCTGCAGCACCCGACCCGTCAGATGTTCGGGGTGCGCGGCGCGCCGGGCAACACGATCAACCACCCGACGAGCTATTGGGTGGCCCGCCATTCGTCGCGGGTGTTCGTCGACCAGGTCGACATCGTGTCCGGCATCGGGTTCGACAAGATCGACCCGCAGAATCCGGCGTATGACCACCTGAACATCCACCGCATCGTCACCAACCTCGGCGTCTTCGACTTCGGCGGACCCGACCACACCATGCGCGCCCTGTCGCTGCACCCGGGGGTCGGCGCCGACGAGGTCGCCGAGAACACCTCCTTCGAGGTCGCCGGTCTAGCCGACGCCCCGACCACCGCGACCCCGACCGACGAACAGCTGCGGATCATCCGAGAGGTGCTGGACCCCAAGGGGGTTCGCAACCGCGAGGTGAAGTCGTGACCGCCCCCGCGCTGTCCACCCGGTTCACCGACCTGGTCGGGGTGAAGTACCCGATCGTGCAGACCGGGATGGGCTGGGTGTCTGGGCCGGCGCTGACGTCGTCGACCGCCAACGCCGGCGGACTGGGCATCCTCGCCTCGGCGACGATGACCTTTGCCGAGCTCGAGACGGCCATCGCCAGGACCAAAACACTCACCGACAAGCCGTTCGGCGTGAATTTGCGCGCCGACGCCACCGATGCCCCGGAGCGGATCGACCTGCTGATCCGCGAGGGCGTCAAGGTCGCCTCGTTCGCGCTGGCACCCAAGCCCGAGCTGATCGCCAAGCTCAAGGACCACGGCATCGTCGTGATCCCGTCGATCGGCGCGGCCAAGCATGCGGTGAAGGTCGCCTCGTGGGGTGCCGACGCGGTGATCGTCCAGGGCGGCGAGGGTGGCGGCCACACCGGCCCGGTCGCGACGACGCTGCTGCTGCCCTCGGTGATCGACGCGCTCTCCGGCGCCGGAAGCGCCGGCGAGCGGGCCGAATCATCACCGCCGGGCGGGCCGCCGTCGATCCCCGTCGTCGCGGCGGGCGGCTTCTTCGACGGCCGCGGCCTGGTGGCTGCCCTGGCCTACGGCGCCGAGGGCGTCGCGATGGGCACCCGGTTCCTACTGACCTCGGATTCCGCGGTGCCCGACTCGGTGAAACAGGAGTACCTGCAGCGCGGCCTGGGCGACACGGTGGTGTCGACGAAGGTCGACGGCATGCCGCACCGGGTGCTGCGCACACAGCTCGTCGAGGCGTTGGAGAGCGGCTCGGGAATCCGGGCGCTGGCCGCCGCGGCGCGCAACGCCAACGAGTTCAAGCAGATGACCGGGATGCGCTGGACGACGATGCTGCGCGACGGGCGCACCATGCGCAAGTCGGGCGAGCGGACCTGGCAGCAGGTGATCATGGCCGGCAACACCCCGATGCTGCTCAAGGCCGGTCTGGTCGAGGGCCGTACCGATGCCGGCGTCCTGGCCTCGGGACAGGTCGTCGGGATGATCGACGACCTGCCCTCGTGCGACGAGCTGATCCAATCGATCATGGTCCAGGCCCACGCGCGGATCGACGCCCTGAAGAATTTCAGTTAATCACTAGTAACTGAAGGGTGTGGCGGGGCATAATCGTCGCATGTCGAGCACGCCTGTCCAGCCGTTGTGGGTTCCCGACGCCGAGCGGATCGCCGCGGCCCGGATCACCGATTTCGCCCAGCTGGTCGGCCACGGTGCCGACGACTACCAGGCCCTGTGGGAATGGTCGGTGACCGACCTGCCCGGGTTCTACGGCGCACTCTGGGACTACTTCGGGCTCGACGGCGTGAGCGGGTACGACGAGGTGCTCGCCGACGCGTCGATGCCCGGCGCCCAGTGGTTCACCGGTGCCACCGTCAACTTCGGCGAATACCTGGTGAGCCGGGGCGAGCCCGACGACATCGCGGTGATAGCCACCGACGAGACCGGCGAAGCGCGGACCTGGACGCGTCAACGACTGCGCGACGAGGCCGGCGCGCTCGCCGCCACCCTGAAGGCCGCCGGGGTGGGCCGCGGCGACGTCGTCGTCGGGTACCTGCCGCACGTCCCGGAGACGATCGCCGCCTTCGCCGCCACCGCCTCGCTCGGCGCGATCTGGTCGTGTGTCGGCCAGGACTACGTGGCCGGCGCGGCGATCGACCGCTTCGCCCAGCTGTCACCGAAGGTGCTGCTCACCTCCACCGGCTACTACTTCAACGGGCGCAAGCACGACCGCCGCGAGGACATCGCCCGGCTGCGTGACGGCTTGCCCACGGTCACGACCACCGTCGTGCTGTCGCGCGCGGGGTTCGACGGCGACGGACTCGGGATGGCGTGGGCCGACGCGGTGGCGGCCCCGGCCGCCCTCGATCCGGTGCGCGTCCCGTTCGACCACCCGCTGTGGGTGCTGTTCTCCTCGGGCACCACCGGGGTGCCCAAGGGGCTGGTGCACGGGCACGGCGGGATCCTCGTCGAAATGCTGAAACAACTCGGGCTGCACTGGGACCTCGGTGCGCGGGACCGGCTGTTCTGGTACACCTCGCCGAGCTGGATGATGTGGAACGCCCAGATCGCCGCCCTCGCCGTCGGGGCCTCGGTGATCTGCTACGACGGGTCGCCGTCGTTTCCCGACCCGGCCGCGATGTGGGACCTCGTCGACCGGCACCAGGCGACCTTCTTCGGCACCAGTCCCGGCTACCTGCTGGCGAGTCAGACCGCCGGCGTCGTCCCGGTCAGCGGCAGCCGCACCCTGGCCCGACTGCGGTCGATGGGCTCGACCGGCTCACCCCTGTCCCCCGACGTCCACCGCTGGCAGGCGCAGCAGCTGCCCGACGTGCCGCTGTGGTCGCTGTCGGGCGGCACCGACGTCTGCTCGGCCTTCATCGCCGGCTCCCCGACGGTGCCGGTGTGGCCCGGCGAGTTGTCGGTGCGCTGCCTGGGGGCGGCGATCGAGGCGTGGGACCCCGACGGCACCTCGGTCCCCACCGGTCAGGTCGGCGAGCTGGTCATGACCGAGCCGCTGCCGAGCATGCCGGTGAAACTGTGGAACGACCCCGACGGGCAGCGCTACCACGACGCCTACTTCGAGATGTACGGCTCGGCATGGCGCCAGGGCGACTGGATCACGCTCACCGAGCGCGGCAGCGTGGTCATCCACGGCCGGTCCGATTCCACGCTCAACCGCCACGGCATCCGGATGGGCAGCGCCGACGTCTACGCGGCGGTCGACGCCGTCGACGGGATCGCCGAGTCTTTGGTGATCGGTGCCGAGCAGCCAGACGGCTCCTATTGGATGCCGCTGTTCGTCGTCGTGGAACACGGCGTGGAACTCGACGACGAGCTGGTCGCGCGCATCAAGTCGAGCATCCGCGAACGCGCCTCTGCCCGCCACGTCCCCGACGAGGTGATCGCGGTCCCCGGAATCCCGCACACCAAGACCGGAAAGAAGCTCGAGGTGCCGGTCAAACGGATCCTGCAGGGCGCCGACGCGGGATCGGTCGCCAACCCGGCGTCGGTGGACAACCCCGATCTCCTGGCCGTCTTCGCCGAACTCGCCGCGCTGCGACAGGGCTCGGGATCCTGACCATCGGCACTAGTCCTCGACAGCCTCATCCGGTTGGGCGGTGATCCCGGAGGTCGTCGACGCCAGAGCACTTTCATGCAGACAGGCCCCGAACCATCGGTAGAGCCATTCCTGGGCCATCTTCCGGTTTTCGCAGAACACGATCGGCACCGACGGGAAGCGGGCCTGCGCCTCGGCGACCGAATCCGCGACGCTGCTCGCGTTGACGTGCTCGAGCTTGAACAGCGCCGAATAACCGGAGTCCACGATGACCGCACCCCGCGGTTGGTTCGCGAGGTCGGCCATCAGGTAGGTCAGCTTGCCCGAGAGCAGGCTCGACGCCAGGTCCTCGACGCTCTTGCGCTCGGCCGCCGCCACCAGCTCGTCGTCGGCGAAAACGGCATAATCCCCGACGGGCAGCGCTCGTTTCACCGTCGTCGCCTGCTGCTCGGAGAACTTGTACGCATACCGTTCGCGGGTGTCGACGACGATGTCGGGGACCAGACCGTGAGCCCGCGCCTTCGGTACGGCGACGTTCGGGCGCGCTTGCTTGGCGACCTTGCGCGACTGCCAGAACACCATTTCCCGCCCGCGCGCCCGGGTGAGGACGAACTGCGAGCGGTTCTCCTTGCCGCGCTCCAGCACCAAGTCGATGGCGGCGCCCCGCTTACTCACCGACCGAATCGGCAAGGCCTCGACGATCTCGGCATCCTCGGGCCACTCGACGACCCGGTGGCAGTAGACCTTGGCCGTGCGCGGCCACGTCTCGCGCACCTTCAGCACCACGACCTCACCGCCGACCGGCAGGCGCAACAAGTACGGGAGGCTGGTCCCCTCCTCCGGGTTGCGCGCGATCAGAAACTCTTCGGCCACCTCGTCAGGGTAGCGGTGTTGCCGCCCGATTCGCGCCGGTCGCCACTTCCGGCAAGCCCGCCAAGGCGAACAATCCCCGATCGAAGAACGCGCCCACGTGCGCGACCTTGCCGGCGACGATCGACAACACATCGAGTTGGAACGGCAGCCAGACATCGGCGCCGTCCGCCCCGGCCGACCGCATGTACATCCCGGCGGCCGGCAGTCCGTTGCAGGTGGTCGGGATCATCACGATGTCGCCGGCGCACTGTGCCGGGCACTGCATCCGGGTGAGGTCGCCGATCTGTTCGGCCCCGACGTACCAGCCCGGGAACGGCGGCATCTCCCACACGGCCTCGTCGGCCAGCAGCGCGACCACCCCGTCGATGTCGTGCCGTTCGAAGGCCGAGCAGAAGTCCTCCCACACGCGCTGCTCGTCGGCGGAGAGCTCGGCGGCCCGCCGCCCCTCCGGAATCGCACCGTCGCCCAGCGTCTTGCGCGCCCGGGACAACGCGCTGTTGGCCGCCGGGACGGTCATGTCGAGCAGGTCGGCCGTCTCGGCGGCGGAGAAGGCGAGGATATCGCGCAAGATCAGGGCGGCGCGCTGCCGCGGCGGCAACTCCTGCATGGCGGCCACCATTGCGAGGCTCACGCTTTCGCGGCGCTCGGCGACGACGGCCGGGTCGCCGAGCCGAGCATGCGGTAGCAATGCGCGAGCAGCTCGGCCCGCATCGCCGCGGTCGCCGATTCGAAAACCTGCTCGTCGTCCGTCACCTCACGCCCCTTGCTGCTGCTTCATGAACTCCTCGGGCCCGACTTCGACAGCCGCCGGGTCCATCCACATGATGCCCCACGCGTGGCCGTCGAGGTCCTCGAAATCCCGGCCGTACATGAATCGGTGGTCGTCGGTCCGACCGTCCTTCGCCCCCAGGGCGACCGCCTTGTCGACGATGGCGTCGACCTCGTCACGACTACCGGCGCTGAGGTTGATGAGGACTTCGCTGGCGGTCGTGGCGTCGACGATGGTCTAGTCGGTGAAGGTCGAGTAGAACTCCTTCTGCATGAGCATCGAGACGATGGTGTCGCCGAGGACGAGGGCGGCGGCGTTGCCGTCGCTGAAGCGGTCGTCGAAGTGGTAGCCCAGTGCGGTGAAGAAGTCGCGCGAGCGCTGCAGATCGGCGACGGGCAGGTTCACAAAGATCATGTCGTGCATCGGTCTTCCTTTCGGTTGCGGCGCCGCGTGTCGATGCCGTCATAGAGGTAGACCACCGGGGTCGCCGAAACTGATCGGTCCGCAACCAACGAGCATCGAGATCCCCTGTTGTGGCGTGGCTCACATTGACCTGGTAGACTGAACACCAGTTCGACTGATAGTCGATTCCGGCAGTTCAGGGGAGGTGGATCCGATGACCGACACGACCCCGGTGTTACCGGATTCGCCGGTGGAGTTGCTCGCGTTGATCGAGGCCGCCCAACACCGACTGACCACCGCGGTCTGGGCCGCCGAAACCGAGGACGACCTGCTGGCCGCGGCCCGCACCCTCGAACGCAGCCGCTGCCGCAGCGAAGCCATCGACGCCCAACTGTTCACCGAAATCAACGACCGCTGCGCCTACGCCCGCGACGGATTCACCCGCCCCCTGATGTGGCTGGCCAAAGGACTGCGCCTGGGCCGCACCGAAGCCAAGAAACGCTACCGCCGCGCCGAAACCATCAGCCGGCTGACCGCCATCACCGGCGAAACCCTGCCCCCGAAATACCCCACCACCGCCGGCCACCTCGCCGACGGACACATCAGCGGCGCCCACGTCGACGAAATCCGCGACGTCATGACCCGCCTGCCCTGGAAACTGTCCCCCGAACTGGTCGAGCGCGCCGAAACCGAACTCGCCGACCTCGCCCGCACCCTGACCCCCTGGGAGCTCCGCCGAGCCGGCATCACCCTGCTGGAATACCTCGACCCCGACGGCACCCTGGCCGACGACCGCGACCGCCGCAACCAACGCCGCCTGTCCCTGAGCCCACAAAACCGCATCCATATGTCAGCCCTGACCGCCGATCTCACCCCCAGCGCCCGTGCCAAACTCGACCTCATCCTGGCCAGCTGGGCCGCCCCCGGCATGAACAACCCCGACGACACCGACCACGACCGCCTCACCGGCGCAGTCACCACCATCGATCCCAGCGACCCCACCCAAGCCGACCGCCTCACCGCCGCCCGCCACCGCGACCACCGCACCCCCACCCAACGCAACCACGACGCCCTCGAAGCCATGTGCGACTTCATCGCCGGCCACCACGGCCTGGGCACCCCCAACAGAATCCCCGGCCAACTCGTCATCACCGCCACCATCGCCGACCTCAAAGCCGGCTGCGGACAAGCCCTCACCACCACCGGCACCCTCATCCCCGTCGCCGACCTCGTCGACCTCGCCGCCCGCCTCGACCCCTCCCTCATCGTTTTCGCCGACCACACCCGCGAAATCCTCTACCACGGCCGTGCCAAGCGATCAGCCACCTTCAACCATCGCCTCGCCCTCTTCGCCCGTGACCGCGGCGACACCCACCCCGACTCCGACACCCCCTTTATCCACACCCAGGCCCACCACCTGCCCGACTGGGCCGACGGCGGCCAAACCGACATCGACAAACTCACCGCCACCAGCGGACCCAACAACCGCGCCGTCGGCACCAAACCCCGCCAATGGGAAACCACCTACCAAACCAGCGACCCCCACCCCGGACGCGTCGCCTGGCGACTGCGCAACCACAACGGACCACCCGGGCGACCCCGCATCAACCACACCCACCACCCCGACGACCTCGCCCGCACCATCATCCGCAACATCCGCGCCATCGGCGGCAAAGGCTCCAAACACGCCGACCCACCCCACCCACCCGCCTCACGAATCGAGAACCGACTCTGCAACCGGCTGGGCTACACCGAGTTGTAGCCAGGTACCGAAGTAGGCTCGGACCCGTGGATCTGCGCCGCTACCCCGACGTCGAAGGCCCCGGCCTGGTCGCGGTCGACGCGGCCGACCGGCTGATACTCGACGAGACCGCCGTGCTCATCGACGACCTTGCTGTTCGCCGCGACGAGGTGGTGGTGATCGACGACTCCTACGGCGCCCTCACCCTGGGTCTGCTCGACCCGGTCCCCGGCACCGCCACGATTCGCGTCCACCAGGACCTCGTCACCGGCGAGCAGGCGTTGGCGGCCAATGCCGACCGCCTCGGGTTCGCCGGATTCGAATCCGTGTCGCTCTCGCCCGAGCTGGTCACCGGCGCGCGGCTGGTCGTCATGCGGCTGCCGCGCTCGCTGGACCGACTCGCCGAAGTCGCCGCGATGATCGCCGCCCATGCCGCACCCGACGCCGTGGTGGTGGGCGGTGGCCGGATCAAGCACATGACCCCGCGGATGAACGACGTGTTGCGCGAGGTATTCGACCGCGTCGACGTCAGCCACGCCCGACAGAAGTCACGCGTCCTGTTCGCCCGGGGACCGCAACGCGACGCCGCTGCCGGACGTGTCCGGTCGTGGCCGCGGACCGAGCAGCACCCCGACGTCGGGCTCGATGTCATCGCCCACGGCGGCGTCTTTGCCGGGACCGGGGTGGACATTGGAACGCGGTTGCTGTTGGCGCACCTTACCGAGGCCGGCGCCGACGCCACCCTGCGCACCGCCGTGGACCTCGGCTGCGGCAACGGCACCATCGCCGCGTGGTTGGCCCGGGCCCACCCGGACGCGCGCGTCCTCGCCACCGATCGGTCTGCCGCGGCCGTCGCCTCCGCGCAGGCCACCGCCGCGGCGAACGGGGTGGCCGACCGTGTCACGGTACGGCGGGTCGACGGTGCGGACGGCATCGCCGACGGGGCGGTGGACGTGGTGGTTTTGAACCCGCCGTTCCATTCCGACGCGGCGTTGGCGACCGGCATCGCCGAGCACCTCTTCGCCGAATCCGCCCGGGTCCTGCGCCCCGGTGGCGAGTTGTGGTGCGTGTGGAATTCGCACCTGCGCTATCGCGGCGCGTTGACCCGGATCGTCGGACCCACCCGCCAGATCGCACGCAATCCGAAGTTCACCGTCACCGCGTCGGTTCGCGCGTGAGCGCCCCGCGCATCACTGCCTCGGCCTGCGGGGGCGCGATCTCGACGGGCAGCAAGACCGCACCGCGCGGGCGCAGTTTGACGGCGAGGAAACCGTTGTCCAGCCGGTCCACCGACGCCACCCGGGAATAGCCGAGGACGACTTGGGCGCCGCCGTCGATGACCCGGAACGAGTCGGCAGCAAAGCCGGAGGCCCACTCGACGCCGGGAGCCGCGACGAGACGGTGGCGCCGCGCCGCCTGCCAATAGTTCAGCCCGACGATGATGACGACCAGTGCGGGAAAGGCCAGGAGCAGCCACCAACTCGCGGTCAGTGCCGCCGCGGCCACGATGACGGCCGCCTCCGCCACGAGGAAGATCCAGAATCCCCGGTTGCTGGTCAGCCAGTGCGATATCACCGCGCGGGTGAACCGGGCGGCGTCGCCGGGTTGGCAAACATACGAATACTGGATCGCCGGAACATCGGCGGGCACGGTCGTCACCGCACCAGCCTAGATCCGCTCAGGGAATCGACCCGTGTCCGGACGGGTTGTGGTTGTCGATGGATACCTCCCGCGATGAACTGCTGCCACTCCTCGCCGATCGCGTCAGCGCGTCGTCGTTCGACCCGGACCACGTCCTCGACCCGTCATCGCTGGATCTGCTGCTCCAAGCCGCGGGCACCGCGCCGTCGGCGGGCAACTCGCAACCGTGGTCGTTCATCGTCGGGCACCGGGGTGACTGGGTCCACGACCGGCTCGTCGACAGCCTCGCCGGGAGCACCCGCGCGTGGGCTCCGGCCGCGAGTGTCTTGATCGCCAACCTGGCGCAGGTCCACGTCGAGGACAGCGACCTCGAGTATTCGGAGTTCAGCCGCTACGACCTCGGCCAGGCCGTCGCCCATCTCACGGTCCAGGCCGCCGCCCTCGGATTGTCGGTGCACCAGTTCCGCGGATTCGACCGCTCCGCGGTGGCCGACGCTTTCGACGTCGCCCCACACTGGGAGGTCACCAGCATGGCCGCGGTCGGCGTCGCCTTCGGTGCCACGCCCCGCGTCGCACCCACCGGTCACGCGTCGTCGACGCCGGAGCGACGGAGCCTCACCGCAATCACCTGGGCGAGAGCAGCACCGGGATCGGCGGGGGCGTCGGGCGCGCCCGGCAGAACTCGACGAGCCGCCCCGACTCGGGGCCGGCCAACCGCATGAGTGCGGACAGGACGTGGAGCAGCCCCTCGGTCACCAGCTCCGGGTCCCCACTCGTCCGAACGATTTCGGCTGCCTCGGACTTGTCCCCATCGGCCAGCGCGGCCACCACCGCCACCGACTCCGACCATGCACCGTCCCTGGTCAAACGCATCGCTACCTCTTTCCCCGGCAGTGACCTGCCGATTGCATTTCCAGCGATGCTATTGACCTTGCGGCGCCGACGAATCGTCCAATGGTCACCGTCGAGAAGGGACCTTTGGGTACCCTAAGTCCCGATCTCCCGGGGCGTCAGCGCGGCAGAATACCGTCGAGGACGACGCTCAAGTACTGGTCGGCAATATCGTCGACCGACTTCGCGCCCCCGGGGCGGTACCAGCGCACGGCGACCCAGACGGTGTCGCGCAGGAAGCGGTAGACCAGTTCGACGTCGAGGTCGGACCGGAAGTCACCCTCGGCGACTCCGCGCCGCAGCACCGACTCCCAGAGTTCGCGGAACTCGGTGTTGCGTTCGTTGATGTAGCCGAACCGGTCCTGCCCGGCGAGGTGGCGGGCCTCGTTCTGATAGATCGCGACGGCGGTGTGGCGCGCGTCGATCGCCTCGAACGACGCGATCACCAACTGGCGCAGCGTGTCGGTCGCCGAGAGGCCGGCCGCGGCGATCTCCCGGTACCGCGCGAAAAGCGCGTCCAAGAAGCCGCGCAACAGCTCGTCGACCATCGTCTCTTTGGAATCGAAGTGGTGGTAGAGGCTGCCGGAGAGGATTCCCGCCGCGTCGGCGATGTCGCGCACCGTCGTCGAACGCAGGCCTCGATCGGCAAAGAGCTGCCCGGCGATGCCCAGCAACTCCTCGCGCCGCGTCGCGCCCGCTGTTGTGGACTTGGTTGCCACACACGTCTCCTCACATCTCGATCGCCTTTCACCCTAGCAATTGCTTGGTTGTTACGATCCGAAGAGAAATCACTTTACGAGGGGGAAATCACCGTGAACACCGTCAAGCGTCTGTTTGCCATCCTGGCCCTGTCCGCCGGCGTCGCCACCTTGCTGGTGGCCGCGCCGACCCCGGCCGCCGAAGCAGCCGGCCCGCCGTCGGCGCGCGTGTGCGCCCGGCTCGGTGGCGGTCCCTACGTCGGACCAATGACCATCACCAACCGCAACTTCTGGGACTTCGGTGCCAAGCGCACGCTGAACTCCTCGCCGCGCGGGTGCATGGTCTTCAAAGGCCTGCAGCCCCGCCGCGCCTACCGCGTCGTCGTCGACCGCGTGTTCTCCAGCTGCAACACGGGCACCCGCCCCGACGGCACCACCTACCGCTGGGGCAGCGAGGGCCACGAGGTCGGCGCGAGCCGGTGGCTCGTCACCAAGCGCACCGGCGTGACCGACCTCGGCACGTTCCGGGTGCGCCGCACCTGGATCGCCTGCTGACGATCCGCTAGCTCGCGACGGGAAGCGGCGGCAGGCTCGGCACCCGGGCCTGCCCGCGTCCCGCCGCACGGGTGACCATCGGCACCAGCCACAGGAAGACGCCCAAGTCGGCGACCACGGTCGAGGCCAGCCGGTTGTGGACGAACCCGACCGAGATGCCCGTGGTCTGGTCGGCCCATCCGAAGCATCCGCTATACCCGACGTGGCCGAAGCCCTTGGCGACCGGGATCGGCGCCCGGTGGAACCCGTGGTTCCACGACATCGGCAGGCCCAGCGCCCGGTCGAACCGCCGTCGACGGGGCCCCTCAAAGGAGGCCACGGTCGCCTCGGAGAGGAACTGCTGCCCGTCGAGGGTTCCGTCGGTCGCCAGCGGCGCGTAGATGCGGGCCATCGCCCGCGCCGAGGCGATGCCGTTCGCGGCGGGCATCTGCGCGTCGAAGATCTCCGGGTTCTGGGCCTTGAACAGCGTCGCACTGCCCGGCCCGACGTTGACCCCGCCCGCCAGGGCCCGCACCGGGTCCGGCAGACGGCCGATACCGGTGAGGACCGAATCGCGCAGCCCGGAACCGCCGACACGGAACGGGTCGACCAGTTCCGCCGGGGTCAGCCGGCTGTCTGCCGACGGGGCGCCCAGCGACAACTCGTCGATCCCGAGTGGGGCGGCCAACTCCGACTCCCACAACTCGCGCATCGACTTACCGGTCACCGCCCCGGCCAAGCCGCCGAGCAGCCAACCGAAGGTCAACGCGTGGTAGGCCGGCCGACCGAAGTAACGGTCGGGGTCGGCCGCCGCGAGGCGCGCCTGCATGAGGTCGTGGTCGAGCAACTCGTCGACGCCGTCGGCGATCCCGCGCAGTTGCGACAATCCGCCGCGGTGCAGCATCAGTTTGCGCACGGTGATGTCGCTGCCGCGGAACTCCGGCCAGTAGGTCGCGACCGGCTCGTCGTAGTCGATGAGGCCGCGGTCGGCCAAGCGGTGCACGACGATCGCCGACAGCCCCTTCGACGCCGAGTAGAGCAGCGACCCGGTCGACGGGGTCCACGGCCGTTTGCCGTCGCGGTCCTTGGTGCCGCCCCAGATGTCGACGACCGGCGTCCCGTTGTGGTAGACGCACAGGGCGCCACCACCGTTGAACCGGCTGTCGAGCAGCCGCCCGAACGCGGTCCGGACCCGGTCGAACCGCGGGTCGGAACTCCCGTACACGGCCATGCCGTTACCGCTTGGCGTTCTTGCGGATCGAGCCCTTCAGGAAGCGGCGGAACATCGACATCTGACTGTCGGTCAGCTTCACGTCGCGCGGGGTGAACGGCGCGCTCATCAGCTCGGCAAAGCTGATCGGCATCGTCGACACGGTCACCGCACGGGCGTGGCTGAAGGTCTCGAAGCCGAAGTGGCCGTGGTAGTTGCCCATGCCCGAGCGGCCGACGCCGCCGAACGGCAGGCCGTGTGAGAGTAGGTGCAGCGCGAAGTCGTTGCCACTGATGGACCCGCTGCGCGTGTTGTCGGCGACGCGGGCGAGGTTGGCGTTGTCCTTGCCGTACCAGTACAGCGTCAGCGGGTGTCCGGCCGAGTTGATCTTGTCGATCGCCTCCCCGAGATCCCGGTACGGGTAGACGGTCAGGACCGGGCCGAAGACCTCGTCCTCTTCGATCTTCATACCCGCCTTGACCCCCGTGAGCAGCGTCGGCGGGATCTTGCGCGCCTCGGCGTCGGGGAGTTGTTCACCCGCCGGCACGACCTGGCGCTTGGTGGCGCCGAGCTCGACGGCATCGTCGATCAGCCCGACGATGCGCTCGTAGTTCTTCTCGTTGATCGTCGAGGTGTACTGGCGGTTGGGCAGAATCGTCGGGAAGTTCTCGGTCCACCGCTCGATCACCTTGTCGGTGAACTCGCCGACCTTCGACTCGGGCACGAACACGTAGTCGGGGCACAGACACACCTGGCCGCCGTTGACCATGCGGGCGTCGGCGAGGAACTTCGCCGCGTCGGCGACGCTGGCGTCCGGATCGACGATCGCCGGGTTCTTACCGCCCAACTCGAGGGTGACCGGCACCAGGTTCTTGCCGGCTTCCGCGGCCACCGAGGCACCCACCTCGGGCGAGCCGGTGAAGAACATGTGGTCGACCTTGAGCTTGGCGAAGTCCGAGCCGCCGCCGTGCTTGGGCGTGATGATCGCCAGCTCTTCGATGGAGAAGTAGTCCGGCGCGTGCTTGGCGATGACCTCGGTGGTGCGCGCGGTGACCGACGACGGGCGCATCAGCACCCGGTTGCCGGCGGCGAAGGCCGAACCGGCGGGCACGACGGTCAGCTGCAGCGGGAAGTTCCAGGGCCCCATGATGCCGACGACGCCGAGCGGATCGTGGCGCAGCCGCTGCTTGTAACCGAGCAGCCCCTGCAGCTTGGCGACGTTGGTCTCCTTCATCCACTTCTCGACGCTGCGGCGCTGGTGGGTGAGGTCGATCATGCAGCCGGCCACGTCGGCGGCGATGGACAATTCGCGCGGGCGCGTGCCGAAGTCGGCGTCCAGGGCCTCACAGATCTCGTCGGAGTTGTCCAACAGCAGCGCCTGCAGCCGGTTGATGCGGTCGATGCGCGTCTTCGCATCGGGGATCCCGTCACGCACGAACGCGGCGCGCTGGATCTCCAGCAGCTCCTCCATGGTGTGGGTTTCGGAGGACACCTTGTCACCGGTGCGCACACCGGCTTCGGCAGGCTTGGTCATATGGAACTCCCTTTGGTGAGACAAATTAGGGGAACTATTCCAAAATCCTACCCTGTGCGTGGCGCCGATCACAGCCCCGGGGCGCTCGGCAACCCGGGGCCGCGGCGGGTCAGAGGCGTTCGATGATGGTGACGTTGGCCGTGCCGCCGCCCTCGCACATCGTCTGCAGGCCGTAGCGGCCACCGGTGCGCTCAAGCTCGTTGAGCAACGTCGCGAACAGCTTGGCCCCGGTCGCGCCGAGCGGGTGGCCCAGCGCGATGCCGCCGCCGTTGCGGTTGACCCGTTCCGGATCCGCCCCGGTCTCCTTGAGCCACGCCAGCACGACGGGGGCGAAAGCCTCGTTGATCTCGACGACGTCGATGTCGTCGATGCCCATCCCGGCTTTGCCCAGCGCATACTCGGTCGCCGGGATCGGCGCCGACAGCATCATCACCGGGTCATCGCCGCGCACCGACATGTGGTGGATGCGCGCCCGCGGGGTGAGGCCGTACTCGGCGAGGGCCTTCTCGGAGACGACGAGGGTGGCCGAGGCGCCGTCGCAGATCTGCGACGCCACCGCGGCGGTCAGCTCCGACCCCGGGGCCAGCACGTCCAGCGACGCCATCTTCTCCAGGGACGTCTCGCGCGGGCACTCGTCGACGATGCAGTCGCCCAGGGGGACGGTCTCGTTGTCGAACCGGCCGGCGGCGATCGCGGCACGGGCACGCTCATGCGATTGCAGCGCCCACTCCTCCATGTCGCGACGGCTGATGTCCCACTTCTTGGCCATCATGTCCGCGCCGACGAACTGGCTGATCTCGGTGTCGCCGAAGCGGTGGCGCCAGCCCTGCGATTCCGCGGTCGGGGTGGTGAAGCCGAATTCCTGCCCGGCGATCATCGCCTGGCTGATCGGGATGGCGCTCATGTTCTGCACGCCCCCGGCGAGCACCACGTCCTGGGTACCGCTCATGACCGCCTGCGCGGCGAAGTGGATGGCCTGCTGGCTCGACCCACACTGGCGGTCGACGGTGGTCCCGGGCACGGCCAGCGGCATGCCGGCGGTCAGCCAAGCGGTGCGCGCGATGTTCCCGGCCTGCGGGCCGATGGTGTCCACACAGCCGAAGACCACGTCGTCGACGACGTCGGGGTCAATACCCGTCCGCTCGACGATCGCCGAGATCACGTGGGCGCCGAGGTCGGCGGGATGGACCTTGGCCAGCGACCCGTTGCGTTTCCCGACGGGGGTGCGGATCGCGTCGACGATGTAGGCCTGCGGTGTGCTCATGGGGTGCTCCTCGGTTGGCGGTGAGGTGGGGTTCGGGTCAGGCGCGCTGGCTGGAGATCGAGACGATCTCTCCGGTCAGATAGGTGGTGTAGTCGCTGGCGAGCATCGCGATGGTGGCGGCGATCTCCCAGACCTCGGCGGCGCGGCCGAAGGCCTCGCGGGAGGCCAGTTCGTCGAGCAACTCGTCGCTGGTGACTTTCGCCAGGAACGGGTGGCGCGCGATCGACGGGGCGACGGCGTTGATGCGCACGCCGTAGTCGGCCGCCTCGACCGCCGAGCACCGGGTCAGGGCCATGACCCCGGCCTTGGCCGCGGCGTAGTGGGCCTGTCCGCGCTGGGCGCGCCACCCCAACACCGACGCGTTGTTGACGATGACGCCGGCGCCGGGGGTGTCGCGAAAGTAGCGCAACGCCGCACGGGTGGCCCGGAAACAGCTGTTCAGGGTGATGTCGAGGACTCGGTCCCACTGGTCGTCGGTCATGTCGGCGACCGGGGTCTCCCCACCCAAGCCGGCGTTGTTGACCAGCACGTCGATATGTCCGAGCTGCTGTGCCGCCGAGGCGATGAGGGCGTCGACCTGCTCGGTACTGGACACGTCGCAGACGAAGGAGGCGACGCGGCGGTCGGGGAACTCGCCGGACAGCGCGGTCACGGTTTCGCCGAGGCGGCGCTCGTGGAAGTCGGAGACCAACACGTCGGCGCCCTCGAGGAGGGCCCGACGGGCGGTGGCGAACCCGATCCCGGTGCCGGCCGCCGCGGTCACGACGACCTGCTTGCCGGCGAGCAGGTTGTGGCCGGGGACCTCGTCGGGCGGGGTGGCCAGCGGGGAGGTGGGACGGTCGGTCATGCGCGGGCCTCTCGGGGTAGGCCGAGCACGCGCTCGGCGATGATGTTGCGCTGCACCTCGTTCGAGCCGCCATAGATAGTGTCGGCGCGGGTGAAGAGGAAGAGTCGTTGCCACTCGTCAAGTTCGACGTGTTCGGGGTCGGCCACGTCGTTGGGCACCCCCTCCGACGTGCTGGCCGGCCCGACGAGGGATGGCGCCCCGACCACCTGCATGGCCAGTTCGCCGAGTCGGCGGTGCCAGTTGGCCCACAGCAGCTTGGCGACCGAGGCGTCGCCGGCGGTGGTGTCGAACCCGTGGGTGGTGCGCACCGCAGCGGTGCCCGACAGCGTGGCACCGAGGGTGCGCGCGGCGTGGGCGCGCATCACGGTCAGTTCGATCCGGGCCCGCTTGAGCGCGGCCGCGGTCTCCGGGTTGTCGATCGCGCCGTTGGCCTTGGCGACGGCGATCAGGTTGTCCAGTTCACGGGCGAATCCGACCTGCTGGCCGAGGGTGGACACCCCACGCTCGAACTGCAGCAGCCCCATCGCCACCGACCAGCCCTGGCCGGGTTCCCCGACGATGAGATCGGCGTCGGTGACGGCGTCGTCGAAGAACACCTCGTTGAATTCCGAGGTGCCGGTGAGCTGTTGGATCGGCCGGACCGTGATGCCCGGCTGGTCCAGCGGGACCAAGAGGAACGAGAGCCCGGCATGGCGCTGCGAGCCCGGCTCGGAGCGGGCGAGGACGAACACCCACTGCGAGTGGTGGGCCAGCGAGGTCCAGATCTTCTGGCCGTTGATCGTCCACCGGTCGCCGGCGAGGCGCGCCGAGGTCGACACCCCGGCCAGGTCGGAACCGGCCCCGGGCTCGGAGTAGCCCTGCGCCCACAGCTCGGTGACGTTGACGATGCCCGGCAGGAAGCGGTCCTTCTGCTCCGGTGTGCCGAATTCGATCAGCGTGGGTCCGAGGAGTTCCTCGCCGAGGTGGTTGACCCGAGCCGGGGCGTTGGCGCGGGCGTACTCGCGATGGAAGATGATGCGCTGGCTCATCGTCGCGCCGCGGCCCCCGTACCGCGACGGCCAGCCCAGGCAGGTCCAGCCCGCCGCGGCGAGGTGGCGGTCCCACTCCAGGCGCTGGGTGAAGAATTCGTGCTCGCTACCAGGGCCGCCGCGCCCGCGCAGCTGCGCAAACCGGCCCACCAGGTTCTCGTCGAGCCACGAGCGCACGGCGCGGGCGAAGACCTCGTCGGCGTCGGGGGTCGCGGCCGCCCATTCGCCGAGGTCGACGGCACGGTCGGCCAGGTTGATCGACGTCATGACCCCTAGCTTAACCTACCAAGCATTTGCTAGGTTTCTATGTATGACGGCGCCCGCAACAACCAGCCCGCAAGCCCTGCGTCAAGCCGCGGCAGCCTGGCCCGACCGGACCGCGATCGTCGACGAGCAGTGGACCGAACTCCTCGACCACGACGAGCCCATCACCCTGACCTGGAAGCAGTTGCTCGGCCAGGTGCGGGTCTTCGCCGCAGCTCTCGTCGAATCCGGCGTTGCCGCCGGTGACCGCGTGGCGGTGTGGGCGCCCAACAGCTACCACTGGCCGATCGCCGCCCTTGGCACGCATTACGCCGGCGCCGTGCTGGTCCCGCTCAACACCCGCTACACGATCAGCGAAGCCGCACAGATCATCGAGCGGGCCGACGCCGCCGTCGTCGTCACCGTCGAAGAGTTTGTCGGCACCAACCGACTCGCCGACCTCCTCGGCCACCCGGTGAGCCGGGGGCGCACCGTCGTCGGCATCGACCTCAACGGCTCGGGCGCCCTGCCGTCCCCGGCGGTGTCATGGACAGAGTTCCTGACCCGCGGCACCGACCTGGGACCCGCGGATGCGCGGGCCGACGCGGTCGCCGACTCCGACCTGTCCGACATCTTGTTCACCTCGGGAACCACCGGCGCCCCCAAGGGCGTGCTGGCCGAGCACCGCCACTCGTTGGCCGGCGCCCATGCCTGGGGTTCGAACGGCGGCCTCGGGCCCGACGACCGCTACCTGCAGGCCAACCCGTACTTCCACACCTTCGGCTACAAGGCCGGGATCCTGCCCAGCGTGCTGTTCGGGACCACCATGGTGCCGCTGGCCGTGTTCACCCCCGAGTCCGCGATGCGGATGATCGCCGAGCATCGGATCACCGCCTTCCCCGGCGCGCCGACGGTCTTCCAGACCATCCTCGACAGTCCGCAGCGCTCCGGCTACGACCTGTCGTCGCTGCGGCTCGTCGTCACCGGGGCCACGGTCGTGCCGGTCGTCCTGATCGAGCGACTGCAGTCCGACCTCGGCGTCGAGACGGTGTTGACCGCCTACGGGCAGACCGAGACTAGCGGGTTCATCACCACCTGCACCGCCGACGACGACGCGGTCACCATTGCGACGACCTGCGGGCGGCCGTATCCCGGTATGGCGATCCGACTCGACAACCCCGATGCGAACGGCGCCGGGGAGATCCTCACCCGCGGCGCGATGGTGATGCGCGGCTACCTCGACGACCCGGCCGCCACCGCCAAGGCCATCGACGACGACGGCTGGCTGCACACCGGGGACGTCGGCACCATCGACGACGACGGCAATCTGCAGATCACCGACCGGCTCAAGGACATGTACATCTGCGGCGGGTTCAACGTCTACCCCGCCGAGGTCGAGCAGGTCCTCGCCCGCGTCGACGGGGTTGCCGAGGCCGCGGTCATCGGGGTGCCCGACGAACGGCTCGGCGAGGTCGGCCGTGCGTTCGTCACCGCCCGGCCCGGCGCACAGCTCGACCCCGACGCCCTCATCGCCCAAGCGCGCGAAAGCCTGGCCAACTTCAAAGTGCCTCGCTCGGTCGTCGTGCTCGACGAGTTCCCGCGCAACGCCTCGGGCAAGATCCTCAAGCGCGAACTGTCCTAGCCCACGCCCGTCCCCGATTCGGCGGCGCCAGCGTTGAACGGAGACGCCCTCAGGCGCCGCACACCCCGGCCCGGCCGGCGTCGGGCCGGCACCAGTAGATGCCCGGCAGCCCCGGGTTGAACTCGAGGACGGTGTACCCCTGCACGGTGACCAGGCGGCCGAGCCAATGCTTGCCCGGCGCGACTCCGAAACCGGCCGTGTCGCCGTGCTGGGCCGTGCGTTTGACGAAGGAGAGGTCGACGCGCCCCTCGGCCGGACCCCACTTCGCGGTCCACTTCTCGACATTCGCGGCGCCCGACGCAAGCGAGACCGTGGCCGATCCGTTCTTGGCGAGGACGACTTGTCGGCCGTGACCGTCCCAGGATCCGAGGAATGCCGACGGGGGTGCCGCATCGGCCGTCCCCGCCCCGACGGCCGCCACCCCGACCGCGACGGCCGCCGCCATCAGCGCCGCACCCGCCCGGTACCCGTTGTGCTTCGCCACCGTTTCTCCCGTCACCATCGTTTTCCCTTCGCCACGGCGAGGGCTCCCCCTCACGTGCTCACGCCCGCGGGTCACTATATCCGCCGTCGGCCAACCCGGCCTCGACCTCGAACCGGTTCGGCCGGCCCGTCGCCGCGGCGACCATCTCGGCGCGCAGATATGCCACGGGGAACCGCGTCGGCCCCATCCGGGCCCACTGTCGGGCATGGATCTCCTCGTGGCACAGCAGCCGGTCCAACGGCAGAACGCCGGGACGGACGCGGGTCCCGTACTCGTAGACCGCGACGCCACCGCGGATGGCCAGCCGCAGCACCGCCGCGGGGTCGGCCCGGCGCCCGGCATTGAGCAGGAAGACATCGCCCCACGTCGTGCCGCCGCGGTGGCTGCCGAGCCGTGCCGCAGCGTTGCCCCCGGCCGCGATCAGCATTCCGTTGGGCGTGGTCGCCATCCGTACTCCGTTGGCCTCGGCGAGCCGGCGGAACCGGCCGTAGGACCACCGGTTGGCCTCCTGCCGGGCGGCGATGCGCCGCTCGTCGTCGGCATCCGGCCCAGCGTTGACCACGCGGGTCGCCCGGACCGCGCGCCGCACATCGTCGTCGCCCATTCCGCGGGGGACGAGATAGTACGACCGGCCGTCGGGGTCGAGGAACCTCGACAGGCCGCCGAGGGGGTCAGGCGCGTCCGTGGCGGCGCTCGTAGTCGAGGTGCTCGGCGGCATACTTCTTGCGCACGGCCTCGTCGGCCAGCGCTTCGTCGAAGCCGTGGCGTCGCAGGGTGGCCCGGCGGTAGTACTTGTCGAAGACGAACGTGAAGTACAGCGCGCCCAGCAGGATCGGCAGCGTGACGCTGACGGCCGTACCCCAGCCGACGCTGTTGTGGGTCAGCAGAAACGGCGAGAGGATCAGCACGACGGGGAACATGTAGCGCAGGACCACGCGGCGCGTCGCACCCGGGCCGGCGTTGTCCTCGCGGACCCAGTTCCGGTACTTCTCCGGCAACGGGCGCTTGCCATAGGTCCGACGCCCGTAGGCGTAAGGGATGAACTCCCAGAAGCTCGGCCGCGGTCGTTCCTTGTTGCTCACGGCATCCAGTCTAGGCTCACCCCATGGCACCCGATGCGCGCGACCCAGTCGTGCACGACCCAATTGCCCTGTTGGCCGAGACGGGCGCCACCGGAGCCGATGCGACAACCATCGTCACCCACGGCGCGGTGATCGTCCTCGACGGCGACCGGGCCTGGAAACTGAAGCGGCCGGTGGCCTACCGGTACATGGATTTCTCCACCGCCGATCGGCGCCGCCACGCCCTGCAGGAAGAGTTGCGCCTCAACCGCCGCACCGCGCCGCACCTGTACCGGGCCGTGCACGCGATCACCCGCGGCGCGGATGGCACCGCGATCCTGGACGGCCCCGGCGAGCCGGTGGATTGGGTTTTGGAGATGACCCGCTTCCCCGACGACGCCTTGCTGGCCCGCCACGCCGACCGCGGTCGGCTCGACGACTCGCTGATGACCGCACTGGCCGGACAAATAGTGTCGCTGCACCACGACGCCGAGGTGTCGGCCGACACCGCCGGCGCGGCCCGACTGCTCGACGTCGTGGTCGGGAACCGGGAGAGCATGGCCCGCTATCCCGAGATCCTCGACCCGGCCCGTGCCGACGAACTCACCGACCGGTTGACCACGCTCATCGAGGCCCGGTCGGCGCTGCTCGACGAGCGGGCGGCTGCCGGTCGCGTCCGCCACGGCCACGGCGACCTGCATCTGAACAACATCGCGTTGCTCGACGGGGTGCCGGTCCCGTTCGACTGCCTGGAGTTCGACCCGGAGTACGCGATTGCCGACGTCCTCTACGACCTCGCGTTCACCCTGATGGACCTGTGGGGACGCGGGATGCGCCACGAGGCCAACGTCCTGGCGAACGCCTACCTGGACGACTCCCCCGACGACGAGTCGGGCTTCGGGCTGCTACCGCTGATGGTGGCCGTGCGCGCGACGGTCCGGGCCCACGTGCTCGCGGCCGCCGGCGATGCCGGCGCGGCCCGCCGGTACCTGGAATTGGCCCTCACCGTCGTCGAACCGGCGCCGCCGCTGCTCGTCGCGATCGGCGGGGGGTCGGGGACCGGGAAGTCGACGCTCGCACGCAAACTCGGCGGGGATTGTGGCGCCGCCCCCGGCGCCCGGATCCTGCGTTCGGACGTCTTGCGCAAACGCCTCGCCGGGGTGTCGACGCTGACGCGGCTGCCGACAACGGCCTACTCGTCGTCCATGAGCGCCCTGGTCTACCGAGAATTGGAGCGGCTGGCCGGCCGCGATCTGGCCGACGGGATGAGCGTCATCGCCGACGCAGTGTTCGGCACGGCCGACGAGCAGGCCGCCATCCGTGCGCAGGCCCTCGCGGTCGGTGCGCAGTGGCGCGGGATCTGGCTGGCACTGCCGCTCGATCAGCGCATCGCCCGCATCGCCGGGCGGGGCCCCGACGCCTCCGACGCGACCGCCGATGTCGCCCGGGCCCAGGACCTGTCGATCGCGCCACCCGCAGACGGGTGGACGCACCTCGTCGCCGATGACGATGCCGTACGCGCGGCCACCGCACTGATTTGAGGGCCGACGTGGGACTACTGCATGAAGGTCCTCGCGCCCTACCTGGGCTGAGCACCGGCTGCGCTAATCGACGCGCGGCTTGACCAACGGGAACAGCACCGTCTCACGGATGCCGAGACCGGTCAGCGCCATCAGCAGGCGGTCGATGCCCATCCCCGTGCCGGCCGTCGGGGGCATGGCGTATTCCATGGCGGCGAGGAACTCCTCGTCCAGGACCATGGCCTCGTCGTCACCGGCCGCGGCGAGGCGGGCCTGGTCGACGAAGCGCTCCCGCTGGATGACCGGATCGACGAGCTCGGAATAGCCGGTGGCCAGTTCGAAACCGCGGACGTACAGATCCCACTTCTCCACGACGCCGGGAATGCTGCGGTGCGCCCGGACCAGCGGCGAGGTTTCCACCGGGAAGTCGCGGACGAACACCGGCTGGTCCAGCGTGGACCCGACGAGGTGCTCCCACAGTTCCTCGACGAGCTTCCCGTGGCCGTACCCCTTGTCCTTGGGGACCTCGAGGCCGACCTCATCGGCGATCGCCAGCAGTTCCTCGACGGTGGTCCCCTGCCCCGGCGCCTGGGGCACGATCTCCCGACCCAGGGCCTCCGAGAGCGACGGATACATCGACAGCGACGTCCACTCGCCGGACAGGTCGTAGGTGCTGCCGTCGGGCATCGTCGGGGTGAGGGTTCCCAGGGCGCGTTCGGCGACGGTCTGGACGAGGCTGCGGATCAGTTCGGCGGCGTCGTCGTAGGTGCCGTAAGCCTGGTAGGTCTCCAGCATCGCGAATTCGGGGCTGTGGGTGGAGTCGGCGCCCTCGTTGCGGAAGTTGCGGTTGACCTCGAAGACCCGGTCGATACCGCCGACGACGCAGCGCTTGAGGAACAGTTCCGGCGCGATGCGCAGGAAGAGGTCCATGTCGAAGGCGTTGGAGTGGGTGACGAACGGGCGAGCCGCGGCGCCGCCGTGCAACGTCTGCAGCATCGGGGTCTCGACTTCGAGGAAATCTCGGTCGCCCAGGAAGGCGCGCAGCTCGGCCATCACCTTGATGCGGGTGCGGGCGATCTCCCGGGCCTCGGGGCGGACGATGAGGTCGACGTAGCGCTGCCGGACGCGGGTCTCCTCGTTGAGGTCCTTGTGCGCGACGGGCAGCGGGCGCAGCGACTTGGAGGCGAGGCCCCAGTCGTCGGCCATCACCGAAAGCTCACCGGTGCGCGAAGAGATGATCTGGCCGTGCACGAAGACGATGTCGCCGAGGTCGACGTCGGCCTTCCAGCGGGCCAGCGATTCCTCGCCGACGCCGTTGAAGCTGACCATGACCTGCAGCTGGGTGCCGTCACCTTCCTGCAGCGTGGCGAAGCAGAGCTTGCCCTTGTTGCGCAGGAAGATCACCCGGCCGGCGACTCCGGCGTCGACGCCGGTCTCGGCCCCCGCCTCGAGGTCGGCGTACTCGTCGCGGATCTGCGCGAGGCTGTGGGTACGCGCAACCTCGACCGGGTAGGCCTCCCGACCCTCCGACAGGATCCGCTCACGCTTCTCCCGACGGATACGAAGCTGCTCGGGCAGGTCGTTCCCGGCACCATCGGCGTCGGTCGCAGTCGGATTCTTGGCATCACTCACGGGTCACAACTGTATCGGCTCGACCCGTTCGACGAGATCAAGGGCCCACTCGGCGGGAATGAGGGCCCACTCGGCGGGAATGAGGGCCCAGTCGGCGATTAGCGCTGGTGATCGGAGAGCATCGCGAAATCGTCGCCGGACAACCGGCCGTTGAGCTGGTTGCGCCGCAACGCCTCGTGACCGCCGGCGAGGAAGACCGCACCGGTGACCCCGCGCGCCCGCAGGTGCCAGGCGAGCCACTCGGCGTCGTCGCCGTCGTCGGAGATGAGCAGCCAGCGCGTGTCGGCACCCGCCGCGCGCAGCGACTCGGCGGTGCCCGGCGTGAGGCGCTCCAACGCGTCGAGCGGGTCGAGGGCCAGCGCGCCGTGGAGCGCACCGGAGGCACTGCGGCTCTCCTGGGTGCGGATGTCGACCGGGCGCAGGCCGGCCTGCACCGCGGCGTGGAACTGGCGGGCCGGCACCGACAGGCGGGTACCGGCGGCGGGAGCCTCGATGGGGGTGGCCGGCAGCGTGG
This sequence comes from Gordonia crocea, assembly GCF_009932435.1. NCBI lineage: Bacteria > Bacillati > Actinomycetota > Actinomycetes > Mycobacteriales > Gordoniaceae > Gordonia > Gordonia crocea. The sequence continues at coordinate 118,396 of NZ_BJOU01000017.1, forward strand.
TGGTGCCGTCGGCAGCGGGGGTGATCGCCACGGTGGTGACGCGATCGGTGATCAGACGGATAGCGGTGGTCATGACTGACCTTTCAGGGGGGATCGCTCTAGCCCTCTCGGGCGAGCAAAGCGGATGGTCGGGAAGCGGACTCCGGGCCGGCGCCACAGCAACACTCGTTGCTGATGAGGCAGCTCAGCCCTGACAACACTTCCGACAACGCTTGATCACGGGGTCCAGTGTGCCATGCCGCCCGCGGCCGCTCAACATTTGGGCCCACCCACGCGCGAAATGCGCCCGATTTCACCAGCGGTTCACCCGACTGTACGAGCCCATGGTTAAGGTGGACGGGGCATCGTGCTCTGCACGGCTGTTAAACCGAAACTGAAGGTGGTTTTTTGATGAGTGACACTCTCAACGTGGGTGACCGTCTCGGCACTGGCCAGTCGCTGACCTCGGCCAATGGCGCTTACAAGCTGACGCTGCAGGATGACGGCAACCTCGTGCTGGACGACGGCGGGATCGCCGTGTGGTCGACCAAGACCAACGGCAAGGGCGTCGTGCGCGCCACCGTCCAGGAGGATGGCAACTTCGTCTTGTACAACGGCTCCGATGAGGGCGTCTGGTCGACCAAGACCGAGGGCGCCGGCGCGCGCCTGGTGCTGCAGGACGACCGCAACGTGGTCCTGTACGTCGGCGACGACGGCAAGTGGAGCTCCAAGACCGTCACCGATACCCCGGTCGTCGCGGCTCCGGTCGTCAACGAGAAGCCGGCCCCGGAGAAGAAGACCTACACCGTCGTGTCGGGTGACACCCTGTGGGCCATCGCCGAGAAGTTCCTGGGCGACGGCAACCGTTACCCGGAGATCGCCAAGGCCAACGGCATCGCGAACCCGGATCTGATCAACGTGGGCCAGGTTCTCACCATCCCGTGAGTCCGACCCATCCCGTGAGTCTGGTTCTGCCGACTCGTTAGACGGCGACGAACCCCGTACCGACCGGTGCGGGGTTCGTTGTTATCCGGGGCCGTTCGCGGCTCTATCCGGGTCTATTTGCGCCCGGCCTTCACGCGCTCGTGAACGCGGCGCAGGCCGTCCAGGGTCAGGTGGGAGTGGTGGTCGGTGATGGTCTCGCACTCGCCGAGCATGAGCGGGGCCGCGTAACCGGTGGCGACCACCCGCACGTCGTCGCCGTCGAAGCCGTCCACCTCGTCGCGGATGCGGTCGACCAGCCCGTCGACCTGTCCGGCGAATCCGTAGAGGATGCCCGACTGCAGCGCCTCGACGGTGTTCTTCCCGACGACGCTGCGCGGCGGGCGCAGTTCCACGCGGCGCACGGTCACGGTGTGCTCGGACAGCGCGTCGACGGCCAGGTTCACCCCGGGAGCGATGGCGCCGCCGAGGAACTCCCCCTTGGCCGAGACGGCGTCGACGACGGTGGCGGTGCCGAAGGCCACCACGATGCAGGGCACCCCGGCGTAGTTGCCGCTGGCGGCGACGGCGTTGGCCACCCGGTCGGTGCCGACCTCCTTGGGGTTGTCCACCAGCAGCGGCACGCCGGTGCGGACACCGGGTTCCAGCAAGACGTGCGGGCCGGCTCCGAAGTACTTGTCGACCATGACCCGCAGTTCGCGCAGCAGCGACGGCACGGTCGAGAGTGCCGCCACCGACACCACCTGGTCCAGATCCGGGCCGAGCAGCCCGCGGATGAGCAGCTCCAGCTCGTCGGCGGTGAAGTGCGGGTCGGTGTGGATGCGCCAGTCCCGCACCAGGGTGGCGTGGTCGCCCGTGCCGGCGAACACCCCGAGGTGGATGTTGGTGTTGCCGACGGCGGCGGTGAGCAGCATCAGGCCAACGAGCCGACGAGGCCGTCGGTCGCGTCGGCGCGGTGCCGCGGATCCTTGAGGCCCGAGCCCGCCGGGACGTCGGCCGGATCGGCGCCCTCGGTGAGGACGCGGTTCTGCTCGTCGACGAAGACGACCGCCGGCGAGTAGTCGGCGAGCTCCTCGGGGCTCATCACGCCGTAGGCGATGATGATCACCAGGTCGCCGGGGTGGACCAGGTGCGCGGCGGCGCCGTTGATGCCGATGACGCCGCTGCCGCGCTCGCCGGCGATCACATAGGTCTCCAGGCGGTTGCCGTTGTTGATATCGACGATGCAGACCTGCTCGCCCTCGAGCAGGTCGGCGGCGTCGAGCAGGTCGGCGTCGATGGTGACCGAACCGACGTAGTGCAGGTCGGCCTGGGTCACGGTGACCCGGTGGATCTTGGACTTCATCATGGTGCGGAACATGTGAGCTCCTCTGTTGGGAAGGTCGGGGGCTGGTGGTCGTGTCGGTGGCGGGCGCTAGGGGTCTTCGCGGCTGATCCCGATCGCGACGCCGACGTTGTCGATCAACCGCGTCGAACCCAGTCGGGCGGCGACGAGCAGGCGTCCGTCACCGGTGTCGGGGGGCGGGCCGAGGTCGCGGCCGCGCAGTTCGAGATAGTCGACGACGAGTTCGGGGCACCCGTCGAGGACGGCCCGGGCCGCGTCCACGACCGCCTGCGGTCCGCGGGGGCCGGCATGCGACCCGGCGGTCAGCGCGGCCGACAGCGTGGTCGCGAGCTCGCGCTGGTGCTCGTCGAGGTAGCGGTTGCGCGAGGACATCGCCAACCCGTCCGCCTCGCGGACGGTCGGTACGCCGATGATGTCGACGCCCAGGTTCAGGTCGGTGACCATCTGCTGGATCAGCACCAGCTGCTGGTAGTCCTTCTCGCCGAAGTAGGCCGCGTTCGGACCGACGATGGACAGCAGCTTGGCCACCACGGTGAGCATCCCGGCGAAGTGGGTGGGCCGGGACTGGGCCTCGAGGATCTCCCCGGCCGGGCCGGGCTGCACCGTGGTGCGGCGCCCGCCTGGGTACATCTGCGCATCGGTGGGCGCGAACACCAGCTCGACCCCGGCGGCGCGCAGCTTGGCGCAGTCCTCGTCGAAAGTCCGCGGGTAGGCGTCGAGGTCCTCGTTTGCGCCGAACTGGAGGGGATTGACGTAGATCGACACCACGACGACGGCGTTGCCGGCCTTGCGCGCCTCGCGCACCAGCGTCAGGTGTCCCTCGTGCAGCGCACCCATGGTGGGCACCAGCACGACGCGGCGCCCGGTGCCGCGCAGGGCGGCGGTGACCCGACTCATCGTCGCGGGGTCGCGGTGGACGGTCAGTTCGCCGGGGGCGAAAGCAGGATCGGTCATGACGCCTCCCGCAGCAGTCGGGCCAACGCCGTGGACGGCGCGGCATGGGCGGCCGCCCGTCGGGCCTGGGCCAGGTAGGCCTCGGCAATGGTGGCGTCGGCAGCGGGGGCGGTCGTCCCCCAGTCGCGCAGGGCCCGCAGGTGGGCGGCCACCGCGTCGGCGTCACCCCGGGCCACCGGCCCGGTGAGCGCCGCCGGGCCGAGGTCGAGGACGTTGCCCAGCGCCGCGGTCACCAACGGGGCGAGCATCTCCTGCGCCGACCGCAGCGGGGGCTGCCCCGCGTCGGCGCCGGCCCGTTCGATCACCGAGCGCAGCACGGCGACCGCGTCGTTGACCAGTGCGACGAGGTGGTTGGCCCCGTGGGCGAGGGCGGCGTGGTACAGGGTGCGGTCGGCCTCGTCGATCTGGATCGGCTGGCCGCCGATCTCGTAGACGAGTGAGGCCCCGACGGTCTGACCGATCTCGTCGTCGGCGGTGACGGCGAAGTAGGCCGAACGCATCCGCTCGGTGTCCTCGGCGCGGCCGACGAAGGTCATTGCCGGGTGGATGGCCAGTCCCAGCGCGCCCTGCGCGGTCAGCGGCGCGAGGATCGCGGTGCCGTGGGCCCCGGCGACGTGCAGCACCATCGTGCCGGGGCGCACGCGCCCGCCCGCGGCCAGGTCGGCGACCACATCGGCGAGGGTGTCGTCGGGGACGGCGAGGATGAGCAATTCAGCACGGCCGGCGACGTCGTCGAGGTTGTCGAACACCTCGGAGTCGGGCAGCCGGTCGGCGGCGCGCGCACGGGAGGATTCCGACCGCGCCACGACGGCGCCGACGACGTGGCCGGCGGATTCGAGGGCTTGGGCCAGGGCGGTACCGACTCGCCCGGCGGAGATGAGGCCCACGGCGAGCCGAGCGGGTGCGGGCAATGACCCGCCCACGCCGAGCATCGGTGATTCAGTCACCGCAGATCCTCCAGTGTCGTTCCAGTCCCACCACCAACGGCGGGTACCAGACGGTTACCCGATCGAGGATAGTGCGGCGGACACGACGGGGCTATCCGGTGTGACCGGCTTCACCCGGGGAGGTTGGTGCCGGTTCCCGACCGGCCGCCGCGCAGCTGGCTGAGCAATTCCGCAGCCGAGATGCCCGAGCTGTGCTGACCCTCGGCACGACGGCGGCCGCCACCCTCGGATTCCTCATCAGCATCGGCGGGCGCGGTCGGGGTCACCCACGAATCCGTGGGGAACTCGCCGCCGCCCTGTTCGTCGCCCTGCTGACCATCGGTCGCGGCCTCGTCGCTCTCGACGGGCGGCTGTTCGTACGTCGGCTCGGCGTATGGCCCGCCGTAGGACTGCTCCGACGACGGGGCGACATAGGGCTCGTAGGCCGGCTGCTGCTCGACACCGGTGACCGTCTCGTAGGTCTGTTCCTCCGCGGCGTAGGCCTGTCCGGACGTCGGCGGGATCGTGTAGTGGTCGGCGTCGACCGGCACCGTGTAGGTCGCCGGCTCGCGGAACGGGCTGACATAGGGCTCGGCGTCATCCTCGACGACCGGGATGATCTCGGTCAGATCGTCGCGGCCGCCCTGCGGCGGGTAGTGCCGGCCATCGGCCGCCGGTGGCGCGGTGGACGCGAAATCGGTGGCCGCGAGCAGGCTGTCATCGGCGGCATAGTTCGAGATCGCCGACGACAGCTCGCGCAGCCGCTCGTTCGGCAGGGCGACGCGGTCGTCGGGCAGTTCCCGGCCCATCAGCGCCTCGAGGCTCGCCCGCAGCGCCGCGATCTGCTCTTGCAGCTCGCGCAGGTCGTGGTTGGCCTCCGCCGCCACCTCGCGCCGGATCTGGGCTTCGACGTCGGTCTCGTACTGGTGCCGGGCGGCGATTTCGCGCTCCAACTGCAGCTCGTACACCAAGCGCATGTCGCGGCTCTTCGCTTCGGCGGTCTCGGCCTGCCGGCGGTACCGGGCGATGCCGATGGCACCGAGTACCGCGGCCCACAGCGCGGCGATGACCGCGACCGAGGCCCGGACGGTGAGTTGGTCGCTCCAGATCATCATGATGCTCGCGACCAGCGCCAACACGATCAATAGACCCAAGAGCCACTGCCCCGACGCGGATCGTGGCGTGGTGCGTTTCTCGGCCGAACGCCTCGTGGAGGTCGTCATAGTCGTGAACTTACCCGTCTCTCGTCTGTTAACAGCTCAACCTACACCGGAGCGTCACATTCCTACCCGGACTGACCGTTCAGTATATCGAAGCGAATTTCCGGTGGTCAGGCTGTATCCGGGTTGGGTGCTTGACCGTCCTCGGCCGGATCCTCCGGCGCCTTACAGCTCTGCTCGAGCCACAGCGCGGCGATCACGAGCGCCACTCCCCCCAGAATCCCGACGATGGTACCGAGTTTGCTCGCGTTCGCGCTGGCCACATCCTGCAAGTGGTAGAGGTAGGCGGCGATGGCCCCCCAGGCCCCGGTGGCGACCGCCCCCAGGATCGCCGACGCCTTGGCCAGCGCCACCAGGCGCGCCACCGTCAGGGGGTGCAACTGCTCCTTCGCCTGACCGACTTCGTTGTCCGCGACGCGTCGGCGCACCGCGAATCCGGCGACCGCCTCGAGCGCGGCCAGGACCAGCAGGACCGCGCTGGTGTACCAGCGGATCGTCGGGAAATCGCCGAAGTTGTAGGCGATGAACACCCACGCCAGGACGGCGGCCCCGACGGCGACCATCACCAGGTCGCGCAGCTTGGTGGGTCCCAGACCGTTCGGGTTGTCCGGATCGGGCCGGCGCGGCTCGAGGTCCGACGGTCGGCTCATCGCACCGGCCCCCGGGCCCACGGCACCTCGGTGTCGAGGATGTCGATCCCGGCCCGCTCGTCGGGACCGAGGGCGGCGACGAGATCGGCGACAGCGGTCGACCCGTCGGGCCGGTCGAGCACCGCGGCGGGATCGGCGGCCAGCCACGGGATCAGGACGAATCCCCGCTCGTGGGCGCGCGGGTGCGGCAGGATCAGTTCCTCGGTCGCGCTGAACAGGGGATTCCCCTCGTCATCGCGCACGGCGACGACGTCCACGTCGAGGGTCCGCGGACCCCAGCGGACCTCGCGGCGCCGGTCCGCGGCCGCCTCCAACTCGGCGCCGCGACGCAACCACGACAACCCGTCGCGGTCGCCGGCGACGATCAAGGTGATGTTGTAGAAGTCGTCCTGCGCCACCGGGCCCCACGGCGGGGTGACGTACACCGGCGAGACGGCGAGAACCCGGTCCGATCCGGCCGAGAAGCCCTCGACCACGCCGGCCAGATGGCCCAGCCGGTCGCCCAGGTTCGACCCGGCCGACAGCACCGCGGTGCTCATCCGCGCCCCCGGACGAGCATCGTCTTGCGGGAGCGTCGGGTGACCACCGCGACGTCGTCGAACGTGAGCGGGATCGGCGCGGACGGCTTGTGGACGGTCACCTCGACCGCGTGCAGGCGGTCGTCGGCCATCACCGCCTCGGCGATGTCGGAGCCCAGTTTCTCGATCAGGTTGCAGGGCTCGCCGGACACGATGTCGTGGACCAGTTGGGCCAGGGCCCCGTAGTCGAGGGTGTCGGCGAGGTCGTCGGAGTCGGCGGCCACCGAGAGGTCCAGCCACACCGAGACATCGATGATGAAGTCCTGCCCGTCGCGGCGCTCGTGGTCGAAGACGCCGTGGTGGCCGCGGACCTTCAGGCCGCGCAACTCGATCCGATCAGCCATCGACCGCTCCTTCTTCCGTTGTCCAGGCCCGCGCCACCGCGACGGCATCCCGGCTCGCCGCCGCATCGTGGACGCGCAGCCCCCACACCCCGGCCGCGGCGGCCAGCGCCGACACCGCGGCCGTGGCCACCTCGCGCCCGGCGGGCGGGCGGTCGACTCCGTCGACGGCGAGCAATGACCCGAGGAACCGCTTGCGCGACGCCCCGACCAGCACCGGGAAGCCCAGCCCGACCAGGGTCGGCAAACCGCGCAACAGCGCCCAGTTGTGTGCGGCGCTCTTGGCGAAGCCCAGGCCGGGATCGAGGATCAACCGGTCCGGATCGACTCCCGCGGTCACCGCCGCGTCGACCTGGGCGAGCAACTCGCCGCTCACCTCGCCGACCACGTCGCGGTAGGCACCCGCCTGTCCGGCGCGATGGGTGAAGTCGTCCGGACCGTAAGGCCCGTCGCCGGCGCGGTCGGTCAGCGGGCGCCAGTGCATCAGGATCCACGGCAGATCCGCTTCGGCGACCACGGCGGCCATCTGGTCGTCGGCGCGGCCGCCCGAGACGTCGTTGACGTACGCCGCGCCGGCGTCGATCGCGGCGGCGGCCACCCCCGCGCGCATGGTGTCCACCGAGACGACGATCCCCTCCGCGGCCAATTCGCGGATGATCGGGACGACGCGCTCGATCTCCACCTGCTCGTCGACGCGGTGCGCGCCGGGCCGGGTGGACTCCCCGCCGACGTCGATGACGTCGGCCCCGTCGGCGTGCAACGCCCGCGCCTGGTCGAGCGCGGCGCCGGGATCCAGGAACCGGCCGCCGTCGGAGAAGGAATCGGCGGTCACGTTGACCACGCCCAGGATCTTCACGCCGCCCCGGTCCATCCGATCACCGGACGATCAGTTGCAGGGCCTCGCTGCGCGACACCGCGTTGGACTTGAAGATCCCGCGAACCGCCGACGTCGTGGTGCTCGAGCCCGGCTTGCGGATGCCCCGCATCGCCATGCACAGGTGCTCCGCCTCGATGACGACGATGACGCCGCGGGGGTCGAGCTTGTTCATCACCGCATCGGCGATCTGGCTGGTGAGGCGTTCCTGCACCTGCGGGCGCTTGGCGTAGAGGTCCACCACCCGCGCAAGCTTGGACAGACCGGTGACCCGGCCCGACTCGCCCGGGATGTAGCCCACGTGGGCGACGCCGTGGAAGGCGACCAGGTGGTGCTCGCAGGTCGAGTAGAGCGGGATGTCCTTGACGAGGACCAGTTCCTGGTGGTTCTCGTCGAAGGTCGTCTCCAGCACCTCGTCGGGGTCGGTGTAGAGCCCGGCGAATACCTCGTGGAAGGCGTTGGCCACCCGGGTGGGCGTGCGGATCAGTCCCTCGCGGTCGGGGTCCTCCCCGACGGCGATGAGCAGTTCGCGCACGGCCGCCTCGGCGCGCGCCTGGTCGAATCGGCCGGTCCCGGCGGCCCCCGCAATGGCCTCAGCGCTCATCGGAATCGGTGTCCTGACCGGGTTGGGCGGGGTTCGCGCCATTCGGCGGCTCCGGCACCGGCGGGTGGACCGGCGCCGGTGGTTGGACCGGCGGCTGGCCGTTCACGGGCACCCCTTGCGGGCGGCCCGGGTTGTGCGGCTGCGGCGGCCACCCCGGGGCCGACCAGCCGGCCGGGGCGCCATAGTCGCCACCGGGCGTCGGGGCGTACCCCGGCGCGGGGGCACCGGGCGGCGGCGGATAGCCCGCGGGCGGGTAACCGGCCGGCGGATAACCCGCGGGCGGATAACCGGCCGGCGGATAACCGGCGGGCGGGTAGCCGGCCGGCGGATAGGCCCCCGCCTGCGGGACACCGGCGTGCTGCGGTTGCGGGGCCGGGACGGGTTCGGGCTCCGGCGGCGGCCACGGCTCGCCGCGCTCGATGGCCAGTTCGCCCGGCGTCTTCACCGGCGGTTTGTCGCTGGGGGTCCGGCCGCCGAATTCGTCGAAGTCGGTGATCCGGTCGCGCTTGGTCACCCCGTCGAAGATCGCCTCGAGGTCCTTGCGCGTCAGCGTCTCCTTCTCCAGCAGTTCGCTGGCCAGGACGTCGAGGGTGTCGCGGTGCTCGCTGAGGATGGCCCACGCCTCGTTGTGGGCCGCCTCGATGAGTCGTCGCACCTCTTCGTCGATCCGCGCGGCGACTTCGTCGGAGTACTCGGCCTGGGCGCCCATCGAGCGTCCCATGAACGGGTCGCCCTGCTCCTGGCCGTAGCGCACCGCACCCAGCTTGGCGCTCATGCCGTATTCGGTGACCATGGCGCGCGCGATCTTGGTGGCCTGGTCGATGTCGGAGGAGGCCCCCGTCGTCGGCTCGCGGAACACCAGTTCCTCCGCGGCGCGACCGCCCATCGCCATGACCAGTCGGGCGATCATCTCCGACCGCGTCAACAGGTCCTTGTCCTGCTCGGGTACGGCCAGCGCGTGTCCGCCGGTGCGACCGCGGGCCAGGATGGTGACCTTGTAGATCGGGTCGAGGTCGGGCATCGCCCACGCGGCGAGGGTGTGGCCGCCCTCGTGGTAGGCGACGACCTTCTTCTCGTGCTCGCTGATGATGCGGCTCTTGCGTCGCGGCCCGCCGATGACGCGGTCGACCGCCTCCTCCAGGGTCGCCGCGGTGATCACGGTCTGGTTTTCCCGTGCGGTGAGCAGTGCGGCCTCGTTGATGACGTTGGCCAGGTCGGCGCCGGACATCCCGGGGGTGCGCTTGGCCAGCCCGGCCAGGTCCACGTCGGCGGCCAGCGGCTTGCCCTGGGCGTGCACCTTGAGGATGGCCTCGCGGCCCCGCATGTCGGGGTTGCTGACCGGGATCTGGCGGTCGAACCGGCCGGGGCGCAGCAGCGCCGGGTCGAGGATGTCGGGGCGGTTGGTCGCCGCAATCAAGATGATTCCGGATCGGTCGCCGAAGCCGTCCATCTCGACGAGCAACTGGTTGAGGGTCTGCTCGCGCTCGTCGTGGCCGCCGCCGAAGCCGGCGCCGCGCTGGCGGCCGACGGCGTCGATCTCGTCGACGAAGATGATGCAGGGACTGTTCTGCTTGGCCTGCTCGAACAGGTCGCGCACGCGGGAGGCGCCGACGCCGACGAACATCTCGACGAAGTCCGATCCGGAGATGGTGAAGAAGGGGACGCCGGCCTCGCCGGCCACGGCGCGGGCCAGCAGGGTCTTACCGGTGCCGGGCGGGCCGTAGAGCAGCACACCCTTGGGGATCTTCGCGCCCAGCGACTCATAGCGGGCCGGATTCTGCAGGAAGTCCTTGATCTCGTAGAGCTCCTCGACCGCCTCGTCGGCGCCGGCGACGTCGGCGAAGGTGGTCTTGGGCATGTCCTTGGTGATCTGCTTGGCGCGCGACCGGCCGAAGCCCATCACCCCGCCGCGCCCGCCGCCCTGCATGCGGTTCATCACGAAGAAGAAGAGGCCGAGCAGGATCACCAGTGGCAGGAGGAGCGCCAGCATCTGCATGAACGCCGAATCCTGGCGGACATTGGTCTGGTACGGCGCACCGGTCTGGCGGACCGACTCGAAGACGAAGTCGGCACCGCGCGCCGGATACTTCGCGGTGATCTTTTCCGACGTCTCCTTCTTCTTCTTGGGGTCGCCGACCTGGATCGGTTTCTTCAGTTCGATGCGCAACTGCTGTTCGCGGTCGTCGATCTGGATCGACTTCGCGTTCTTGACGTTGAGCTGGGTCAGCGCGACCGAGGTATCCACGGCCCGGTATTCGCGCGAGTTGTCCCGCATGAGACTCCAGCCCCACAGGCCAAGGAGGATCAGGACGAAGATCGCGACGTTGCGGAAGACAGTCTTACGGTTCATGCGTGCTACGGCGGCGCCGTAATGCGCCGCCAACGTCCTTCCATCGGAGATTTCCCACCAGGTTACCCGGACGTTCGCACCGCTGCCCGCACTGCGGCCGGGACCGCTGCGGCGGCGCGATCCTCAGCCCTGATAGACCGACGGCTTGAGCCGGCCGATGAACGGGAGGTCGCGGTACCGCTCGGCGTAGTCGAGGCCGTAGCCGACGACGAAGTCATTGGGGATGTCGAACCCGACGTCGGCGACGTCCAAGTCGGCGCGCACCGCATCCGGCTTGCGCAGCAGCGTGCACACGCTCAATGAGCGCGGCGAGCGCGTCGCCAGGTTCTTGAGCAGCCAGGACAGGGTGAGTCCCGAGTCGATGATGTCCTCGACGATCAGCACGTCGCGGTCGGCAATGTCGCGGTCGAGGTCCTTGAGGATCCGCACGACCCCTGACGAGGAGGTCGACGAGCCGTAGCTCGAGACCGCCATGAATTCCATCTGCGACGGGATGGGCAACGCCCGCGCGAAGTCGGTCATGAACATGATCGCGCCCTTGAGGACCCCGATGAGCACCAAGTCGTCAGGTGCGTCGCGGTACCGGGCGGCCACCGATTCGGCGAGTTCGGCAGTGCGCGCTTTGATCTGGTCCTCGGAGATCAGGACTGCTTCGATGTCGTCACCGTAGGGCTCGCTCACCGACATAGCTTGTCACGGATTCCTCGGCGGCCACCAGTCGACCGGCGCGCCCGCTTTCCTCACGGCGCCACCACGCTGCCCAGCCAGGTCGATAACGAGGGCACGGGTTGGTTCGCCGCGAACCTGCTCCGTTAACGGGGTTGGCGCGCCAGCCGGAGGTGGTCGTCGACCCGCTCGACGACCAGCCGCGAATCCTCATCGCCGCCCACCGCGACGGGGCCCTGCCCACGCCAGCGGGTGACCAGCGCGTCGACCGCGGCGACGACGGCGTGGTTCGGCCCACCGATCTCGCCCAGCCATCGGTGCAGCACCCGGGTTCGCAGCGCCTGCGGCGCGCGGGCCAGCGGTTCGACGACGAGTGCACCGGCCCGGGCACAGGCCACCGCCAGTTCGTCGGCCAGCTCGTCGAGAAGCTCGTTGTCGGCGGCCAGCAGGTCCGCGGTGCGCGCCAAGGCCGGTGCCACTCCCCCGCCGAGGACCTCCTCCAGCAGCGGGAGTACCTCGGCGCGCACCCGCACGCGGGTGAAGCGCGGGTCGTCGTTGTGCGGGTCGCGCGCGGGCGCCAACCCCCATTGCGCGCAGGCGGCGACGGTGTCGGCCCGGCGCAACCCCAGCAGCGGTCGGCCCCACGGCTCCCGCCAGGCCCGCATGCCCGACAGCGACGCCGGGCCCGAGCCCCGCGCCAGCCCCAGCAGGACCGTCTCGGCCTGGTCGTCGAGGGTGTGGCCCACCAGCACCGGGCGCCCGCTGCGCGCCGAGTCCAATGCCGCGTACCGCGCGGATCGGGCGGCCGCCTCCACCCCCCCGTCGTCGCCGACGACGACCGACACCACGGTCGCCCGCGCCCCCAGCGACTCGGCGGCCGCGGCCGCGTCGGCGGCCACGCGCGCGGACTGCGGCTGCAACCCGTGGTCGACGATGAGCGCCTCGACGGCGAGGTCGGACCGCACCGCGGCGGCGGTCAAGGCCAGCGAATCCGGGCCGCCGGACAGGGCGACGCACACTTCGCGTCCGGTCAGGTGGCTGCCCGCGAAGGCACGGACCGCGCCGAGGAGCGCGCCGGGTCCCCTCAGAGCACTCGGGCGATCCACCGGTCCGGCTCGTCGATCTCGTCGGGGCGGGGCAGCGTGTCCGGCGCCGTCCAGATGGTGTTGAACCGTTCCATGCCGACGGCGTCGACGACGTGGTCGGTGAAGGCCTTGCCGCGGATGTATTGAGCGAGTTTGGCGTCCATCCCGATCAGCGCCCGCATGACGCGTGCGATCGGGTTGCGCGGCGCGGTGCGCCGCGCGTCGAATCCGGCCCGGATCTGGGCCACCGTCGGTACGTGCGCGGGGCCGACGGCGTCCATGACGTGGTCGGCGTGGCCCTCGAGGAGCGTGCCCAGCATCATCAGGTTGGTGAAGGCGTCGTATTGCTCGGGGGACTGCAGCAGCTGCATCACGCCGAGTACCCCCGACTCGCGCGGCTTGTCGCTGCGCACCGCGGCCACCACCCGCGACACCAGTTCGGTGGTGGTCTCCTCGCCGGCCGCGGTCAACGTGGCCAGGTTGTCGACCATGTAGTCGCGCAGCCACGGATTGGCCGAGAACTGCACCCGGTGAGTGACCTCGTGCAGGCACACCCACAGGCGGAAGTCCGAGGGCACGACCTTGAGCTTGCGCTCCACCGCGACGATGTTGGGGGCGACCAGCAGCAGCACCCCGTCGTCGCCGGTGCTCGGATCCTCGGTGAACGGGTCGTACTGGCCCAGGATCGCCCCGGACAGGAAGGCCAACAGGCCGCCGGCCTGGAAGCCGCCCGCCTTGGCCGTGAGGGTGGCCATCAACCCGCCGTCATCGGCATCGCCGCCGGCGTCGAAGCCCGGGTCCTCGTCCACATCGGCGGCCGCGGCCGCGGCGGCGCCGGTCATCGACCGCATCGACTCGGCGGCGGCGCCGACCCACTCGCCGCGGTCGATCACCCGGGCGGCCGGGACCGCCAACCCGTCGGCCAGGCCGGTCACCTCACGCACCGGCGCCTCGGCGCGGGCCGAGGCCTCGGCGAGTTCGGCGTAGACCTGGTCACGCGTGTAGCGGGTCATCGCCGGGCCGCCGCGGGCCAGGCGGCGCCCGATCCCCGCGGCCACCTCCCAGTCGATCGCCGGGCCCGGGTCGCGGGGCGCGGCGGCGTCCGCGCCGGTCACCGGCACCCGCAATCGCGGATCTTGCCGACGACGGCGTCGAGCGCCGGCCGGGCCACGTCGGGGGCGGTGCCGTTGGACATCAGCGCGAAGGACAGCACCCGGCCGTCGACGGTCTGGACGATGCCGGTCAACGAGCTCACCCCGGTGAGGGTGCCCGTCTTGGCCCGGACCCATCCGGCGCCGGAGGTCTTGCGCGGGTTGAACCGATCGGTGAGGGTGCCGGTGCCGTTGGCCACCGGCAGCCCGTCGAGGAGCACCCGCAGCTGCGGGTAACGCGGCCCGGCGACCCCGGCCATCATGGCGTCGAGCACGCGGGCCGGCACCCGGTTGGCGTAGGACAGGCCCGACGCGTCGCGCAGGGTGACCCCCGTGGTGTCGAAACCCTTGTCGGCCAAGGTTTTCAGGACCGCGTCGGCGCCGCCGGCCAGGCTGCCCGGCCCACCGGCGGCCAACGACAGCTCGACCGAGAGGGTCTCGGCCAGCACGTTGTCGGAGAACCGCATCATGTCGTTGACCCGGGTGGCCAGGGTGGCCGATTTCACCGACGCCAGTACCTTCGCCCCCTCGGGAGCGACGGCCGTGGTGACCCCGCCCTTGAGTCCGAGCGCGGCAGCGAGGGCCTTGCCCGCGGCCAGCGCGGGGTCGGGCGTGCGCGGCGAGTACTCCTCGAGCGGCTCGAGCCGCCCTCCGTCGAGCATCAGCGATTTGATCGGTGCGATGTCGCCGCCGGCGATGTCGCGGCGGTCCCAGGTGCGGTCCATCGTCGGTCCGGTAAAGAGCGAGGTGTCCACGGCGACCGAGGTGGCCTTGACCCCGGCGGCGCGGAGTTGGGCGGCGAGGTCGGCGATGCGCGGCGCGTCGGTGTAGTAGGTGGGCGCCCCGGCCGGCTGGCCGGAGAGCGTCGGGTCGCCGCCCCCGCGCAGGATGATCTGCCCGTCGGCGCCGGCCAGCACCGTCGTCGTGAGGCGGCGGTCCTGCGGCATGCCGAGCAATGCGGCGACCGCGGTGAGGATCTTCGCGTTGGACGCCGGGATGAGTGGCTTGTCCGGGTTCTTCTCCCAGAGCACCGTGCCGGTGACCGGGTCGGAGACCTGACCGGTGAGCTCGCCGAGGTCCTTGTCGTTGGACACCTTCGCCAGGGCCATGGCCAGGCCGGAGGTCGACGGGGCGGGCGCCTGCGGGTTCACCGGGTGGATGGCCGGTGTCGGCGTGATGAGCTCCGGGCGGGCCGGCGTGCCGTCGGGGACCTTGTCACCGGCCATCAACGTCCGGCCGGCGACCACCCCGCCCCCGCCGAGCAGGGCGGCGACCAGCACCGCGACGACGGTCCAGCGCACCGCTGTCCCCCGTTTGCCCGAACCGCTCACCGTCACCTCCGCGCCATTCCCGGCGTCCGTTGCAGACCCGCTCAAGCTAAACAGTATCGTTGAACCGGCTTTGAGCCGACCAACGAGAGGAACAACCGTGGCCGTCGACGTCATCATCGAGATCCCCAAGGGGAGCCGCAACAAGTACGAGGTCGACCATGAGACCGGTCGTGTCTACCTCGACCGCTACCTGTACACGTCGATGGGCTACCCCGCCGACTACGGCTTCGTCGACCACACGCTCGGCGAGGACGGCGATCCGCTCGACGCGCTGGTCCTGCTCCCCGAGTCGGTCTTCCCGGGCTGCACCGTCAAGGCCCGCGTCGTCGGGATGTACACGATGACCGACGAGGCCGGCGGCGACGACAAGCTGCTCTGCGTCCCCGCCGACGACGTGCGCTGGGACCACATCCAGGACATCGGCGACGTCAGCGACTTCGAGACCAAGGCCATCGCCCACTTCTTCGAGCACTACAAGGACCTCGAGCCGGGCAAGGAAGTCCAGCCGGGCGGATGGGTCGGCCGCGAGCAGGCCCAGAAGGTGCTCGACGAGGCCGTCGAGCGGCTCAAGACCCAGGGTCACTAGCCCCGTCTGGGCTGGGCCCGGGATCGGTGGGCTCGGCATCTGAGGGCTCAGCATCTGAGGGCTCGGCATCTTCGGGATCGGGGAACGGCAGGTTGTTCCACGGTGAGACCGGCGAGTCCAACAGGGACCGCACCGCCCGGATCGACGGCACGAATGCCCGGCCCCACGTGTCCGGGTAGGTGACGATGCGCCCGGCATCCCAGCCCAGCGCATAATCCCGCCACGACGTGTAGTCGAGCGCGGCGCGCCGCGCGACGGCCACCGCCACGTTGGCGACGGTGAACGGCGTCCCCCACCCCGATCGCACGCCCCACCGGGCCACCGACACCGCGCGGGTGTAGTCGTAGGCGTCGCAATGCGCCACCTGCTCGTCGATGTCGAGCACATGGGCGGCCCGCATGATCGTCTCGGCGCGGTTCACCTCGTCGATGGCGGCGGTGATCGGCGCGACGAAACGCTGCTGCTCGGAATCGGCGAAGATCGTTTCGATCTCGGCGACCCAGGTGGCCTCGTCGACGACGCGCAGGCCGAGGCGGCGCCGCGCCCGGGTCCGCGCCCGCACCGCCCAATACGCCTCGCCGGCACCGTACTCACCGTCGACGAGGCGGTTGATCACGGCCAACCAGTGGTCCTCGTCGGTCACCCCCCACGTGTCGGTCAGCATGAGCCGGCATTCGGCGGCGTCCATCTGACCGCAATCCCACAGCGCGTTCCACGGGGTGCGGGAATTCATCAGCGTCAACGGGGCGCCCAGCGCAAGGCCTTGGGCGACGACGCCGTAGAGCGGACCCGAGGGGTCGACCGGGAGCACCGCGTCGCGGTAGTCGGCGGCACCGGCGGCGGCGATCTCCGCCGGTGAGTCCTGATAGTCCATCGGTCTACTCCGCCACCGATCCGCTCGGGTCGCTCAGCGGGAAGGGCAGCGCCCGCCACGGACTGTGGTCGACGGCGAGCAGCGTGGCCGCCGCGGCCCGCACATCGTCCCAGTCGATGGTGTGGTGCAGCAGGGTGCCGGCCACCGCGGACACCGCGAACTCGGTCCACGACGCGAAGATGCGCGCCGCACTGTCCCGGGCGGTGAGAATCATCTGCCGGGCCTCGGCGGCTTCGGCATAGCCGGCCTGCACCCCGCACCGGGCCAGCCGCACCGCCCAGCCGAAGGTGTATCCGGCGATGGTCTCGACACAGCCGTCGGGGGCGAGGAGTCCGCAGCCGCGCAGGTACTCGTCCACGGCGGTCACCTCGGCCAACCGGTGATGCGTGCCGTCGTAGGCATCCCCGCCGTAGTCGTGGTCGATGAGCCAGCGCCGCCACAGGTCGTCGAAGTCCTCGGCACGGTAGTCGCCGCTCGCGACGGCGGGGGCCCGGGCGACGAGCATCGCCTCGGCCTCGACGAACTCTTGCAGGCCGATCATCGAGGCGACGACGGCGAACCAGTCCTGCGCGCCGTGGATACCCCACACCTGCTCGAGGTCGATACGCACCGAGTAGGCGCTGGTGCCGGTCTCGCGCACGGCATTCCACGGCGTCGCGCCACCCGCGGCACCCAGCGCCCCCAACGCCAGTCCCTGGGCCAGCTCGCCGTACAGGGGACCGTCCGGGTCGACCGGGATCGTCGCGGTCGCATGCGCGGCCAACCCCCGCCGGTCGGCCCGGCTGCCCACCGCCTCGGCCGCCGAGTACCGCACCCAGCCGAGGTCTCCCCCGGCGCTGTCGCGACCGAAGGCCGCCGCCAGGTCGGCGGCGCTGAACGCATCGTCGGGGTCCGGCTCCCCCGTGCTCACGCGGGCTCTCCGGTCGGGAATTCCAAAGCCGTCCACGGGCCGGTCGGGTCGGCGAGCAGGGTGGCGACGGCGCCGGTGGCTTCGCGCCACACGTCGTCGCAGGGATAGCTGCCGTGCAGGCTGGACCGGGCGGCGGCGTAGCTCGCCCCGAACTGGGCCCAGTCGGCGAAGACGGCGCCCGCGTTGGCACGGGCGGCGTCGAGGATCTGCCCGACCATCGCACCGTCGGCGAAGCCGAGCCGGAATCCGCTCTGCGCCAGTGAGGTCGCGGTGGCGATATCGTAGGCCAGGTAGGTCCAGACCCGCGTGCCGGCGGGCAGCAGTCCGTCGTCGGTGAGCTGGCGCTCGATGTGGAAGGCCTTCACCGCGGCCCGGCACACCGCATCGATGTCGAGGTCCGGCCACTGATTGTCGGCCCCGGTGGCGGCAATGGCGGTGAGCCAGTCGTCGATGTCGAGGTACACGTCGGGACGCTCGTCGAGGACGTCCTCGCGCAGGTCGAGGGCCCTCTCCCCCGGGGTGGCATTGATGTGCCGGCCGCGCAGGTGGGCGTCGACCGCGTCGAGCCAGGTCTGCCGGGACAGGGGTTTCCCGGCCAGGATGAGGCGCAGCCGCTCGCGCTCGCCCGGGCCGAGGGTGAGCGGGCCGTCGTGTCCGGGTAGCTGCGGCGCATTCCAGTAGGTCCCGTGCCGCAGCGCCTCGGCCGCCCCGAGTGCCTGGGCCTGCGCCTGCGGCCCCGTCGTCGCCGCCCAGGCAGCGGTCGCGACCGTCGACGGCACCGCCGGTTGCCCTGACGTTGGTTCCTCCACCCCGGCGACGATACTTGGCGCCGGCGACGGGTATGTCGGTCAGATCACCGTGCCCGGGTATCGCGCCGTGGCGGGCGTCCCGGCTACGGTTGGACGCCGTGGGTCTGAAGAAGCCAACGTTCGTTTTGTCCGGTCGTCGTGGATCGGTGTCCGCCGTCGGGCAAGCCCGCGCCTATCCCAATCCGCGCGAAGCGGCGCAGGCGCTGCGCACCGGTGAGTGCTCCGGCGTCGTCGGTGCGCTGCCGTTCGACCTCGACGCCCCCGCCGCGCTGTGGGAGCCGGTGGACATGACGGTGTCCACCGAGCAGATCGACCCGATTCACCCGCAGCGGCGCGGGGTCACCGTCGTGGCCCGCGAACCCGAACCGGCCGAGCACATGCGCCGGGTTGCCTCGCTGGTCGAGCGCATCCGGGCCGGCGAGGCCGGAAAGGTCGTCTTGGCGCGCGCCCTGACGTTGGGCACCGACGAGGCGGTCGACCCGATCGCCCTGGCCGGCGCCTTCGCCAGTGGCAACGCGACGCGCAACGCCTTCGCCGTCGCCCTCGACGCCGCCGGCGAGCGGTACGCCGGGCAGTGGATCGTCGGCGCGAGCCCCGAGCTGCTGGTCACCCGCCGCGGGCGCGAGGTGTTCTGCCGCCCCTACGCCGGGACGGTGCCGCGGTCGGCCGATCCCGTCGTCGACGAGCAGCGCGCCGCCTCGCTGCGCGATTCGGCGAAGGACCTCGCCGAACACGCCTTCGTCGTGGAGTTCCTCCGCGAACGGCTGGCACCGTTCTGCGCCGACATCGACGTGCCCGACCAGCCCGCCCTCCTCTCCACCGGGGAGCTCTGGCATCTGGCGACACCGATCACCGCGACGCTGGCCGACCCGGCCACCACGGCGCTCGACCTGGCCCTGGCCATGTCGCCGACCCCGGCGCTCGGCGGAACCCCCAGCGACGTCGCGGCCGGGCTGATCGCGCACTACGAGGGCGACCGCGGTTTCTACGGCGGAGCCGTGGGCTGGTGCGACGACGAGGGCGACGGCGACTGGGTGGTCACCATCCGCTGCGTCGGCGTGGCCGCCGATCGCCACCGCCTCACCACGTGGGCCGGCGGCGGCATCGTCGCCGAATCCGACCCCGCCGTCGAACTGGCCGAGACCACCGCGAAGTTCGCCACCGCCTTGCGCGCCCTCGGCGCCGATCCGGCCATCGCCGCCGAATCCGACTAGCCCGCGCGCGGGGGTACTTGTCCGACCGTCGTCGTACGTTGTCCTGTTCGTCTTCTCAGACCTTTAGGAGGCAATCATGACGACACCGAATCACCCCCAGGATCCCCAGGCGCCCTACGGCCAGCAGTACGGACCGTACGGCCAGGCGCCCGGCTACCCGGCGCCCCCGCAGGCGCCCGGCTACCCCGCACCCCCGCAGGCGCCGCCGCCGCCGAAGAAGTCCTACGCCCCGCTGATCATCGGCATCGTCGTGGTGCTGATCGCGCTGTGCGGCCTCGGGGCCCTGGTCTCCGGTGGTGGCGACAAAGCCGACACGTCGGGTAACAGCGGCGCCCCGGCGGCCAAGCAGAACGGCGCGAAGGACACGGCCAAGGACGAGAAATCCGACGACACGGCCGGGATGAACCAGCCGGTCCGCGACGGCAAGTTCGAGTTCGCGGTGACCAACGTCGAGACGGGCCTGGCCTCGGTCGGCGAGAACCAGTTCCTCACCCAGAAGGCGCAGGGCGAGTTCGCCGTCGTGACGCTCACGGTGAAGAACATCGGGGACAAGGCGCAGGGTTTCAGTCCCAGCAACCAGAAGCTCGTCGACCAGCAGGGCCGTCAGCACGAGTCCGACGCCACCGCGCAGATCGCGCTGGGCGGGTCGGACATCCCGGTGTGGGACAACATCAACCCCGGCAACACCGTGACGGTCAAGCTGGTCTTCGACATCCCCAAGGGAGCCGTCCCGACCACGCTGGAGCTGCACGACTCGATGTTCTCCGGTGGCGTGAAGGTCGCGCTGACGACGTAGCGCGGCGCTAGGGGCTAGCCGAGGGCCTGGTCGAGATCGTTGATCAGGTCCTCGGTGTTCTCCAGGCCGATGGAGATGCGGACCACCGAGTCGGTGATCCCGACCGCCGCACGGCCCTCCGGGCCCATCGCCCGGTGGGTGGTCGTCGCCGGATGGGTGGTGAGCGTCTTCGCATCACCGAGGTTGTTGGAGATCTTCGCGATGCGCAGCTTGTTGAGCACCTCGAAGACGCGTTCCTTGCCGCGGACCCCGTCGCGGTCGCCGATCTCGAAGGTCACCACGGTGCCCCCGCCGGCCATCTGCTTGCGCGCCAGGTCGTACTGCGGATGCGACGGCAGGAAGGGATACTTCGTCCAGGAGATGCGCGAATCGGCGTCGAGGAACTCCGCCACCGTCAGCGCCGAGGCCACCGAGGCGTCCATCCGCAGCCGCATGGTCTCCAGGCCCTTGAGCAGCGTCCAGGCGTTGAACGGGCTCATCGCCGGGCCGGTGTGGCGCATCAGGGTCTGGACCGGGCCGGAGATGTACTCCGCGTCGCCCAGGATGGCGCCGCCCATCACGCGGCCCTGCCCGTCCATGTGCTTGGTGGCCGAGTAGACGACGACGTCGGCGCCCAGGTCGAAGCCGCGCTGCAGCAGCGGGGTGGCGAACACGTTGTCCAGCACGACCTTGGCCCCGGCCGCGTGCGCGAGGTCGCAGACCGCCGCCACGTCGACGAGGGTCTGCATCGGGTTGGCCGGCGTCTCGAAGAAGACGGCGTCGGTCGGGACCGACAGCGCCTCCTCCCACTGCGCCAGGTCCTCACCGTCGACGAAGACGGTTTCGACGCCCCAGCGCGGCAGGACCTCGTTGCAGATGACGAAGCAGGAGCCGAAGAGGCTGCGCGCCGCGACCAGGCGGTCACCCGCCTTGAGCAGGGACCCGAGGGCCACGAACACCGCGGCCATGCCACTGGCGGTCGCGAAGCAGGCCTCTGCCCCGTCGAGCAGGCGCAGCCGCTCCTGGAACATCGCCACGGTGGGGTTGCCGAACCGCGAGTAGACGAAGCGCGGCTCCTCCCCGTTGAAGGCCTTCTCGGCGGCCTCGGCCGAGTCGTACACGTAGCCGCTGGTCAGGTACAGCGCCTCGGAGGTCTCCTGGAACCCCGACCGGGCCACGCCGCCGTGGACCGCGATCGTGTCCGGCCCGACACCGGGGGGCAACTCCCCGAAAATCTCATTCACTCAGATACTCCTCATTGCACGACTCCCCGACGGGTATCAGGACTGGCGCCAGGGAAGGTTGGCCGCACGCCACCCGGTCCCGCCGCGGTGGTCGTTCTCGTCGAGGCCGCCCTCGAAACCGTCGCGGACGTTGTACGACTGGCTGATCCCCGCCGCCGTCGCCGCCTCGGCCGCGCCGATCGACCGGTGCCCGGAACGGCAGATGAACAACACCCGGCTGTCGTCGGCGATGCCGGCCTCGCGCAGCTGCTCGACGAACTGCCCGTTGGGCGTTCCCGACGGAAAGGTCGTCCACTCGATGAAGATCGTGCGCTTGCCGAGGACCTCGAGGTCGGGGACCCCGACGAAGTTCCACTCGGCGGTGGTCCGACAGTCGACGAGGACGGTGTTCTCGTCGTTCTCCAACAGCTCCCAGGCTTCGGTGGGGCTCACATCTCCGGCGTAGCTCATCAGCACACCTTCCATTTGTCGTCCTGGCGGATCAGGGTCGTGGGCGTCTTCTGGTTCTCGGTGGCACGCTTCTCGTAGTGCCAGGTGACCGTCGCACTGGCCTTGTCACCGGTGATGGTGACGTCGGCGATCTGGCCCTGCGGGATGACGATCCTCCCGTTGGCCTCGCGAGAGCGGGTATTGGTCGACTCGAACTCGGCGCGCGGGGGAACCTTGGCCGCGCAGGTCGCGGCCCGGAAGGAGTCGTAATTGACCGCGTTGCGCGCGGTGTAGTGGTCGTTCACGGCGATGCGCACGGTGTCCTCGTCGCTGATGCGATCGGAAAACGGGCGTACCCACTGGACAATTAGAATCACACCGATTAAAACCACGACAACCGCCAGTGCGGCAAGGAAGGGTCCCTTGGTCGGGGCATCGCGCTTGTTCAGCTCGTCTGCCAATCGACCCAAGTCATCGTCGCGGGATTCAGCCACAACGCCCCAGTATATGGCCGTCCGCAGGTCAGCCGCGAAGTGAGGCCAACCTCACTTCGGGCCCTGGGCCCCATTTTGGCCGACGCCCTCCACCACTTACCGTAGAGGTATGAGCAAGGAGAACCGCGCACTGCGCGTCGCCATCGTCGGCGCCGGACCCGCCGGCATCTACGCCGCCGATGCCCTGATGAAGCATGACGACCTGAAGGAACGCGGCGTCAGCATCGACCTGTACGAGCGCATGCCGGCCCCCTTCGGCCTGATCCGCTACGGCGTGGCCCCCGACCACCCGCGCATCAAGGGCATCATCAACGCCCTGCACAAGGTTCTCGACAAGCCGCAGGTCCGCCTGCTCGGCAACATCGACTACGGCACCGACATCACGTTGACCGATCTCCAGGCGCACTACGACGCGGTGATCTTCTCCACCGGCGCGACCGACGACCGCGGCCTGAACATCCCCGGCGTCGACCTCGAGCGCAGCTACGGCGCCGGCCAGTTCGTGGCCTGGTACGACGGCCACCCGGACTTCCCGCGCACCTGGCCCCTCGACGAGGAGAAGGTCGCGGTCATCGGCGTCGGCAACGTCGCCCTCGACGTGGCACGCGTCCTCGCCAAGACCGGCGACGAGCTGCTGCCCACCGAGATCCCGGCCAACGTCTACGAGGGCCTCAAGGCCAACAAGGCGATTGAGGTGCACGTCTTCGGCCGCCGCGGACCGGCGCAGGCCAAGTTCACCCCGCTCGAGCTCAAGGAGCTCGACCACTCGCCCAACATCGAGGTCATCGTCAACCCCGAGGACATCGAGTACGACGAGGGGTCCGCGGTGGCGCGGCGCAGCAGCAAGATCACCGACCAGGTCGCGACGATCATCGAGAACTACGCGATCCGCGAGCCGAAGCAGGGGGCGATCCACAAGCTGTTCCTGCACTTCTTCGAGAACCCGGTCGAGATCCTCGGCGAGGACGGCAAGGTCGTCGGCCTGCGCACCGAGCGCACCGAGCTCGACGGCACCGGCAACGTCCAGCCCACCGGCAAGACCACCGACTGGGATGTCACGGCCATCTATCGGGCCGTCGGCTACCTTTCGGACAACCTGCCGGAAATCCCGTTCGACCACGCCGCCGGCGTGATCCCGAACGAGGCCGGCCGCGTTTTCGACGAGGGTGCGCACCTGAGCGGCCTGTACACGACCGGCTGGGTCAAGCGCGGCCCCGTCGGCCTGATCGGCCACACCAAGGGCGATGCCAACGAGACCGTCGAGTGCATCGTCGAAGACCTGCACAACGACGCCCTCGGTTCGCCGGAGTCGCCGGCCGAGGAGGCGATCGTCGCCCTGCTGGAGAGCCGGGGAATCCCGTTCACCACGTGGGACGG
The DNA here is from genome assembly GCF_009932435.1 of Gordonia crocea. Lineage (NCBI taxonomy): Bacteria > Bacillati > Actinomycetota > Actinomycetes > Mycobacteriales > Gordoniaceae > Gordonia > Gordonia crocea. The sequence goes on from NZ_BJOU01000017.1 coordinate 142,104, forward strand.
CTGGTACCGCCTCGACGAGCACGAGCGCTCGCTGGGCGCCGCGGAGGGCCGCGAACGCATCAAGGTCGTCGAGCGGGACGAGATGCTCGCCGCCTCCGAGCCGGACAAGGTCCGCAAGGCCTGAGACCGATCAGCGACCGGGGCGTGCCGGCCGGTCGATATTGGTGCTCCAGTAGCCGAAGTTGTTCCCGAGGTTCTCGATGGTGTCACCCCAGGTGTAGCCACTGATCGACGTCGGGATGCACCCGGGCCAGCGGGTCTCGATGGGCCGCTTCCAACGCTTGGCGCGGTTGTCCCAGTGCGACATCGACTGGCCGGGCTTGATCTCGCGCGCGAAGGCGCTTCCGCCGTTGATCTCCTGCAGCGTGACGTTGCGCATCGTCGAGCCGCCGACGTTGACGACGGTCATCCAACGGACCTGGTACCAGATGTTGTCCCAGGTCGACCCCTTTTGGCCGAAGTGGCATTCGATCCCGCCGCGGATCTCCAGTTCACCGGGAGCAGCTGCCTGGGCAGGGCCGGCGGCGGTGAGTGCGGCGACGGCCAGGGTGGCGGAGGCCGCTGCCGCAACCAGTCCGCGGCGCATCGTGGCTGCGTTTCGCTTCGTGTTTCGCATCGTTTTTCCCCATCTGTTCCGAATCACTTCTCGACCACACGGTGCGGTCGATCTACTCAGTTTTTCGGCGGACGGTCGCCGATGGTTAGCCGATTCAGGGCATGATCAGCGACCTCACAGAGGTTGCTCAGGCCGCCGGTACGCTGGTCACCATGACCAATCGGGGGCGTAATCGCTGGCTGCGGCCAATGTTGGTGCTGGCGGCAGCGGTGGTGCTGGTCGGCGGCGGCGTGGGGTGGGCGGCCTCGCGGTCGGGCGACGACGGCGGGTGGTCCTCAGTGTTTCCCCAGCCGCGCGCCGCCTTCCCCGAGGTCGACACCGCCGTGCTCTCGCCCCAGCGGCGCGCGATTGTGGCGGTGCTGCGGGCCGAGTACGACCACCCCCATCCGGGCCAGTATTACGCGCAGGGCGCCACCGAGCCGTGGTGTGCGGATTTCGTCAGTTGGACCATGCACCAGGCCGGGGTAACGCTGGTCAATCCGAACAGCGGCTCGTGGCGCATCCCGGGCGTGGCGACGCTGACCGACTACTTCCAGTCGGCACACCGCTTCCGGGGGCCCGACTACGCCCCGCAACCGGGCGACGTGGTGCTCTACGCGGCACCCAACCGGTTCCGGCAGCACACCAACGTCGTCGTCGCGGTCGACGGGACGCGGGTGACCACCGTCGGCGGCAACGAACCGCCGACCGAGATCAGCGTGAACCATTTCGACCGGTCGACCGTCGAAGGGATCGTCGGGTACGGGCGACCCCGATAGGTGGGTCCACGGCACATGTGATTTGTGATCGTGATATGACTATTCGCTATACCGATCATCGGTATCACGATTCCCTGCCATCGGAGGCCCCGCATGTCCCTGACCCGACGTCTTGCCCTCACCGCCGCCACCGTGGGCGTCACCGCCGGCACCTTGCTGTCCGCCGGTACGGCCGGCGCCGCACCCCTCATCCACTGCAAGGGCGCGCTGTGCACCAACCGCGGCGACTCCGTCGGAATCGGCCATGGGATGTACGCCTGCCCCAACGGACTTCAATACCCGTCGATCGCCATCGTCCCGCCGCATTCCTCGGCCTGGGTGTTCCCGGCCAACTGCGGTCAACCGCGGCTCTACTGACCCGTCCGGACCGGCTCGGGCCCCGACCGGATCAGAAGGCGAACGCGCCCACCAGCCAGATCGCCGCCGCGGTCAGGGCCCCGGCCAGTTCCACCAGCATGCTCGCACCGGCGGCCTTGGTGGCCGCCCAGGCGCCGCGCCAGGCCTGCTCGACGCTCCACCCGCGCACCAGTTCGCTGACCATCGCACCGACGATGAAGCCGAGGATCAGGCCGACGAACGGGACGACGAAGAACCCGACGATCCCCACGATCCCGCCGACGAGGACCGTGACGTTGGGGACCCCCGCGGCTTTCAGCGTGCGCCCGGCGACGTAGTACTTCACCACCTCGGCGACCGCGATGATCAGCGCCGCACCGGCGAAAAAGGCCCAGGCCCATCCGCCGACCACGAACGCCCAGACGCCGATCGCGAGGCCGACCAGGATCCCGCCGGGGAGCACCGGGAAGACGATCCCGAACAGGCCGATGACGATGACCAGCCCGACCAGGGCCTCACCCCAGAACGGCACGGGCGGCTACTTCGACGCCGGCTGCCGCGCCGGTTGCGCCAGGTTGTGCGTCGGCGCCTGCGCGTCGTTCGACTCGCCCGGCACGCCGATCACCGTGGTCGGCGCCTCGCCCGGCGACACGATCCGGATCCGCGACGCCGCCTCCGACGCGCGGGCCCGCGCACTCACCGTGTCGTCGGCGGTCGCGGTGACCACACCCAGACGGCGGCGCGTGGTGGACTCGGGCTTTCCGAACAGCCGGATGCTGGTCTCCGGAACCGCCAGGGCCTGCGCGACGTTGGCAAAGCCGACGGCTTCCTCGTCGCGGTCGCCGTAGATGACCGCCGACGCACCCGGCGAGGCCAAGGTGACCTCGACCGGTAGCCCCAGGATCGCGCGGGCGTGCATCTCGAACTCCGAGATCCGCTGGCTGGCCATGGTCACCAGACCGGTGTCGTGCGGCCGGGGGCTGACTTCGGAGAAGTAGACGTCGTCGCCCTTGACGAACAGTTCCACGCCGAAGACGCCCCGCCCGCCGAGTTCCTGGCCGTCGGCCATCGCGCCGGTGATCCGGGCCGCGATCGACGTCGCCGAGGCCATCGCGAAGGGCGCCATCTGCTGCGGCTGCCAGCTCTCGACGTAGTCGCCGTCGACTTGGCGGTGGCCGATCGGTGCGCAGAACTGGGTGAGGATGCCGCCGGTGCGCGGGTCGATCGAGCGGACCGTGAGAAGGGTGACCTCGTAGTCGAAGTCGATGAACCCCTCGACGATGACCCGGGTGTTCTGCACGCGCGCCTTCGTCGTCGCCGTCTCCCACGCCGCGTCGACGTCGTCGGGGCCGTCCAGGATGGTCTGTCCCTTGCCCGACGAGGACATGATCGGCTTCACCACGCAGGGGAAGCCGACCCGGGCCGCAGCGGCGCGCAGTTCCTCGCGGGAATCGGCAAAAAGGTACGGCGGCACCGGAATACCCAGGTCCTCATCGGCCAGCCGCCGGACCCGCTCCCGGTTCATCGTCGCCGCAACGCCGAACGCCGACGGGACGACCTGGGCGATGCCCCGTGCCTCGATGTCGCCGAGCGCCTCGGTGGCGATCGCCTCGATTTCGGGGACGACGAAGTCGGGCCGGTACTTCTCGATGACGGCGGTCACCGCCGCCGGATCGGTCATGTCGATGACCTCGCTGTGGTGGGCGACCTGGTGCCCGGGGGCGTGGGGATAGCGGTCCACCGCAATCACCTCGACGCCGAAGCGCTGGAAGGCGATCACCACCTCTTTGCCGAGTTCGCCGGCACCCAGCAGCAAGACCCGGACGGCCGAGTCGGTCAGCGGGGTGCCGAGCACGGCCGGAATCCCGGATGCGGGGTTGGAAGTCATGCTGTGCATCCTACTGGTCCCGCGACGATGACCGGCGGCCGATCAGACGATGGCCGCACACACCACGGTCGGCTCCGACCGCCCGCGCAGCATCTCCGAATCGAGCACCTCCCAGTGCCGGGCCTCGTCGGTCCCGGCGGCGTCCACCGCCACCTTGGACGCCAGCGGGCGCGCGCTGTCGCGTTTGGCCAACTCGGAGAGCCGGGCGCTTTCGTTGACCGGGTCGCCGATCACGGTGAACTCGAACCGCTCGATCGCCCCGACGTTGCCCGCCACCGCGGCCCCGTAGCCGACGCCGATACCGGCGGTCAGCTCGGGAACCCGCGACGGCAGTGCGGCGGCGATCTGGCGCGCGGTCACCAGGGCGGCACCGGCGGGATCCGGCAGCGGCATCGGCGCCCCGAAGATCGCCAGCACCGCGTCACCCTCGAACTTGTTGACCAATCCCTGGTTGGTCTCCACGGCCTCGACGATCACCGCGAAGAACCGGTTGAGGATCGCGACGGTCTCGGTCGGGGTGCGGCTGGCGGCCAACGCCGTCGATCCGATGACGTCGATGAACATGGTGGCCACCACCTGTTCGCTGCCGCCCAGCTCAGGATCGTTGCGCAGCGCCGCGTCGGCGACCTCCTCGCCCACGTGCCGGCCGAACAGGTCGCGGATCCGCTCGCGCTCGCGCAGCCCGCGGACCATGGTGTTGAACCCCACCTGCAGGTCGCCGAGCTCGGAACCGTCGTAGACGACGAGGTCGACGTCGTTGTCCCCGGCCCGCACCCGGCGCATCCCCTCCTGCACCGACCGCACCGGGCCGACGACGCTGGAGTTGGACAGCACGGTCAGCAGGAGGCCGGTGAACAGGGCGACCCCGCCGATCACCCAGACCGCCACCACCATGTCGCGCTTGTCCATGTTGTCGAAGAGCACGGTGAACAGGCCCACCAGCAGGATCCCGACGATCGGGATACCCGACCCGACCAGCCACGCCGAGATGGCGCGGCCGCGCAGTCGGCGCCGCCGCCCCCCGGTGAACCCGGCGGCGATCAGTTCGGCCTCGGTCGGCCGCAGGATGAATTCGGTCAACAACGCGGCGATACCGACGACCACCGTGCCGGCGAAGCCGAGCACGAACAGGATCTTGGGGATGAGCTGGGGATCGACGATCCCGTAGGCGATGGTGAAGCCGATCGTCGCGGCCAGCCACAACAGCCCCTGGATCGCCTCCAACCGCGCCGGGACCCGGCGCGCGGCCTTGGCGTCGGCGGCCGTCGGCTTCTCGCCGCGGATGGCCCACCGCAGCGCACGGACCGTCGAATAGGTACCCCACACCACGCCGATCAGCAGCGCGGCCACGATCACGATCGGCACGGCCACGAAGTTGACCCACACCAATTCGCGGCGGAACACCGAGGGTTCCGGGATTCCGACGGTGATCAGCACGATCACGATGCCGATACCGATGACGTGCGAGATGACGATCGAGATCGTCAGATAGAACTGCGTGCGGACCCGTTTGAGGCGCTGGCTGTCACCGGTCGAGCCGAGCAACACCGAGCCGTAGTCGCGAGCCTTCGACAACTGCGGCATCCCCCGCTCCTCCTTCGCCGTTGCTCAGCTGGTCTCCGACGGCAATTGTCTCAGGCGATCTCGCGGCGGACGATCGTTTCGTCACGCCCGGGCCCCACGCCGATGCACGAGATGTGCGCGCCGGAGAGTTCCTCCAGGCGCAGCACGTAGTTCTGTGCGTTCACCGGCAGCTCGTCGAAGGTCCGGGCCGCCGAGATGTCCTCCCACCAGCCGGGCATCGTCTCGTAGACCGGCGTGGCCTTGTGGAAGTCCGACTGCGTCATCGGCATCTCGTCGAAGCGCTTCCCGCCGACCTCGTAGGCTACGCAGATCGGCACCTCGTCGAGCCCGGACAGGACGTCGAGCTTGGTGAGGAAGTAGTCGGTGATGCCGTTGACCCGGGTGGCGTAGCGCCCGATGACGGCGTCGAACCAGCCGCAGCGCCGGGCCCGGCCGGTGGTGACCCCGACCTCGCCGCCCGCCTTCGCCAGGTACTCGCCGTGCTCGTCGAAGAGCTCGGTCGGGAACGGGCCGGAGCCGACTCGGGTGGTGTAGGCCTTGAGGATTCCCAGCACCGTCGTGATGCGGCCCGGACCGATGCCGGAGCCCACCGCTGCGCCGCCGGCAGTCGGGTTGGACGAGGTGACATACGGGTAGGTGCCGTGGTCGACGTCGAGCAGGGTGCCCTGCGACCCCTCGAGCAGGATGGTCTCGTCGCGCTCCAGCGCCTGGTTGAGCAGCAGACGGGTGTCGGCGATCCGATGCTTGAAACCTTCGGCCAGGCCGAGGACCTCGTCGGTCACCGCCGCCGGCTCGAGTGCCTTGCGGTTGTAGATCTTGGTGAGGATCTGGTTCTTGATCTCCAAGGCGGCCTCGACCTTTTCGGCGAGCAACTGCTCGTCGAGCACGTCGGCCGCGCGCACGCCGACGCGGGCGATCTTGTCCTGGTAGCACGGACCGATACCGCGGCCGGTCGTGCCGATCTTGGCATTGCCCAGGAAGCGCTCGGTCACCTTGTCGATCGCCACGTGGTACGGCATGAGCAGGTGCGCGTCGGCGGAGATGAACAGGTTGGCGGTGTCGACCTCTCGCTCCTCCAAACCGGCCAGCTCGGCGAGCAGCACACCGGGGTCGACGACGACACCGTTGCCGATGACGTTCTTGACCCCCGGGGTCAAGATCCCCGACGGGATGAGGTGCAGGGCGAAGGTGTCGCCGTTCGGCAAGACCACCGTGTGACCGGCGTTGTTGCCGCCCTGGTAGCGAACCACCCACTGGAGCTTGCCGCCCAGCAAGTCGGTCGCTTTTCCTTTGCCCTCGTCGCCCCACTGGGCGCCGATCAGGACGATCGCAGGCATTCGTCAGACTCCCTTACTCGCCAGACAATCCGGCACAACCCTACTTGGTCACCGGCCCGACTACGCTATTCGCCGTGACTGCGACCGTTCTGACACCGCCCTCGAGCACCGCATGGGACCTGCTCTCGCTGCGTTCGGCCGTCGGCCCGATCGTGTCCGACGCGGTGGGCGAGTCGGCCACCGATCGCCTCGTCGTCGACGCCGGCGACTGCCCGCACCCCGATGCGTTCCTCGCCGCGGTGGTGGCCCGGTTGATGGTTCTCGAACGCCTCGACGTCGCCGTCGCATACGTGGTCGGGTCACCCACCCGGGCCACCCGCGTGTATCGGTTGCCGGTCGGCGCCGCCGCCCGCGACCTCGCCCACAACGGCACCCCGGCACCGTTCCCGCTGATCCGCGACGACGCGGCGTCGGTCCTGGTGGGCCGGGCCCGGCACGTCGGCGCCGACGGTGGTCCGCTGCTCGGCGAGGGCTACGTGGACGACACCCGGCTCTTCGACGGCGAGGTCGCCGCGGTGGAGATCGAACCGCTCGGCGCCGACGGGGATCTGCGCGGCCGCGTGGCGCGCCGCGGCTGGGCGCTGCCCCACCGGTGGCGGTCCGGTCGGGCGGTGCAGACCGGCGGCCCGGCGGTGTTCGTCGAGCGCGAGGGGGTCTTGACCCCGCGCGCGACCGGCCGGTCGACCTTCTACCCGCACCACGTTCCGTGGCGGTTGGTCGCGCTCACCAGCTGAGTTCGGATTCGTGGCAGGCGCCCGTCCCGCCCTCCACCTGGACCGTCGCGTGCTCGAGGCCGTGGGCGGCGAGGACTTCCTGGGCCCGGGCGAGGACGTCGCCGCCGGGTGCCGAGCTGGCGATGTGGACGGTCGCGACGTCCATCCCGGTGGTCAGCGTCCACACGTGCAGGTCGTGGATGTCCTCGACGCCGGGGATCTGGGCCAGTTCCGCACCGAGGGCCTCGACGTCGACGTGCTTGGGGGCCTGCTGGTTGAGGATCCGCAGGGCGTCGGCGGCGAGCCGGATCGCCCGCGGCACCACCCACAGCGCGATCAGCACGGCGACGACGATGTCGGCATAGCCCGAGCCGGTGATGATGGCGAAGATGCCGGCGACGAGAACACCGACGCTGCCCACCGCGTCGGCGAGGACCTCGAGGTAGGCGCCGCGCACCGCGATCGACTCCTGCGCATCGGCCCGCAGCAGCAGCATCACGACGACGTTGACCGCCAGCCCGATCAGGGCGACGACGATCAGCGTGAGTCCGGGCACCTCCGGCGCGGTGCCGATGCGCTCGATCGCCTCGTAGAGCACGTAGCCGCCGACGCCGATCAACAGGACGGCGTTGACCACGGCGCTGAATACCTCGGCGCGGTGCCAGCCGAAGGACCGTCGAGCGGTCACCGAGCCGTGGCGGGCCAACAACAGCGCCGCCAGCCCCATCACCAGTGCGACGACATCGGTGGCCATGTGTCCGGCGTCGGCGATCAGCGCCAGCGAATTCGCCATGATGCCGACGGTCAACTCGACGACGAAGAAGCCGCCGATGAGGAACACCGCCACCACCATCGGCCACAGCCGTCGTTCCCCGGTGGTCGGCGCGCTCAGGTGCGCGTGGTCGTGTGAATGCCCCATACCCCCAAACGTATGCGTAACTACGCATATATACAAGCCTTGATTCTCCCGGCCGGCCGTCCCGGCGGTTACCGCGCCGAACGCAATTGGGCCACCGCGGAGGTCCGGGTCAATCCCGCGACCATCAGCATGTCGACCAGCTGCGCCCGGATCTGGGCCAGGGTCGACACCCCGACGACGTCCTCGTCGGCCACCACCTCCGGCCGGACCTGCCGCACGATGCCACGCAACACCCGGGCCGCGTCGGCCGCGTCGGGCTGCCCGTCGGGCGGGGCCAGCATGAAGGCGCGCAACGCCTCATAACCGTCGGCGAGCTGGCCGATCAGATCGACCACCCCGTCGGGCACCGCCTCCCCGCGACTGACCATCCCCTCGACGCGCCGGGTGAGCACCAGCAGGTTGCGGACCGCACCGGAGATCGGTTCTGCGGTGGCCGCGATTCGCGCGACCCGGGCCCGCGAGCTCCAGTACAGCGGCGAGATGACGCTGACCTCGCGGCCGCCGCGCATGTCCGCGCGCATGGTGTCCAAGGCGCCGCGCAGACCATTGACCTCGTCGTACACCTCCCCGATCGCCGCGCTGTCACCGCTGCGAACCCCGTCGACGAGGCGGTTGCACGCATCGCGCAGCACCGCGAGGATCCGTGCGGCGTCCAGCCGCGCGCGGTGCGCCGGATTGGTCGGCAGCACCGCCACGACCACGACTCCGAGGACGCCGCCGATGAGCGCGTCGACCGCCCGGGTGAATCCGGCCCCGGTCATCGGGACGGCGACCACCAGGACCGCCGACGACGCCGACTGCATCGGGATGATCGGGCCGGTGTCGACGAAGACCGCCAGGGTCATGGCGATGAGTACCGCAGCGGTGATCTGCCACGCCCCGGAGCCGAAGTAGCGCACCAACAGATCGCCGATCAGCACGCCGATCGCGACCCCGCCGACCAACTCGACCGACCGCCGCCACCGCTTGCTCAACGACAGGCCCAACGAGATGATCGCGGCGATCGGCGCGAAGAACGGGTCGATGTGGCCGAAGACCGCCGTCGCGATCCACCACGACACCCCGGCGGCGAGGGCACATTGCAGGATCGGGACCACCGAGTTCATCAGCCGCCGCACCCGACTGCGCATCCCCTGCGGCAGTCGGCGCAGCAACGGACTGCCCGACTCGCGGGCCCGCATCCACTGCTCCCCCACCGCCAGCGCGGGTCGTTTCGGCCTCACCGTTGCCGATGATAGCGACGCGGCCCCACGGGGACTGACAAGATGGTCGCGTGAACCACATCGGCGACGCGATCATCCGCATCGGACCCGCGCTCGTCATCGTGATGGTGGTTCTCGCCGCCATCGCCGTCACCGTCAACGTCACCGCCTCGAGCGGTCACGGACGCGACACCGTCGTCGCCGTCATCCGTGCGGTGGTCCAATTGGCGGCGCTGGCCGCGATTCTCGCCGTGGTGATCGGAACCCTGTGGGCCTCATCGCTGTTCGTCGGCGTGATGGCGCTGGCCGCCGCCTGGACCTCGGCGGGCCGCATCACCCGCGACACCGGCCCGGGCGCCAGCGGGCGCCGGTGGCCGCCGCTGCGGTCGTGCGCGTTGTGCCTGCTCCCGGTGGCGGTGCCGACCATCGTGGTCGTGCTCGCCATCGTCGCCGTCGGCGTGCTGCCCGCGACCGGGATCGCGATCATCCCGACGGCCGGGATCATGTTCGGCGGCGCGATGAACACGGCATCGTTGGCCGGACGCCACGCCCACGACGAACTCCGGTCCCGCTACGGCGAGGTCGAGGCGGCCCTGTCCCTCGGGTTCGGCCTCCGCGACGCCCGCCTCGAAGTCGTGCGCCCCGCGGCGGCGACCGCCCTGATCCCGGGCCTGGACCAGACCCGTTCGGTGGGCCTGGTCACCATCCCCGGGGCCTTCGTCGGCATGGTCCTCGGCGGGGCATCGACGACCGCCGCCGCAATCATGCAGCTCTTCGTCCTGGTCGCCCTGCTGGCCGTCAGCGCGATCGCGGTGCTGACCACGACCGAGCTCGTCAGCCGGGGATACCTCGACACCGTGTGACGGACACCCCCAAACCGGCTACGGTCCGATCCGGCTACGGTGCCGTGACCCCGACCTGCTCGGCGGCGCGCGGGTCACAGTCGTTGAGCAGATCCAGGCAGCGCAGGTATTCGTCTTCCTCGCCGATGAACCGGGCAGCCCGGGCCAGGGCGCCGACACAACGCAGGAATCCCTGGTTCTGCTGGTGCTCCCACGGAACCGGGCCATAGCCCTTCCAACCGTGGCGGCGGAGCTGGTCGAGCCCGCGGTGGTACCCCGTCCGCGCGTAGGCGTACGCCGCCACCACGGCGGGCGGCACCTCGCCGCTTTGCGCGGCGGCTTCGTCGATGCTGTCGAGTTCGGCCTCGGCAAGGTAGGCCCACGCGATCGACGCCGTCGGCGAGCCGGCGGCCACGGTGGCCGGTGCGGCACCGTTGAGCAACTCGGACTCGGCTTCATCGTCGCCGGTGAGTAACGTGGGCGGGGGGCCGAGCAGGTCTCCAAAAGAAGTCACCACCCAATTCAACCACTTCTTCCGTGGTGGCAGCAGGGTCCTCGGCAGGCATCCCGAGTGTGTCTGACCGGCCAGGTTTCGCTAGTCTGTGAGCCGCTAGCGAACTATTGACGAAGGCAGGCGTGCTCAATGGCGCAGTCAGACGAAACCCCGACCACGGGCAACGACGGCGGAGCGGACTCCGCGGCGACCGAGGTCGACTCGTTGCGCACCCGCCGCGGTGACAGCCAGCCCGAACAGCCCACTCCGGCCGACGATGCCCCGCAGCCCCTCGGCGGCGGCGGGATCGACTCCGCCACCCGCGTGATCAGCCGCGATGACCTCCCCAACACCGACGACCTCCCCGATCTCGAGGATGTCGACGCCGTGGGCGGCACGGGCGAGGCGTCGGCTGCCGCCGCGGACGACGGCGACGAGTCGGCCGACGAGGTCGCCGACGAAGCCGATCAGGCCGAGGACGGTACCGACACCGACAACGCCGACGAGGCTGAGGCCGACGAGGCTGAAGCTGCCGACGAGGTTGAGGCCGCTGCCGACGCCGAGGCCGTCGAGACCGAGGAAGCCAGCGGCGCGGGAGCCGCTGCCGGCGCGGTTGCCGCTGCGGCTGCGGCCGCGGTGGCCGCCAAGCTGGCTGCCGAGAACAAGACCGACGAGGCATCCGAAGCCGATGAGGTCGAGGCTGCGTCCGACGCTGAGGGATCAGCCGCCGAGGGATCCGACGCCGAGGGCACGGATGCTGACAGCACGGACGCCGAAGACGCGGACGCCGAGTCCGAGGAGAGCTCCGAAGAGGCTGCTGCGGACGAGGATTCGGCCGACAGCGACGACTCCACCAGCGACGATTCCACCAGTGACGAGTCCGACGAGGACGCCGAGGCCGACGCCGACGCCGACGCCGACGCCGAGGCCGAGGATGCGGCTGCCGACGCGGATGCGGCTGCCGACGCGGATGACGCCGAATCGGATGACACCGACGAGGCGGCCGGCCCCAAGGTCAGCCCGAGCCGACCGGAGATCAAGAAGCTCGACGACAAGCCCGCCGACGAGGCCGAGGCAACCGATGAGGCCGTCGAGGCCGATGAGGTCGTCGAGCCCGACGAAGCGGAAACGACGAAGATCGAGTCCGCCAAGGCCGCCCCTGCGGCTCCGGCGACCGCAACGGCCGCCGGGGAGTGGAAGACCGGCGACGACATCGCCGCGCCGGCGACCATTCCGCAGACCACTGCCCCCGCGAAGAAGCCGCGCAGCCTGCGCAAGCCGCTCGCCCTCGCCGCCGCCGCGGTGGTCCTGATCGCCGCTGCCGGTGCGGCCCTGTGGTTCCTGCGCAAGCCGGCCCCGGCCGACCAGGCCGCCGAGGCCGCCGTCTCCTTCGTCACCGCGATGAACAGCGGGGACATCGCCACCCTGCGGTCGGTGACCTGCGGTGACACCAACACCTTCTACGCCAAGATCAGCGACGCCGACTACGCCAAGCTGTTCGCCGAGCAGAAGGCCCGCAACGAGCTGGTCAACATCAGCGGGGTGCGCGCGGCCAAGGTCGTCGGCGACAACCAGGCCGTCGTCGAGGTGAACTCTTTCCGCACCGACGCCCCGAACACCGTCGTCCCGACCTCGATCAACCTGCAGAAGGTCGACGGCAACTGGAAGGTCTGCGCGCCGAAGTAGCCGGCCATCGACACAATCACCCCGCCCGGTCGCAACCGGGCGGGGTGATTTGTCTGTGCTGGTCAGCTCACCGGGTTCAGGAGGCGCTGATCGACTTGCCGGCCGACTTCAGGTCGTTGCAGGCTTCCACGACGCGCTCGGCCATCGAGGTCTCGGCCTTCTTCAGGTAGCTGCGCGGATCGTAGGTCTTCTTGTTCCCGACCTCGCCGTCGACCTTCAGCACACCGTCGTAGTTGCTGAACATGTGGCCGGCGACCGGTCGGGTGAACGCGTACTGGGTGTCGGTGTCGACGTTCATCTTCACCACGCCGTAGCTCAGCGCCTCGTCGATCTCGCTCTTGAGCGACCCCGATCCGCCGTGGAAGACGAAGTCGAAGGGCTTCGTGTCGGCGCCGAGGCCGAGCTTGGCGATCGCAGCCTTCTGGCCCTCGTCGAGAACCGACGGCTTGAGCTTGACGTTGCCCGGCTTGTACACACCGTGGACGTTGCCGAAGGTGGCGGCGAGCAGGTACTTGCCCTTCTCTCCGACGCCCAGCGCGTCGACGGTCTTCTCGAAGTCCTCGACCGAGGTGTAGAGCTTGTCGTTGATGGCGTTCTCGACGCCGTCCTCTTCGCCGCCCACGACGCCGATCTCGACCTCGAGGATGATGTTGGCGGCCGAGGTGGCGGCCAACAGCTCCTGGGCGATCTCCAGGTTCTCGTCGATCGGGATCGCCGAGCCGTCCCACATGTGCGACTGGAACAGCGGGTTCTCCCCGCGGTCGACGCGCTCCTTGGAGATCGCGATCAACGGCCGGACGAAACCGTCGAGCTTGTCCTTCGGGCAGTGGTCGGTGTGCAGCGCGATGGTGACGTCGTACTTGGCGGCGACCACGTGGGCGAACTCGGCCAGGGCCACCGCGCCGGTGACCATGTCCTTGACGCCCAGGCCGGAACCGAACTCGGCACCACCGGTGGAGAACTGGATGATCCCGTCGGAACCGGCGTCGGCGAAGCCCTTGATGGCGGCGTTAATCGTCTCCGACGACGTGCAGTTGATGGCGGGGAAGGCGTATCCGCCGTCCTTGGCCTTCTGCAGCATCTCGGCGTAGGTCTGCGGAGTGGCAATGGGCATGGAAACGGTCCTCCAACCGGTCTTCGGCTCAGACTCGCGCACGGCGAGCGTCAAATGCCCCACCAGTATGGCAAGTCGCGTTCGCACACTTGGCGCCACCGTCGAATCGGACACACTCAGTGGGCTCTCAGTCCGTCGCCGGTACCCTGATGGCCTGTGAACTACTTGTCGCTGGCGCAGACCACCACCGATGTCATGGCCCTCCCCGGGATCCTCGACCCCTTCAACGTCATCGGCTGGTTCGGCACCGCGGCGTTGTTCGGGCTGCTCCTGGTGATCTTCATCGAGTCGGGGGTCCTGTTCCCGGTCCTGCCCGGCGACTCCCTGCTGTTCGTCGCCGGTCTCATCGCGGCCGGCAGCGCATCGGCCGAGCATGCACAAAAAGTCGCCGACGCGAACTTCAACATCTGGATCCTGGTCATCACGATTCCCATCGCCGCGATCCTGGGCGGGCAGGTCGGATACTGGATCGGCCGCTTCATCGGCGTCGAGATGTTCAAACCCGACGCCCGGTTCCTCAAGCAGCGCTATCTCGACGAAGCGCACGAGTTCTTCGAGAAGCACGGCCCCATCATGATCTTCCTGGCCCGCTTCGTGCCGATCGTGCGCACCCTGGCGCCGATCGTGGCCGGCTCGGCCCGGATGCGCTTCTCGGTGTTCACCGTCTACAACGTGATCGGTGCGATCGTCTGGGGCGCCGGCATCACCCTGCTCGGCTACTGGCTCGGCCAGTTCGAGATCGTCCAGAAGCTGATCGAGCCGATCTTCATCCTGATCGTCCTCCTGTCGATCCTGCCGATGGTGTTCGAGTGGTACCGGCGGCGCCGTGCCGGCACCGCGCTCGACGACGCCGGCGCCTGACCCCCGATCGGCTAGCGGGACCGCGATGACCGAATGCAGCGGCCAGTCAGCGCAAACCCAACAACTGCTGCTGGACACGGCCGAAGAACTCTTCGCCCGTCACGGCTTCGCCGCCGTGTCCAACCGGCAGATTTGCGAGGCCGCCGGACAGGGCAACAATTATGCGATCGGCTACCACTTCGGGTCCCGCGACGGCCTGTTGACGGCACTGCTGAAGGTGCGCAACGAGCCGATCGAGCGGGCGCGCCGCAAGATGGTCGACGAGTTGGGCGAGGATGCCGGGCCGCGCGATTGGCTGCGCTGCCTGGTCCGGCCTCAGCTGGAGTTCATGGGTACCACCCCCGGGCATACCCCCTACGGGGTCTTCTGCATGCAAATGGCGGCAGACCCGACGACCAACGGGTTGCTCTACGACCAGGCCGCCCAGTGGCCGGCGCTGCTCGACGTCATCGAGGGCACCTACCGGGCGATCCCGGATCTGCCGGCCAAGGCCGTCGAAGTCCGCACCCTCATCATGCGCAACGTCCTCATCACCACGTTTGCCGATTTCGAACGCGTCCGCAATCAGGACGATCCACCCGACACCGAGTCCTGGCGCACCTTCGTCGACGCGATGGTCGACGGATTGTTCGGCCTGTGGACGGCCCCCGCCACCTGACCGGGAACCGGCGCCGGCGACCGGGTACGAGAGCCTCCTCGACGATCGGTTTTCAGTCACTTGACTGACGGGCATCACACGTGCCAGGGTGTTGTGACTCGCATCACCGGCCTGGGGGGTTTCACGGTGTCCACTCGCCGATTCGTCATGACGACTGCGTCGGCGCGCGCCGCGCGCGTGCTGCGCGGCCCGCTCGCCGGCCTCGTCGTCGTCACCGCGGCCGCCGCGATGGGTGCGGCCCCGATGGCCCACGCCGCCCCTCGGCTGCCGGTGTCCCTCGCCGACTGCGGCCCGGGATCGCTGCCGGAGACGGGGTTGCAGGGCGACGTCCCCGCCGCGGACCGGGACTCCGGCCGCAGCACCAAGGGGTACCGCTGCAACATCAAGCTGCTGGGCGGCTACACCGGCCACGGCGGCGGCATCACCTCGACGAGCCACGACGACTGCGCCTACATGGGCAGCCTGTTCCCCGGCTCGATGGTTGGGCCCGACACCGGCGTCGCCGTCGTCGACGCCGCCAACCCGACCCACCTGCGCCGGTCGGCGACGCTGCGCGCACCGGCGCTGCAAGCCGGGACGTGGGAGAGCCTCAAGGTCAACGAGAAGCGCAAGCTCCTCGTCGGGACCGCGGTGCCGCTGCTCTTCGGCGCCGGCCTGCTCGCCGTCTACGACGTCAGCGATTGCCGCCGACCGCGGCTGCTCAACGGCAACGGTCCGGGCTCACTCAACTCGCCGCTGCCCATCACCGCGCACGAGGGCGGCTTCTCCCCGGACGGCCGCACCTACTGGACGTCGAGCGTGGGTCCGGGGCTGCTCAGCGCGGTCGACCTGACCCACCCGTCGCGGCCCCGGGTCATCGCCCAGGCGCTCACCGGTTTGGAATCCCACGGCATCGGCGTCAGCCCCGACGGCAAGACGCTCTACCTCTCGCACAACTTCGGCGGCTTGAGCATCTACGACATCAGCGATGTGCAGCGCCGCCGCCCCAACCCCCAGATCCGCAAACTGGCCAAGATCGACTGGACCAACGGTTGGGCCACCCAGCACAGCGTCCCGGTGTCCTACGGGCGCAAGCAGTACCTGTTCACCGTCCTCGAGGGCGGTTCGGGCGGCGTGAAGGTCATCAACGTGACCAACCGGCACCGCCCGCGCGAGGTCAACAACCTCAAGCTCCAGGTGAACCTGCCCCGCAACCAGGACCGGGGGCTGGCCTCCAGCGTCGGCGGCGGTGTCTTCGCCTATGAGTCGCACTACTGCGCGGCCGACCGACAGGTCGACCCCACCGCCCTCGCGTGCGGGTGGACCTCGTCGGGTATCCGGGTCTTCGACGTCCGAGATCCGTTGCGGGTCAAGGAAATCGCGTACTACAACCCGCCGGCCCGGACGAACCGGCACGCCGAGCTGTGGAACTCCCCGCACGCCCTCGCATCCGTCCTGGGTGTCCCGATCCTGTCTGCCCCGGCGATTCTGCAGTCCCTCGCCCAAGGGCAGTTCGATCCCCGCCAGGCGCTCAGTTCGCGCTCGGGCCGGGTGATCGGCGACCTGTCGACCGACTGGTGCTTCTCCCCGCCGGAGTGGCGCGGCAACCGTCTCTACGTCACGTGTTCGGACAACGGGTTCCAGGTCCTGGAGCTGACCAACGGCGTCTACTCGGCCCCGCCGAACCAGCGCTCCACGGTCGGTTCGTGAGTGCCCGATCACCCCGGTTGACGCGGCTCGTCGTTGGCGGCGTCACCCTGGCGGCCATCGCCGCCGCCTTCCTTGCCGGGGCGCTGGCGGGTCCGGCCTTCGATCGCCGCACCCCGGCGCCGGTATTGCTCAACACGGTGGAAGAGGGCTTCCTCCAGGACATGTCGGCCCACCACCAGCAGGCGGTCTCGATGGCGCAGCTGGTGGACCGGCCCGGCGTCGAGGACTCCATCCGGACGCTGGCCCGCGACATCCGCATCGGCCAGGGCGGGGAACTCGGCACGATGACCGGCTGGCTCCAGATGGCCGACCGGCCGCTGCAGAACCCGCAGCCGATGGCCTGGATGACCCGCTACAACGCCTCGCCCGCCGACCACCACGACCACGCGCACGGCGCCATGCCGGGCATGGCGACCGACGACGAGGTGGCCCAGCTCGGCTCACTGCCACCCGCGCAAGCCGGGATCCGGTTCCTGCGGCTCATGCAGCGCCACCACTTCGGCGGTATCGCGATGGCCCAGGATTTCGTCGGCCGGGTCCCCGACGGGCTGGTCGCCCGCCTCGCCCAGTCGATGATCAGCACCCAGAGCAAGGAAACCGGTTTGATCGGGACGATGCTCACCCAGCGCGGCGCCTAAATCCCGACTCGATTCGCATTTCCCGACGAAATCCCATCGGGAAGTGCGAAAAGGTGCGGGCGAAGGGCTACCAGGCCTCGTCGAGGTCGGCGTGCCGCGCTATCCAGGCATGCATCGCGATCCCCGCGGCGACCCCGGCGTTGATCGACCGGGTGGAGCCGAACTGGGCGATCGAGACCGTCAGGTCGGCACCGGACTGGGCGTCGTCGCTGACGCCGGGCCCCTCCTGGCCGAAGAGCAGCACGCAGTCGCGCGGCAGCTCGGCGCGCTCGATCCGCTCAGCGCCCGGGGTGTTGTCGACCGCGACGACGGCCAGCCCGCGTTCGCGTGCCCAGGCGATCAGATCGGCGACCGTGTCGTGGTGTTCCAGGTGCTGGTAGCGGTCGGTGACCATCGCCCCGCGCCGATTCCACCGCCGCCGCCCGACGATGTGCACCGCGGCCGCGGCAAAGGCGTTCGCCGTGCGCACCACGGTGCCGATGTTCGCGTCGTGGGAGAAGTTCTCGATCGCCACGTGGAACGGGTGGCGGCGCCGGTCAATGTCGGCGACGATCGCCTCGCGCGACCAGTACCGGTAGGCGTCGACGACGTTGCGCGTATCCCCCTCGGCCAACAGCTGCGGGTCGTACCGCGGATCGTCAGGCCACTCGCCGGGCCAGGGCCCGACCCCCACCGGCGGAGTCCCGCCGGCCTGCCACTCCGTCGGACCGGGCCCGTCGGGATCAGCCAAGACCCAGGTCGGCCAGGCCCAGCAGCGAGCGGTAACCGACGCCGAGCCGGCCGATGACCTCGTCGGCACCGGTGGCCCGGTCGACGACCGTCGCGACGCCGACCACCGTCGCCCCCGCCTCCCGTGCAGCCTCGACCGCGGCGCTGGGCGACGCACCCGTCGTCGAGGTGTCCTCCACGATCAACACGCGGCGCCCGGCGATGTCGGGCCCCTCGATCCGGCGCTGCATCCCGTGCGTCTTGGCCGCCTTGCGGACCACGAACGCGTCGATCGGGCGGCCGTCGGCGTACATCACCGACAACGCCACCGGATCGGCCCCCAGCGTGAGACCGCCGACGGCCTGGTAGTCCCAGTCTCCGGTGAGTTCGCGCATGAGCGTCCCGATGAGCGGACCGGCCTCGTGGTGCAGGGTCGCGCGGCGCAAGTCGACGTAGTAGTCGGCTTCCTTGCCCGACGACAGTGTCACCCGCCCGTGTACGACGGCGAGCTCGGTCACGAGCGCGGCGAGGCGCTCCCGATCGGCGGTGCTCACGACTCGTCTTCGGGGTAGTGCTGCGACGGCGGCGGCCCGGGTCGGCGCCATCCCTGCCCAGACGGTTCCTGGCCCGACAGCGGAAGGTTCTGACCGGCTTGCTGGGGTGCCGGCGGGCGTGGCGCGGGTTGCGGGCCGCGGACCGGTGGGCCCTGCGGATCACGGGCGAACGGGTTGAAACCCGATTCGGCCGACGGCAGGGGCGCGGCGACCGTCGCCGCCTCGCCGGCCTGTTCGGCGGCCTCGCGACGGCGCTTGTCGCGCATGTTCTCGGTCTTCTCGTCGGCCAGTTCGGCATTCGTCGGGCCGTGCGGGTCGCGCGGGTCCGGCGCATCCTGCGGATCGACCGACGGCGGCAGGACGCGCAGCAGATCGGCGAACCGGCGCACGACGTCGAGCGCGGCGTCGAGGCGGGCCGAGTCGTTGGTGAGCGGCATCGAGCCCAGCACCCACTTGCCCTCGGTCCACATGATCTCGACGTAGCGCGGCGCGGAGTTGGCCAGCGCGATCATCCGGCGGTCACACACCCGACGGGCGACCTCGAGGTTGTTGGAGAACATCACCCGCGGTCCCATGGCGCCGAGCAGGTCGACGTCGGTTTCGGCCGGGGCGAGGACGTCCTCGTGCCGCAGGTCGACGATCACCTGCGAGGCCGCCTTGCGTCGCACGGCGACGATGGTCGCCGTCTCGGTGAGGTCGAAGACCACCGCCTGCGCCCCGTCGTATTCGCCGAAGGCGACGTCGAGGACCTCGACGTGGTCGGGGACGTCCATCGCCGCGCGGCGGAAGACCCGACGCAGCTTGGTGTCCGACTCGCGGTAGTCGAAGCCCTGGGCCTGCGCCCACACCTCGCGGTTGGCCCGCAGGACCGACCGTCTCTGGTGGTCGAGCCACAGCAGGACCCCGGCGCCGGCGAGGGCGACCAGGGCGATGAGGAAGTACACGGTGCTGGTCATCGACTGCCACCTTACTATCGGTGGGCATGCGTCCCGCAGTTCTGACCGTCAAATCGACAAGGAGATGGTGATGGCCCTCTCGTTGACGGACGAGGAACAATCCCTGCTCGACCGCCTGGCCGCCGAGGCCATCGTCGCCCTGACGACCGCGTTGATCGCCGAACCCAGCGAGAACCCGGGCGGTACCGAGGCCTCGACCGTGGCGGTGCTCGCCGACGCCTGCCGGGCGGCTGGCCTGCGCGTCGAGCTCACCGAGGCCGCCCCCGGGCGGCCGAACCTGGTCGCCACCCTCGATGGTGGCGGGCACGGCCCGACCCTGCTGTTCCTCGGCCACTCCGACGTGGTGCCGGCCGGGACGGGCTGGTCCGGCGACCCGTTTGCCGCCCGCCTCGTCGACGGTCGGCTCATCGGCCGCGGCGCGGTCGACATGAAGGGCGGCCTGGCCGCCATCGTCGCGGCGATGGGCGCACTGGCACAGTCGCCGTTTCATGGCCGAATCGAGTTCGTCTGCACCGCCGACGAGGAGGCCGGCGGTCTCGGCGCCCGCGCCTATGTGACGGAGCGGGCCGCCGCCGACGACGTGCTCGGTTGCCTGGTCGCCGAACCCACCCGATTGCGTGCGGTGCACGCCGGTCGCGGCACCGCCAATCTCGACATCGCGGTGACGGGCAAGGCCGCGCACTCCGGCCGACCACAGGACGGCTGCAGCGCGATCACCGCGGCCGGGCGCGTCCTGGGTGCCATTGCCGACGACGGCGAGCGCCTCGCCCGCGCACCGCACCCCGAGCTCGGCCCGGCGACCTGGAACGTCGGCACCATCGTCGGCGGCCAGGGCGTCAACGTCGTGGCCGCGGACTGCCGCCTCGGCGTCGATCGGCGGCTACTGCCCGACGAGGACATCGCCGAGGTCGCCGCGGGCCTGCGCGAGCGGATCGCCGAGCTTGGGTTGCCGACGCAGGCGACGGTGACGGTCACCGTCGACTCGGAGACCCCGGCCTTCGCGACCGCCCTCGACGCCCCGTTCACCCTCGCGGTCGGCGGGGCCTTGACCGCACTGGGCCTCGACCCGGTCCCCCGGGTGTGGAGTGCCGCCTGCGATGCCGGTTTCCTGCACCGCGACTTGGGGATCGACTCGATCGTCCTCGGTCCCGGTGACATCAACTCCCAGGCCCACCAGGTCGACGAGTCGGTCGCCGTGGACGACCTGCTGACGGCGGCGAAGCTCTACGCCCTCATCGCGCACCGCTTGCTCCGCTGAGGATCGCGCTAGGCGTCGGGCGCGTCGGCGACGAAGCGGTAGCCCATGCCGGATTCGGTGACGAGCATGCGCGGCCGCGGCGGATCGACCTCGAGCTTTCGTCGCAGGGTGGCGAGGTAGACCCGCAGATAGTTGGTCTGCTCCACGTAGCTCGGACCCCACACCGCACTGAGGATTTCCCGTTGCGAGACCAGATTGCCCTGGTTGCGGACCAGCAGGTCCAATATCCCCCACTCGGTGGGCGTCAAACGGATCGACTCGCCATCCCTGGTCACCCGCTTGCCCGCGAGATCGATCTGGACCGCACCCACCCGGACGACCGGATCATCCAGCGTCGGTGCCGCTGCCGCGCCACGACGAATCGCGGCCCGCAGCCGGGCGACGAGTTCCTCCATCCCGAACGGTTTGGTGACGTAGTCGTCGGCTCCGGCATCGAGCGCGGACACCTTGTCCGACGAATCGGTGCGCGACGAAAGGACGATCACCGGCACATTCGTCCACCCGCGCAGACCGGCGAGGACCTCCAGGCCGCCGATGTCGGGCAGACCGAGGTCGAGCACGACGACGTCGGGAATCGACTTCGCGACGGCCGCGAGAGCCGCAGTCCCGGTCGCAGCGGTCACCACCTCGAATCCGCGTGCCTTCAGATTGATCCGCAACGCGCGCAGCAACTGCGGCTCGTCGTCGACGACGAGCACCCGTCCTCGGTCGACCGCGCTAGCCATCGCCGGTCTCCGACGTCGAGCCGTCGCGCGTCAACGGCAGGTCGACGACCATGGTCGTTCCGCCGCCCGGTGTATCCCCGGCCGTCAGTCGCCCGCCCATCGCGGCAACGAAGCCGTGCGCGACAGACAGACCGAGACCCACCCCGGAGCCGGCGCGGCCGTGGTCGCCGTACTGCTGGAACGGACGGAAAGCGCGCTCGCGCTCCTCGGGCGGGATCCCCGCACCGTGGTCCACCACGCGCACCAGACAACGCTCCTCGCCCGCGTCCGACACGTCGACGGCCGTCTCGACCCCGACCGTGCCGCCGCCGTGCAGCAGCGCGTTGTCGATCAGGTTGGCCAGCGCCCGCTCCAGCAGACCCGCGTCGGCGTACGCCCAGGAGCATCCCACTCGGACCTCCGCGGAACGGTTACCGGAGGCGAGCACCCGATGGATCACCTCCGGCAGATAGATGCGGTTCACCACGGGAGAAACGACCCCGGCGGCGAGCCTCGAGGAGTCGAGCAGGTTGCCCACCAGCGCCGTCAGCTGGTCCAGCGACTCCTCGATGGTGGCCAGCAGTTCGGCCGTGTCCTCGTCGTCCAGCGTCCAGTTCGGGCTGCGCAGGCTGGACACCGCTGCCTTGGCCGCGGCGAGCGGCGTCCGCAGGTCGTGGCTGACCGCGGCGAGCAGGGCGCGCCGGAGTTCGTCGGTCCGCGCGATCTCGTCCGCCTCGGCCGCCTGCCCGGCCAGCCGGTCCCGTTCGACCGCTGCCGCGACCTGGTCGGCGACGGCGGAGAGCACGCGGCGATCGCGCACGTCGACCTCCGGGCCGCGCAAGAGCAGCGCGTACTGCCCGCCCGACGCCTCGCACACCGTGGACGCGGCATCGGCCGTGACGGGCAGATCCGATCCGACGAACGCCCGCACATCGGTCTCCCGGTCGCCGCGCCGAATGAGCGCGACCGCGTCCTGCTGATAGGTCTCCTGCACACGCCCCAGCAGATCGGGCACCGCCGCGTCGTTGAGCACAGCGCTGGAGAACGCCGAGAGCAGTTCGGCGTCACGACTGGCCTGCCTCGCCTCCCGGCGGCGCCTGTTCGCCGAATCCACCAGTGCGGCAACGGCTATCGCGGTGATCAGCATGACCGCGATGGTGATGATGCTGTCCGGCTCGCTGATCGTGAAGGTGCGTCGCGGGTGGGCGAACAGAAAGTTGAGCAGCAGGCCCGACACCAGTGCCGACAGCACAGCGGCCCCGACACCGCCGAGCAGGGCGACGGCGAGGATGCCGATGGTGAACACCGCGGACTCGCTGGCCAGTCCGAGATGCTCGTCGAGCGGGACCAGGACGGCCCCGACGAACACCGGAATCACGACGGCCAGGACCCAGGTCAACGGGCGGTGGAAGCGGGTCGCCCGGATGTCGAGCGGGTTGCGCCGCGCCGACGCCTGATCGTGGGTGACCATGTGCACGTCGATCTTGCCGCTGTCGCGGACGACCGCCGCACCCACCCCCTCGTCGAACAGCCTGCGCCAACGCGGCCGGCGCGAGGTTCCCAGGACCAACTGCGTCGCATTGACGCCGCGGGCGTACTCGAGGAGGGTTTCGGGCACGTCGTCTCCGACAATGGTGCTGATCGACGCACCGAATCCGGCCGCGAGCGACCGCAGTGCCTCCATGTCGACGGCGGTGTTGACGAGCCCGTCGCCGCGCACGACACGGACGACCAAGAGTTCGGCGCTCGACCGCGATGCGATGCGGCGGGCCCGGCGGATCAACGCCGCCGATTCCAGCCCGCCGGTGATGGCGACGACCACCCGCTCGCGCGCCTCCCAGGTGTCGGTAATCGCATTCGCGGCGCGGTAGTCGGCCAGCTTCTCGTCGACGCGGTCGGCGAGCCAGAGCAGGGCGAGTTCACGGAGCGCGGTGAGATTCCCCTGACGGAAGAAGCTCGCCAGCGCTCCCTCCGCTCGTTCCGGGCCGTACACCTTTCCGTCGGCCAGCCTGCGACGCAGTGCCTGCGGCTCGATGTCGACCAGCTCGATCTGATCGGCGCGACGCACCGCGTCATCCGGAACGGTCTCGCGCTGGATGACGCCGGTGATCCCGGCGACGACGTCGTTCAGGCTCTCCAGGTGCTGGATGTTCACCGTCGAGAGGACATCGATGCCGGCGTCGAGGATGTCGTCGATGTCGTTCCAGCGCTTGGGATGCCGCGATCCGGGCGCGTTGCTGTGCGCGAGCTCGTCGACCAGCACGACCCTTGGCTTGCGCGCCAGCACCGCGTCGAGACCCATCTCCTCCAGCACCGTTCCGCGATACTCGACGCGTCGGCGCGGCACGACTTCGAGGCCCTCCGCCATCGCGGCGGTGGCAGCGCGTCCGTGTGTCTCGACGAACCCGATCACGACGTCGACGCCGTCGGCCCGCAGGTGCTGGGCACGATCGAGCATCTCGAAGGTCTTGCCGACGCCCGGCGCACACCCCAGGAACACCTCGAGTTGTCCCCTCGCCGCGGCGGCCGAGTTCATAACCGAATCCTAGACACCCGACCGGCGGCTACCGCCGCGGCTGATCTCCGGCGTGCCGGCATGTACCGACCGTGTGACCGAGGGCGAGGTTGACCCGCAGCACGTTGACGCGGGGCTCGCCGAGGAAGCCCCACTGCCTGCCCTGCGTGTGTCGGGCGATGACTCCGCGGACCCGCGCCTGACTCGACCCGGTCGCGCGGGCAATGCGCGGCACCTGGATCGCGGCATATTCCGGCGAGATGTGCGGATCCAGGCCCGACGCCGATCCGGTCACCGCATCGTCGGGAACCTGTGCGGGCGGCACGCCCTCCCGCGCCGCGATATGCGCGCGGCGGGCCGCGATCAAGCGGTGCAACTCGGGGTTGTTGGGGCCGAGGTTCGACGAAGCAGAGGCACCGGGATCGCCCGATGCGAGCGGATCGTCGCCGGTCCCGGCGACCCGTGAGTGCAGATACGGGTCGGGAGCCCCGGGCGGCACTTTCAGATCCACTCCGACTAGCTCGGAGCCGGAGGGGCAACCGCGCGCATCGGTGAGCACCGATCCGTCGGCCTTCGACGCGCCGAGGCGGGAGATCCCCCACGTGACGGTCGGGTAGACCAGTCCGAGCAGCACCGTCGCGGCGGCGAGCACGACCGCGCCGACCACGAGCTGGCGCAGCATTCCGGCCAGGAGTTTCTTCACAGGTCTCACCCCATTCCGGGTAGCAGGCGGACGACGAGGTCGATCAGCGCGATGCCGACGAACGGCGTGATCACACCGCCGAGCCCGTAGATGAGTAGATTGCGGCCGAGCAGCCGGGAAGCGGAGTCGGCCCGGTACTTCACGCCGCGCAGCGACAGCGGGATCAGCGCGACGATGATCAGCGCGTTGAACACGACGGCCGAGACGATCGCCGACTGAGCCGAGTGCAGCCGCATGATGTTCAGCGACTCCAGCTGCGGGTAGGTCGAGATGAACAGGGCGGGCAGGATCGCGAAGTACTTCGCGAGGTCGTTCGCCAACGAGAAGGTCGTCAGCGCGCCGCGGGTGATCAGCAACTGTTTGCCGATCGCGACCACCTCGATGAGCTTCGTCGGATCGGAGTCGAGGTCGACCATGTTCCCGGCCTCTTTGGCCGCCGCGGTCCCGGTGTTCATCGCGACGCCCACGTCGGCCTGGGCGAGGGCGGGAGCGTCGTTCGTCCCGTCACCGGTCATGGCGACCAGTCGCCCGTCGGCCTGTTCGTGCCGGATCAGGGCGAGCTTGTCTTCCGGCGTCGCCTCGGCGATGAAGTCGTCGACGCCCGCCTCGTCGGCGATCGCCCGCGCTGTGAGCGGGTTGTCGCCGGTCACCATCACGGTCCGGATGCCCATCGCCCGCAACTGGGCGAAGCGGTCCCGCATGCCCTGCTTGACGACGTCGGACAGTTCGACGACCCCGAGGACGCGTGCCGGCCCGTCATCCTCCGTCGCGACGACCAACGGTGTCCCGCCGTTGCGGGCGATCTCGTCGACCGTCGTCCTGACGTCGGCGGCCACCGACCCGCCGGTCGACTCCACCCAGCCGGTGACCGCATCGGCCGCGCCTTTGCGAAGGCGATGGCGCCCAGTCGCGTCGTCGAGATCCATCCCGCTCATCCGGGTGTTAGCGGTGAACGCGACCACTTCGAACCGCGGATCGCTGCCGCTACGCGCCAACGCGAGTTCCGGTTCCGGCAGCGGCGCCACGCCGAATTCGCCGACGCACAGGTCGATGATGCTGCGTCCCTCCGGAGTGTCGTCGCCGAGGCTGCACCGGTAGACCGCCGAGGCGAGGTCGTCGCGGGTGACCCCGGGAGCCGCGTGCAGTGCGGTGGCCCGACGGTTGCCGTAGGTGATCGTGCCGGTCTTGTCCATCAGCAGGGTGTCGACGTCACCGGCGGCCTCGACGGCCCGGCCGCTCATGGCGAGGACGTTGCGCTGCACCAGCCGGTCCATCCCGGCGATGCCGATCGACGACAGGAGTGCGCCGATGGTGGTCGGGATCAGGCAGACGAGCAGCGCGATCAGCTTGACCGGGTCGGGCACGTCGCCGATGTAGTGCTGGAACGCCCCGGTGGAGAGCACCACCATCAGGAAGATCAGGGTGAGCGCGGTGAGCAGGATGTTCAGCGCGACCTCGTTCGGCGTCTTCTTCCGCGACGATCCTTCCACCAGGGCGATCATGCGGTCGACGAAGGTCTGACCCGGCTCGGTCGTAATCCGCACGACGATCCGGTCCGAGAGCACCACGGTGCCGCCCGTCACGGCGCTGCGATCGCCGCCGGATTCGCGCACCACCGGGGCGGACTCGCCGGTGATCGCGGATTCGTCGACGGTGGCGATCCCCTCGACGATCTCGCCGTCGCCCGCGATGACTTCACCCGCTTCGACGACGATCAGGTCGCCGACGGCCAATCGGGCGCCGGGCACCTCGGTGAGCCGATCGTCATCGTCGAGGCGGCGCGCGATCGTGTCCCGCTTCACCTTTCGCAAGCTGTCCGCCTGGGCGCGGCCGCGGCCTTCGGCGACGGCCTCGGCCAGGTTGGCGAACAGCACGGTGAACCACAGCCAGGCGACGACTGCCCACGCGAACATCGACGGGCGCCAGACGGCGAGAGCGGTGCAGATCACGGCGCCGACGTAGACGACGAACATCACCGGGTTGCGGGCCTGATCCTTCGGATTCAGCTTGGCCAGCGCTTGCGGGACCGCGTCGGCCAGCTGGCGGGCGTCGAAGGCGCCGCGCCCGACGAACGCGTCGTGCTCGGGATGGGGACTCATGACAGGGCCTCCGCGATCGGTCCCAGCGCCATCGCCGGGAGGAAGGTCAGGCCGGCGACCAGGACGACCGTGCCGACGAGCAGGACGCCGAACAGCACGCCGTGGGTGGGAAGCAGTCCGCTGTCGGGCACGGCGGCCGACAGCCGTGCGGCGTCGGGGGTCGCGTCGGGCGTGGCATCGGCGGACACCGCCGCCCGGGGAATCTGCTCGGCGAGCAGACCGGCGAGGGCGAGGACGAGCAGTATCGGGACGAGCCGGCCGAAGAACATCGCGAGGCCCAGGGAGATCTGGAACCAGTCGGTGGTGACGGTGAACCCGCCGAAGGCGCTGCCGTTGTTGTTCGCCGCCGAGGCATATGCGTAGAGGACCTCGCTGAACCCGTGGGCGGCACCGGCGCTGCCGTGCGGCCCGGAGTTCAGCAGGAAGTCGGGCGTGGACCGGCCGACCAGCGTGATCGCGGCGCCGCTCAGAACGATCGCCGGCATCGTCAGGAGGTAGAGCGCGACCAGGGTCATTTCGCGCCGGCCAATCTTCTTCCCCCCGAACTCCGGGGTGCGCCCGACCATGAGACCGCCGACGAAGACGGTCGTGATCGCCAGGACGAGGATTCCGTACAGGCCCGAACCGACTCCGCCGGGAGCGATCTCGCCCAGCAGCATGTTCCACAGCAGCACCCCGCCCGACCCCGGGGACAGACTGTCGTGTGCGGCGTTCACCGCTCCCGTCGACGTCCCCGTCGTCGACACCCCGAACAGGATGCTGCCCGGCACGCCGAACCGCGTCTCGATGCCCTCCAGCCCGGACTGGCGCGTCTGCAGATACCAGGCCAGCGCGAGCATCCCCGACCAGAGCGCGGCCATGACGGCGAGCAGGGTGAGGCCTTGGCGCCGGTCGCCGACGAGAGTTCCGTAGGTGCGGGTGAGGCACACCGGGATCACCAGGATCGCGAGCACCTGGACCACATTGGTGAGCGGAGTCGGGTTGGCGAACGGGTGCGCCGAGTTCGCCGCCAGCGTTCCACCGCCGTTGGTCCCGAGTAGTTTGATCGCCTCTTGCGACGCGAACGGCCCGATCGGGCTGCGGGCGTGCCGGCCGTCGAGCAGCGTGTAGTCGACCCCGGTCCGCCACGACTGAACGGCGCCCGCGGCGAGAAAGACGACGGCGACGATCAGCGCGATCGGCAGCAGGATGCGCACCGTGCCGCGAACCAGGTCGACCCAGAAGTTCCCCAGATCGCCGGTGCCGGCACGGCTGGCGATCCCGCGGACGAGCGCGATCGCCACGGCCATGCCGACCGCCGCGGAGACGAAGTTCTGCACGGCGAGCCCGAGCATCTGCACGAGATTGCTCATGACGAGTTCCGGCGAATACGACTGCCAGTTGGTGTTCGTCACGAAGGAGATCGCCGTGTTGAACGCCATTGCCGGCGAGACGCCGAGCTTCCCATCCGCCCAGGGGAGAAGCCCCTGGAACCGCTGTAGGGCGTATACGACGAGGATCGAGACAACAGAGAAGCTCAGCACGCTGATCGCATAGGCGCGCCAGCTCTGCCCGGCACCCGAGTCGACGCGCGCCACCCGGTAGACGAGTCGTTCCACGGCGAGGGCGCGCGCGCCGCGGTAGACCGACGCCATGTAGTCCCCGAGGGGGACGTACAGGGCGGCCAGGGCGACCACGATCGCCGCGACCTGCAGCAGCCCGCTTGCCGTGTCGGACACGCTCAGAACCTCTCGGGGTCGACGAGAGCGAGCAGCAGGTAGCCGGCGACAGCTGCCGCGACGACGAGCAGCGCGACGATCACCACGCCGTCGCCACTCATCGCCGGGCCGATCGGTCGAGCGCGTGGACCGCCCACGCGCACAGCAGCACCGCGCCAACGACGATGCCCACCATCACCAGATCCGCCATCAGGCCTCCGCTCGTCTCCGCACGCACTCGGTGCGCTACATCGACGATCGGCCCGGCGGTCAGGCGACAGCCAGCGCCTTAACGCGATTCATACGGACGGGCCCGCAGTCTTGATGCGGCCTAGACAACGAGGCTCAGACGACCTCGGCGTCGACGGCGGCCTCCACCGTCAGCGACTCGCCGTCACCGGCCACGTCGACGACGACGGTGTCGCCGTCGCGGATGTCACCGGCCAGCAGCGCCTTGGCAAGCCGGTCGCCGATGGCCTGCTGCACCAGGCGGCGCAGCGGCCGGGCGCCGTAGAGCGGGTCGAAACCGCGCTCGGCCAGCCATTCCTTGGCCTTGGGCGTGACGTCGAGCGTCAGGCGCCGCGCCTGCAGGCGCTTGCCCAGCCCCTGCAGCGCGATGTCGACGATCGTCACCAACTCCTCCGGGCTCAGGGCGTCGAAGATCAGCACCGCGTCGAGGCGGTTGATGAACTCCGGCTTGAACGCCGACCGCACCGCCGCCATCACCTGGTCCTTGTCACCGCCGGCGCCGAGGTTCGACGTCAGGATGAGGATGGTGTTGCGGAAGTCGACCGTGCGCCCCTGACCGTCGGTCAGGCGGCCCTCGTCGAGGACCTGCAGCAGCACGTCGAAGACGTCGGGGTGGGCCTTCTCCACCTCGTCGAAGAGGATGACGGAGTAGGGCCGACGGCGGACCGCCTCGGTGAGCTGGCCGCCGGACTCGTATCCGACGTAGCCGGGAGGCGCACCGACGAGCCGTGCGACGCTGTGCTTCTCGCCGTACTCGCTCATGTCGATGCGGACCATCGCCCGCTCGTCGTCGAAGAGGAACTCGGCCAATGCCTTGGCGAGCTCGGTCTTGCCGACGCCGGTCGGGCCGAGGAACAGGAAGGATCCCAGCGGCCGGTTCGGGTCGGCGACACCGGCCCGGGCGCGGCGCACCGCGTCGGAGACGGCCTGCACCGGTTCCTTCTGGCCGACGACCCGCTTGCCGAGTTCGTCCTCCATGCGCAGCAGCTTGGCGGTCTCCCCCTCGAGCATGCGCCCGGCCGGGACGCCGGTCCAC
Organism: Gordonia crocea; assembly: GCF_009932435.1. NCBI lineage: Bacteria > Bacillati > Actinomycetota > Actinomycetes > Mycobacteriales > Gordoniaceae > Gordonia > Gordonia crocea. The sequence goes on from NZ_BJOU01000017.1 coordinate 171,917, forward strand.
GCCGAGACGACCTCCGCGACATCGTTGGGACCGACCTCCTCCTGGAGCATCACGTCCTCTTGCGCGTCGGTGCCGGTCTTCTCGATCGCGGCCTCGAGCTCCTTCTCCAACGCCGGGATCTGGCCGTAGCGCAGCTCGGCGGCACGGCCCAGGTCGCCGTCGCGCTCGGCCCGGTCGGCCTCGCCGCGCAACTGCTCGAGCTTCTCCTTCGAATCGCGGACGGCGTCGATCGCCGACTTCTCGCTCTGCCACCGGGCGGACAGCTCGTTGAGCTTCTCCTTCTGGTCGGCCAGTTCGGCGCGCAGCTTGTCCAGCCGCTCCTTCGACGCGGCGTCGGTCTCCTTCCCCAGGGCGACCTCCTCCACCTCGAGCCGGCGGACGGTCCGCTCCACCTCGTCGATTTCGACTGGGCGCGAGTCGATCTCCATGCGCAGGCGCGACGCGGCCTCGTCGACGAGGTCGATCGCCTTGTCCGGCAGGAACCGCTGCGTGATGTAGCGGTCGCTGAGGGTGGCCGCGGCGACCAGGGCCGAGTCGGTGATCCGGACGCCGTGGTGCACCTCGTAGCGCTCCTTGAGCCCGCGCAGGATGCCGATGGTGTCCTCCACCGACGGCTCCCCGACGTAAACCTGCTGGAAGCGCCGCTCCAGGGCGGCATCCTTCTCGATGTACTGGCGGTACTCCTCGAGCGTGGTCGCGCCGACGAGGCGCAGTTCGCCGCGGGCCAGCATCGGCTTGATCATGTTGCCGGCGTCCATCGCCGAATCACCGGTGGCGCCGGCGCCGACGATGGTGTGCAGCTCGTCGATGAAGGTGATGATCTGACCGGCCGACGCCTTGATCTCGTCGAGGACGGCCTTGAGCCGCTCTTCGAACTCGCCGCGGTACTTCGCCCCGGCCACCATCGCGCCGAGGTCGAGGCTGACCAGGGTCTTGTCGCGCAGCGACTCGGGCACGTCGCCGGCGACGATGCGCTGGGCCAGGCCCTCGACGACGGCGGTCTTGCCGACGCCGGGCTCGCCGATCAGCACCGGGTTGTTCTTGGTGCGCCGGCTCAGCACCTGCACGACGCGGCGGATCTCCGAGTCACGGCCGATCACCGGGTCGAGCTTGCCCTCGCGGGCCGCGGCGGTGAGATCGGTGGAGTACTTCTCCAACGCCTGGTAGGTCGATTCCGGGTCCGGGCTGGTCACCCGGGCGGTACCGCGGACGTTGACGAAGGCATCGCGCAGCGCCTCCGGGGTGGCGCCGTTGTTGACCAGGAGCTTGGCGGCATCGCTGTCGCCGTCGGCCAGGCCCACCATCAGGTGCTCGGTGGAGACGTACTCGTCGCCGAGCTCGGTGGCGAGCTTTTGCGCAGCGGAGATCGCCGCGACCGACTCGCGGGAGAGCTGCGGGGGCGCGCTGGCACTGCCCACCGTCGGGGCGCGGTCGACCAGGTCCTGGGCCTGGCGCCGGATATGCGACGGGTCCGTGCCGACCGCCTTGAGCAGCGGCGACGCGATTCCGTCGGTTTGGTCTAACAGGGCCACCAAGATGTGGGCCGGACGCACATCGGGGTTCCCCGCGGCCGCCGCGTTCTGCACGGCGGCCTGCAGTGCTGCCTGGGCCTTGGTGGTCGGGTTGAAGCTGTCCACTTCGGTACTACCTCTCGTCTGGCCTGCGGGAATGTCACCGCAGGAAAGTTTAGTCTCCCGGACTCAATGTTGTCCGTCGACTAGTCCAACTTCGAGATAGTTGAGTCTATTCCGCTCAGGTTTAAGTGGCAGATTCCAGCGCCAACCCCTAGCGCACGGTGATGACCGTCGAGCAGTTCGGGGCCGGGATGGACCACAGCGCGTTGCTGTTGACCGCGTTGAGCGTCAGCCGGACCGGGCCGCGGCCGAGGTGCGACGTGCGGATCGCGATCTGGTGGGTGCCGACGTAGGGCGGCGACACATTCCGGTTGGAGAACCGGACCCCACGCTGACCGGTGCGCAGGTTGTGGAAGTCCAGCCGCATGCGCGAGTTGTAACCCGCCCCCACCCACACACTGCTGAACTCGGTGATGAGGTAGGTGGTGCCCGCATACTCCGACACGATCACGCGTGTCGGGTTGTACGGCAGGTCGACGACGTTGGGGCTGATCTGGGTACAACCGCCCAACGGGTAGACCCGGGACGCCTGCGCCGCACCGGCCCCGGTGGCCACGGCAACGCCGGCCGCGGCGACAACCGCCACGGCGGCCGCGGCCACCCGGGTGCGAACGCTATGGGCAATCGGTTTCGTGTTCATCAGTCCTCCAGGTTCCGACGACTTCAGTCATTTCGGACCCTACGACGAGCACACCGCCCTGAGAACCCCTCCCAAGGACCCTCACAGGGGGCTACCAGCCCCTGTCGAGCAGGGGACCGCGGTCCATTTGAACAATCATTGATTTCTTGGGAAGTTCCCAGGTGAAACGCCTATCGGTGGTTGGAGATGCCGGTTACCGTCAAGCCATGGCACGTGTCCGAATCGGTCTTCTCCCTCTCGGTGCCGCCACCCTGGCCGCCACCTCGACCCTGCTGGTGAGCACGACGGCCGCCGCGGCTCCCCCCGAGGTCGGACAACCGTGTGCCGGCGCAGAGATCGGCCGCAAGGTCACCGACAGCAAGGGTCGGACGATCATGTGCAACAACTACCGCTGGCAGATCTATCAGGGTCAGCGCCCGAGCCACCCCTGGGCCGACAACCAGCGCTAACCGCCGACTGGGCCCTCATTTCCGCCGACTGGGCCCTCATTTCCGCCGACTGGGCCCTCATTTCCGTCGACTGGGCCCTAGGTCCGGACGAAGTGGGTCGCCCACTCGTCGACGATCCGCCCGTCGGCGTCGACGACCGCCACCACCGGCCAGCGGTCAAACGCCCCACAGGGGTGCGAGATCCCCAGGTCCACCAGATCCCCGACGGCCAGTTCCCCTCCGCCAGGCGCACCACCGCGTGGTGGTCGTAGAGTGCCGCGACCGTGCCCCGGCACCGTTTGCGCTGTGTCGCGCGCGCATCGAAGGCCCCCAGGACGGTCGGCAGGTCCGCGTCATGCGGCACATCGCGCTTGCCCGCCCCGACGACCACCACCCCCGACTCGGGCGTCGACAGCACCTCCGCGCGGACCGTCACCGCCGGCACCAACCCCGCGATCGGCGAAACCCGTTGGTAGAGGCCGTGATCGTGCACGATGTAGCAGCCCGACCGCAGGGTCACCACCGCGCCCGGCACCGCGCGCACCGGCGCCGCCGCGGCCACCACCCGATCGGGGAAGGTTGATCCGCCCGCGGTGAACACCGGGCGCTCGGTTTCGAACATGGTGACCAGCTCGACGAAGACGTCGGCGGCACGGCGCAGATGGTCGTCGACGACGGCCAGCGCCGACGCCTCGCGCGACGTCGCTTCCGGGCCCACCGCCTCGTAGGCCGACACCCCGACCAGCCTCAGCGCGCGCGACGCCCGGATCCGCTGAGCCAGCGTCGACGCGGCCCGCCCGTCGCGGACACCGGTCCGTCCGCCCCTCCGGCCGATATCGATCAACACGTCGGTGATCACCCCCGCCTCGCGGGCCGCGGATTCCGCCAGCACCACCCCGCGTTCAGAGTCGACGAGAATCATCACCTCCGCGTCGAGTCGCCAGATCCGTTGCAGGGCAATGGGATTGACCATCTGGTTGGCGACGAGGATCCGGCGGCACCCCCACGAGGCAGCGACCGCAGCCTGGTCGGCGGTGGCCACGGTGACCGCCGCCGCACCGGCCGCGAGCTGCCTCTCGACGATCGGCCGGCACATCGTCGTCTTGATATGCGGCCACAGCTCGACGCCGTTGGCGCTGCACCACTTCGCCATCGTCGCAACGTTCGACGCCAACTGCGGCAGCGCAATCCTCATCTGCGGAAAGGTCACCGAGTCAGTGTGTCACCCGCCACCGAGACAAACCTATGCGTGAGTCCTTATATGTGCGATGCTGGTCATGTCCGAGTTGTCCGACGAAGTACGACCCGACCCTGCAAGGAACCCACCATGAGCACACATACCGAGCACACCGGCCACGACCACGTCCACGGCGAGGGCTGCGGCCACGTCGCCATCCCCCACGGCGACCACGTCGACTACGTCCACGACGGCCACATCCACCGGGCCCACAACGGCCACTTCGACGAGTGCGAGGCCGCCGACCACGTCGAGCACTCCGGCCACGACCACGTCCACGGCGAGGGCTGCGGCCACGTCGCCATCCCCCACGGCGACCACGTCGACTACCTGCACGACGGGCATCGCCACGCCGCCCACGCCGGGCACTACGACGAGCACTGATCGAAACCACACCCCCCAACAACGGCCGTGTTTGTGCTCCAAGCACAAGCACGGCCGATAAATTCATCGAGGCAGACCGTAGACCAGGGCATTGTGCCGCAATAGTGTCGTGCATCACAGACCTATTAGGAAGTGATGCACACCATGCCCGACATCGAGTACTTCGCCTGGAACCTCACCGACCGCGGTGACGCCCCCTGCGTACGCGACGATGCCGCCTCGCTGACCTACCGCCAGTTCGCCGCCCGCGCCGACGCCGTTGCCGCCCAGTTCGCCGCCCTCGGGCTGACCCGCGGACAGGTGGTGGCGATCTGGCTGCCCAACCGCGTCGAACTCCTCGTCGCGATGACCGCGGCCTGGCGCCTGGGTGCGATCGCCACCCCGGTCAACCCGCAGTTCCTCGCCCGGGAGGCCAAGCGCCAGATCGACGACTGCGACGCCGCCATTGTCGTCGCCGAACGGGAGACCCCCGAACTCGGCCGCACCACGCTCCTCGTCGACGATCTGGCCCTCGAAGCCGACCCGGCATGGCAGCCGCCCGCGCAACCCGCCCCCGACGACACCGCGCTGCTGATCTACACCTCCGGCTCCACCGGCGTCCCCAAGGGCGTCCGACTCGCCCACCAGAACCTGCAGTACATGGGCGAGGCGATCGGGAAGAACTCCGACCTGTCGGCCACCGACCACGCGCTGCTCATCCTCCCGCTGTTCCACGTCAATGCGATCGCCGTCAGTTTCCTGGCGCCCATCATCGCCGGCGGGCAACTCTCGATCACCGGCCAGTTCTCGGTGTCGCGCTTCTTCGACGACGTGGCCCGGCTGCGCCCCACCTATTTCTCCGCGGTCCCCACCATCTACGCGCTGCTGGTGTCGAACATGCCCGCCGACGCCGACCTGTCGTCGCTGCGGTTCGCGATCTGCGGCGCGGCCCCGATCTCCCGCGAACTGCTCGCCCACGCCGAAAAGACGCTCGGCGTACCGATTCTCGAGGGTTACGGCCTGACCGAGGGAACGTGCGCGTCCGCCTGCAACCCGCTGCACGGCGAGCGCAAGCCCGGCACCGTCGGCCCCGCCCTGCCCGGACAAACCATCGCCATTGCCGGCCCGGACGGTGACCACCTCCCCGCCGGCGAACCCGGCGAGGTGATCATCACCGGGCCGAGCGTGATGCAGGGCTACCTCAACCTGCCCACCGCGACCGCCGCGACGATCCGCGACGGCTGGCTGCGCACCGGTGACATCGGCGTCCTCGACGAGGACGGTTACCTCACCCTGGTGGACCGGGTCAAAGACATGATCATCCGCGGCGGCGAGAACATCTATCCCAAAGAGATCGAGAACGCGCTCGCCGAACACCCCGCCGTCCTCGAGGCCGCCGTCGTCGGGCGCCCCCACGACCTGTACGGCGAAGTACCCATCGCCTACGTGGTCAACTACCCCGACGCCGAGGTCACCGGCGAAGAACTCCTCGACCACCTGTCGAGCCGATTGACCCGGACCAAGCTCCCGGTGTCGGTCACCGTTGTCGACGAACTGCCCCGTAACCCGGTGGGCAAGATCGACAAACCCACCCTGCGCGACCAAGCCCGCGCACCCATCTGACGGCGCACGACCGCCAACCCGCCCACGACAGGGGACGTGCATCCGGCACGCACCCCTGGGCAACCCATCCCGAAAGAGGAGTAACCGCCATGGGATTCAAAGAAGGCGTCTTGCCCGACGTCGATCCGGCCACCTTCATGGACCGGCCATACCTGGAGCGCATCAAGATCACGTCGCGTTTCTGGGCCGAGAACGGGTTCGGCACACCCAAGATGCTGCCGGTGATCTACATCGTCAAGGTGCTGGTGCTGTTCGTCGGCGCGGGTGTCGCCATCGCGACGCTGACCAGCGGATTCGGCATGTTCGACATCGGCACCTGGTGGAACCAGCCGATCGTCTACCAGAAGCTGGTCATGTGGCTGGTCCTCCTGGAGGCCCTCGGCCTGGCCGGGTCGTGGGGTCCGCTCGCCGGCCACTTCGCACCGATGACGAGCGGCTTCAAATGCTGGTTGCGCCCGGAGACGATCCGGCTCCCACCATGGCCGGACAAGGTCCCGTTCACCAAGGGTGACCGGCGCACCCTGTTCGACGTGGCCGTCTACGCCGCCGTCATCGTCCTCACCTTGGTCACGCTGTTCGCCCCGCGGGTGACCGGCACCGACGTCCACGCCAGCTTCGCCGGCTACGACCTGGTCAACCCGGTCCTGTTCTGGCCCGTGCTGATCGCCCTGGCGATCCTCGGCCTGCGCGACAAGGTCGCCTTCATCGCCACCCGGCCCGAGCAGTACATGCCCGCCATGGTCATCTTCGGTCTGGCCGGCTACCTGGGCCTGGTCGACATGATCATCGCCCTGAAGATGCTCATCGTCGTCGTCTGGATCGGCGCCGGCGTCTCCAAGATCGGCCGCCATTTCGGCAAGGTCATCCCGCCGATGATCTCCAACACGCCGTGGATCCCGGGCAAGGCGCTCAAGCGCGTGAGCTACCGGAACTTCCCGGAAGACCTGCGTCCGTCCGGCTTCGCCCACTTCATGGGCCACGGTCTGGGCACGCTCGTGGAGATCGCGACGCCGCTGGTGCTGCTGTTCACGACGAACAAAACGGTCGCACTCCTGGCGGTCATCCTGATGGTCGGCTTCCACATGTTCATCCTGTCGACGTTCCCGCTGGCCGTGCCGTTGGAGTGGAACGCCCTGTTCGCCTTCGCCGCGGTGTTCCTGTTCCTCGGCTTCCCGAACGCCGACGGCTACTGGATCCTGGGCGACGTCACGCACGTCGGAGCGATCATCGCGATCGCCGCCGCGCTGCTGTTCTTCCCGATCCTGGGCAACCTGCGACCCGACCTGGTCTCGTTCCTGCCCTCGATGCGGCAGTACGCGGGCAACTGGGCCTCGGCCCAGTGGGCGATCACCCCGGCCGCCGAGGCGAAGCTGGAGGAGCACGTGGTCCGGCCGTCGCCGAACATCATCACCCAGCTGCAGAAGGCCGGCTACCCGGCCGACGTCGCCGAGGTCGTGCTGTCGTTGACCACCGGCTGGCGGTCGATGCACAGCCAGGGCCCCGGCCTGGTCTCGGTGCTGCTCAACGAGATCGGCGACCGGGAGCACGACTACCGGTTCCGCGAGGCGGAGTTCGCCTGCAACTCGCTCGTGGCGTTCAACTTCGGCGACGGTCACTTCCACAACGAGGACCTGATCCGGGCGCTGCAGAGCCGGTGCCAGTTCAAGCCGGGTGAGTTCCTGGTGGCGTGGGTAGAATCCCAACCAATCCACCGGGACTACCAGGAGTACAAGTTGATCGATGCAGCCCTCGGCGTCATCGAGCGCGGCACCTGGAAAGTGGCCGACTCGGCGAACTCCCAACCGTGGCTGCCCGACGGGCCGGTGCCGCGGACGGTCACCTGGCGCAGCGGCGACGTTCCCAGCCGGGTGACGGGGTAACAACGGTGACCACCGCAACCGTGGTCGGCGGCGGGCCCAACGGGCTCGCCGCCGCCCTGCACCTGGCCCGCAACGGCGTCTCGGTCACGGTCCTGGAGGCCAAGCCCACCGTCGGCGGCGGTGCCCGCTCCGGCGAGGCCGGATACCCGGGCCTGATCAACGACTACTGTTCGGCGGTCCACCCGTTGGGCATCGGCTCGCCGTTCTGGAAGGCGGTCGACCTCGAACGGTTCGGCCTGCGCTGGTGTTGGCCGGAGATCGACTGCGCGCACCCGCTCGACGACGGGCGCGCCGGTGTCCTCTACCAGTCGGTCGAGCAGACCGCGGCCGGCATGGGCGTCGACGGGAAGCGGTGGCGGCGGCTGGTCGGTGACCTCGCCGCACATTTCGACGACCTCGCCCAGGATCTGCTGGGCCCGGTCATCGGCATCCCCAGCCACCCGTTCCGGCTGGCGTCGTTCGGACCGCGCGCCGTCCTGCCTGCCGCCGTGGTCGGCCGCTACCTGCGCACCGACACCGCCCGCGCGCTGTACGGCGGTGCGGCCGCGCACGCGTTCACCCGATTCGACCGCCCGCTGACCGCATCGTTGGGCCTGATGGTGTTGGCCGGCGGACACCGCTACGGGTGGGTCGTCGCGCAGGGCGGGTCCGGCTCGATCACCGATGCCCTCGTCGACGCGCTGGGCGACTACGACGTCACCATCGCGACGGATGCCATTGTTCGCAGCCGCGCCGACATCCCCGACTCCGACACCGTCTTGCTCGACTTGAGCCCGGCCCAGGTACTCGACCTCTACGGTGACGACCTGCCCGGCCGGGTGGCCCGCGCCTACCGCAAGTTCCGGGTGGGGTCGAGCGCCTTCAAGGTCGACTTCGCCATCGACGGCGACGTGCCGTGGACCAACCCCGACTGCCGACGGGCCGGCACCGTCCACCTCGGCGGCACCTTCGACGAGATCGCCGCCACCGAACGCGAGCGGATCGCCGGCAACCTCGTCGAGCGCCCGTTCGTCCTTGTCGGCCAGCAATACCTGGCCGATCCGTCCCGGTCGAACGGCGGCATCAACCCCCTGTGGTCCTACGCCCACGTCCCCCGGGGATTCGACGGGGATGCCACCGAGTTGGTGATCGGGCAAATCGAACGGTTCGCGCCGGGCTTCCGCGACATCATCGTCCACGCGCAGTCCGCCAACGCCTCGGAGCTACAGGCCTACAACCCGAACTACGCCTACGGCGACATCATCGGCGGCGCCAACGACGGGCTGCAGATGGTGTTGCGCCCGCGGTTCGGCCTCGACCCGTACGCCACCGGGATCGATGGGGTGTACCTGTGTTCCCAGTCGACGCCCCCCGGCGCCGGCATCCACGGCATGTGCGGCTTCAACGCCGCGCAACGGGCACTCAAGCACCTCGGCCTCCCCCAGCAGGTCTGACCGGATGCCGTCGAGCCCACGACAACCGCCGCCGGCGCCGCCCGAGGTCGTCGCCGTCGTCGCGCAGTTGGGCGAGAAGCTGCAGGCCCGCGAGGACGAGATCGTCGACGCGATGTCCGCGACGATGGCTCGCGAAATCGCCGACCTGTTGTCGACCGACCCGGTGCTGCGCGAAATGCTGTGGGAGAGCGTCGATTCCAACGTCTCGACAATTCTCTACGGCCTGGCCAGCTCGGTACCGATGAGTCACCTGCAACCGCCGACGGCGGCGGTGGAGTACGCACGTCGACTGGCTCAGCGCGGGATACCGCCCAACGCGCTGGTCCGGGCCTACCACATGGGCGAACACGAAGTGCACCTGTTGTTCTACAGCTTGGTCGAGGAGATGAACCTCTCCCAATCGCTGTCGATCGCGGTGCTGCGACACGCCTCTTCCCTGGTCTACGAGTACATCGACTGGATCACCCAGTACGTCTTCGACGTCTACGAGCGCGAGCGCAACGTCTGGTTGGGCACCGCGGGCAACATCAACTCGGCCCTGATCCACGGACTCTTGCGCGACCCGCGGTCAGGTACCGCGACCTTCGAGGCACAGACCGGCTACCGGCTCGACCAGTTCCACCTCGGCGCGGTGTTGTGGACCGACAGCGACAACCCGGTGACCCCGGCCGCGCTGGCCGCGGTGACCACCGACCTCGCCCGTGCGGTGGCCGCCCCCGCCCCGCCGATCTCCACCGCGGTCGACCAGGAGACCCTGTGGGCCTGGGTGCCGCTGGGGCCCCGGCCGCCGCATCACGACCTCGAGTCGGTGCGTACCGCCCTCGCCCTGCCGGCCGACCTGCGGATCGGACTGGGGCTGCCGTCGGCGGGGGCCCACGGGTTCGTCCGAACCCACGAGCAGGCGCTGGCCGCCTTCGACGTGGCGACCATGCAGCACTCGCCGACGTCGAACGTCACCGGGTTCGGCGACCGGGGAATAGCGTTGACCTCGCTGCTGGCGACCAACCTCGACTCGACCCGGGCGTGGGTCGGCGAGGTGCTCGGCTCGTTGGCCGACGACACCGACTCCGCCGCGGTCCTGCGCACCACGCTGCGCACCTTCTTCGCCACCGGCGAAAGCCACCTGCGCACCGCGGAGCGACTCAACCTGCACCGCAACACCGTCAAATACCGCGTGGACAAGGCGCTGGCCGGCCGGCGCAACCACGACCGCCTCGACATCGCCCTGGCCCTGCAGGTCTGCGAGTTCCTCGGCCCCGCCGTCCTGCGCAGCTGAGATTCACGCGTGTGAACCCGGTGTTCACCAGGATCCGGCGACTTCCGGCGTAAAATCTGACAGTCAGCCCCGCACGATGGAGAGGAGCCTCCGTGGTCGACGACACCCCCGGCGCGTTGACCCGGCTGCGCGATCTCGTGCGGGCCGATCCGGGCCGCTTCACCAACTCCTTCTTCACCCGTTTGTTCGCCCTCGACCCGACGGCGCGGGAGCTGTTCCCCGCCTCGCTGGGCCATGTGCGCCACGGCTTCTACCGGGTGATCGACCTGGTGTTGGAGGTGACGCCCACCTCGTCGGGCCACGCCGAACTCATCGACCTGTTGGCCCAGCTCGGACGCGATCACCGCAAGTACGGCGTCACCGGCCACCACTACGATCTGGCGCGCACCGCACTCGTCGCGGAGTTTGCCTCGCTGCTGGGCCCCGCGTGGACCCGGCCGGTCGCGACGGCGGTGGACCAAACCGTCGCGCTGATCACCGGGGTCATGAGCCAGGCCGCCGACCGTGACACCGGACCCGCCGTGACGCGGGCCCGGGTCACCGAGAAGTTCCAGATCGGCCGCGAGCACGCAGTCATCCGGCTGCTCGCCGAGCGGCCGCTGACCTACCTGCCGGGACAGTTCGTGGAGGTGCAGATCCCGCAGTGGCCGCGCGAGTGGCGGATGCTCTCCCCGTCGATTCCGGCCAACCCGGCCGGCGAGGTCGAGTTCCATGTCCGCGCCATCGAGGGCGGCACCGTGAGCAAGTCCATCGTCGTGGAAACCCACGTCGACGACGAGTGGGCGATCGCCCAGCACCACGGCACGATGCGCGTCGAGCCCACCACCCCCACGACCATGGTCGCCGGTGGGACCGGGATCGCCCCGTTGCGGTCCATCCTGTTGGACATGTGTACCCAGGTGACCAACCCGCCGGTCCACCTCTACTACGGGGCACGCCACCCCGGTGAGCTCTATGAACTGCCGAATCTCCAGCGGATGGCATCGATGAATCCCTGGCTGCAGATCACCGCGGTGACCGAGAAGCGCGACGACCCGTGGTGGCTGCCGTCGATCGCGCCGCCCACCGAACTCGGTTTCCCGCACATGATCGGCACGCTGGCCGATGCGGTGATCCACGACGCCCGGTCGGTGCCCGACCACTGGGAGGACCGCGACGTCCTCGTCGCCGGATCACCGCAGATGATCGAGGTGACCAGGCGCAAACTCCTCATCGTCGGCGCCCGGGCAAGCCGGATCCAGCACGACGAGGTCTGAGGAGGGTCAGTACTCCTCGTCCTCGGTCCCCGGTTCGGCCTGCTCGGTGACCGTGGTGGTCTGGGTGACCGTGCTGGGCGGACGGGTGGTGGTGCGGGTGACGGTCCGCGTCGGCGGCGTCACCGTCCGCGTGCGCACCGTCTCGTTGTTCTGCGTCTCGGTCTCGGTATGGGTGACGGTCCGCGTCTGGGTGGTGACCGAAATGGTCGTCACGCCGACGACCCGCTGCGCGGTGCCGGTGGAGAACAACACGGCCGCGATCGCCCCGCCCAGGATGAGGAAGCCCGCGGCGGCCGTGCCGCCGATCAGCCACCACCGGCGCCGGTTGCGCGGGTCGACCGCTGCGGCACCGGTCGGTGCCACCCCAGCGGTGGACGCGCTCGTCTCGGTCGCCGCCAACCCGACCACCTGGGTGGGCCGGTCGTCGTAGGCATAGGCGGGGGTCGCGGGCTGGGATCGTGCGACGTTGCCGGTCCACGCGCGCGGACCACCGGTGCCGGCCAGCTCGGCCGCCGCCCCGGCGATGGCGAACTTGGGTTGGGCGGCCACCACGACGGGTCGGCCCAAAGCCGTTTCAAAGGCGGAGTGTACGCCCGGCACGTCGGCACCGGTCCCGGTGAACACCACGCGGGTGATGGCCTCGCTGCCGGGGATCGCCGAAATCGCGTCGGCAACGTTGGCCGCCCCGCTCGGATCGAGCACGGCACTCGGCTCGTCGTACCCGGGCTGCCAGGACGAGCGGCCGGTGATGACGCCCGAACGCGGGTCGACGGTGATGATCGGGATACCCGCGGTGGGCGCGGTGTACTCGTCGAGGTTGACCACCGCCACCGACCCGGTATCGGCCCGGTCGGCCGACAAGGCCGGATCGGTGCGCGCCAACTGGACCATCGCCGAGTCGAGCGCGTCGACGGTGACCGTGGCGAACCAGTCCGGTCGGCCCGGCGCCGGCGCGAATGCCGCGCGCAGCCCCTCGACCGTCTCGGGGTCGCCGGCCACCAGACCGATTCGCGTCGCCTCGAAAGGCGCCGACGAAACCAGGTCGACGATGGTGCCGGCAATCGCGCCCGGCGCCACGTCGGACAGAACGACCGAATTGGTGGCGACCACCGCATCCGCGTCGTCGCGGACGACCGAGGCGATCTGCCCGTCGACAACGGCGATGCCCATGACATGTCCCACGGCAGGTTCTCCTCGTAGCTCAGCCCCTGAGGGACATTATCAGGACGAGCGACGACCCCGACGAGGTTGCCAGACCACCAGGGCGGTGGTTGCCGGCGCCGGGACGACTTCGCCGCCGCGTCGGCCCGCGGCATCGAGCTTGGCCCGCAGTTCATCGACCTCGCGGCTCAACTCGATGATCCGCTTGATCCCCGCGAGATTGACGCCCTCCTCCTGGGACAAGCGCTGGATCTCGCGAAGTAATTCGACGTCGCCCGACGTGTAGCGACGCCCCCCACCACTGGTGCGTGCGGGTGTGACCAGACCCAGCCGGTCATAGGTGCGCAGGGTTTGGGCGTGCATGCCGGAGAGTTCGGCGGCCACCGAAATCACATAGGTGGCGCGCTCGTCGCCCCGCCCCCGGTCTGACGATCCGGGGTCGGGGCTCCTGCGTGCGGCAGCCATGACTCACTTGCCCCATCCGGCGCGCGGGTCGTAGCCGGCGGCCTTCTCCGCCTCGGCATAGGCCTTCAACGCCTCGGTCGCCTTGTCGTCGAGCGACTTCGGGACCGCCACCTTCACGGTGACGAGCAGGTCGCCGGCCCCACCGGCCCGTTTCGGCACCCCCCGACCGCGCACGCGCAGCGTGCGGCCGTCGGCGGTGTTCGCCGGGATCTTGACCCCGACCGATCCGTCGAGGGTCGGCACCGACACGGTCGCGCCGAGCACCAGTTCCGAGAAGCTCACCGGCAGTTCGACCTTGAGGTCGTTGCCGCTGCGGGTGAACAACTTGTCCCCGGTGACGTGCACGGTCACGTACAGGTCGCCCGACGGGGCGCCGCGCATACCGGCTTCGCCCTGGCCGGCCAACCGGATCCGTTGACCGTCTTCGACACCCACCGGGATCCGCACGTTGATGTTGCGCGGCCGTACCTGCACGCCGTTGCCCGAGCAATCCGGGCACGGGCTCTCGATGATCGACCCGGTGCCCTGGCAGTCGCGGCACGGCTCGCTGAATCCGAACGCGCCCTGGTTGCGGCTGACGAAGCCCGACCCGTTGCAGCGACCGCACACGCGCGGGCTGGTGCCCGGCTTGGCTCCACTGCCGTGGCAGGTCGTGCACGGCGACGGGCTGGTGACCCGCATGCTGACCGTCGTGCCCTGCGCGGCGTCGCGGAACGTCAGCGTCGTCTCGGTTTCCAGGTCCTGTCCGCGGCGTGGCCGGGTGGTCGTCCCGCGGCCCGAGGAGCGGGTCCCCCCGCCGCCACCGCCGCCGCCGAACATCCCGCCGAGGATGTCACCCAGACCACCGCCGGCGTCGCCGCCGAACAAATCGTCGAGGTTGAAATCCCCGCCGGTGGTGTAGGTCGTGCCACCGCCACCGCTACCGCCGCCGAAGCCGCCCGGGAACCCGTTGCCGCCGCGGAAGCGGCCACCGGCGAACATCGCCCGGGTCTCGTCGTACTCCTTCTTCTTCTCCGGATCGGAGAGCACGCTGTTCGCCTCGGAGACGCGCTTGAAGCGCTCCTCGGCTGCCGTGTCCCCGGGGTTCTTGTCCGGGTGAAGCTCGTTGGCCAACTTGCGATACGCCTTGCGGATATCGTTGGCCGACGCATCGGAGGAGACGCCGAGCTCTTTGTAGAAATCCTTTTCCAGCCATTCACGCTGTGGGGCCATCCGACGTCACCTCCTTGTCGTTTCGTTCATCTGGCCGGTAATGGTGCGTTCCGCCTTTACTCCCCGGCGTCGGGCGCACCGGCCCCGGCGCCATCGGTCACGGTGACCATGGCATGCCGGACGACGCGGTCGCCGACGCGGTAGCCGACGCGGTAGACCGCACCGAGGACCGGGTTGTCCCCGGAGCCGTCGTTCTGCACGGCCTCGTGGAGTTCCGGGTCGAACGGATCGCCGGGCGCGCCAAAACCGGCGAGCCCCTGCGCGGTGAGGGTGGCGATCAGTTTGTCCGCCAGCGCGCGAAGCGGCCCGGACTCCAGATCGCCGTGCTCGCGCGCCCGGTCGAGATCGTCGAGGATCGGCAGTAGCTGCTCGATGACGAGCTGCTTGCCCAGCGACACCTTCGACGCCATCTCCTCGTCGGAGCGGCGCTTGTAGTTGGTGAACTGGGCCCGTTCCCGCTGCAGGGCCGCGGTGAGTTCGGCGACCTGGTCGTTCTGGTCGCCGCCCGCCGCGGAACCGCCGGCGGGAGCCTGGTCACCGCCCGCGGCGGGGGCCTGTGCCCCCGCCGCGGCGGCGCCGGTCGCCTCGTCCGGTTCCGTGCCGCCGGCGGCGGCATCGAAGGGCTCGGTCACTTGTTCTCGCCCTCGCCCTCGTCCACGACCTCGGCGTCGACGACATCGTCGTCACCGGCGTCGGCCGGGGCATCCCCGGCACCGGCGGACTCGGCCGCGCTGGCCGCGTAGATCGCCTGGCCGAGTTCCTGCGACACCGACGAGAGGTTCTCGATGGCCGTCTTGATGGTCG
Organism: Gordonia crocea; assembly: GCF_009932435.1. NCBI lineage: Bacteria > Bacillati > Actinomycetota > Actinomycetes > Mycobacteriales > Gordoniaceae > Gordonia > Gordonia crocea. The sequence goes on from NZ_BJOU01000017.1 coordinate 187,329, forward strand.
CGGTGTCGTTGCCGTCGAGAGCCTTCTTGGCCTCGTCGATCGCACCTTCAACCTTGCTCTTGACGTCGGCCGGAACCTTGTCGTCGTTCTCGGCGAGGAACTTCTGCGTCTGGTTGACCAGCGACTCCGCCTGGTTGCGGGTCTCGGCCTCTTCGCGGCGCTTGCGGTCCTCCTCGGCGTGGGCCTCGGCATCCTTGACCATCCGGTCGATCTCCTCCTTGGAGAGTCCCGAACCGTCCTGGATGCGGATGCTGTTCTCCTTGCCGGTGCCCTTGTCCTTCGCGGTGACGTGCACGATGCCGTTGGCGTCGATGTCGAAGGTCACCTCGATCTGCGGGACACCCTGCGGTGCCGGCGCGATGCCGCCCAGTTCGAAGCTGCCGAGCAGCTTGTTGTGCGACGCGATCTCGCGCTCACCCTGGTAGACCTGGATCTGCACCGACGGCTGGTTGTCCTCGGCGGTCGTGTAGGTCTCGCTCCGCTTGGTGGGGATCGTGGTGTTGCGCTCGATCAGCTTGTGCATGACGCCGCCCTTGGTCTCGATGCCGAGGCTCAGCGGGGTCACGTCCAGCAGCAGCACGTCCTTGACCTCGCCGCGCAGCACACCGGCCTGCAGCGCCGCGCCGACCGCGACGACCTCGTCGGGGTTGACGCCCTTGTTGGGCTCCTGGCCGCCGGTCAGCTCCTTGACGAGCTCGGTGACCGCGGGCATGCGGGTCGAGCCGCCGACGAGCACGACGTGATCGATGTCGCCGACCGAGATCCCGGCGTCTTTGATGACCGCCTGGAACGGGGTGCGGGTGCGCTCCAGCAGATCGTTGGTGATCTTCTGGAATTCGCTGCGGGAGAGCTGCTCGTCGAGGAACAGCGGGTTCTTCTCGGCGTCGACGGTGATGTAGGGCAGGTTGATCGACGTGCTCTGCGACGCGGAGAGTTCGATCTTCGCCTTCTCGGCCGCCTCACGCAGGCGCTGCATGGCCATCTTGTCCTTGGTCAGGTCGATGCCGTGCTGCGCCTTGAACTTGTCGACGAGCCAGTCGACGATGCGCTGATCCCAGTCGTCACCACCGAGGTTGTTGTCGCCGGACGTGGCGCGGACCTCGACGACGCCGTCGCCGATTTCCAGCAGCGAGACGTCGAAGGTACCGCCACCGAGGTCGAAGACCAGGATAGTCTGTTCCTTCTCGCCCTTGTCCAAGCCGTAGGCCAGGGCCGCGGCGGTCGGCTCGTTGACGATGCGCAGCACGTTGAGGCCGGCGATCTGGCCGGCTTCCTTGGTGGCCTGGCGCTGGGCGTCGTTGAAGTAGGCCGGCACCGTGATGACGGCGTCGCTGACGTCCTCACCGAGGTAGGCCTCGGCGTCGCGCTTGAGCTTCATCAGCGTGCGCGCGCTGATCTCCTGCGGGGTGTAGTCCTTGTCGTCGATCTTCACCGACCAGTCGCCCTCGCCCATGTGGCGCTTGACCGAGCGGATGGTGCGGTCGACGTTGGTGACCGCCTGGTTCTTGGCCGGCTGGCCGACGAGAACCTCGCCGTTGCGCGCGAACGCGACGACCGACGGCGTGGTGCGCGAACCTTCGGCGTTCGCGATGACGACGGGCTCGCCGCCTTCCAATACGGAGACCACCGAGTTGGTGGTTCCGAGGTCGATTCCGACAGCACGAGACATATGTGCGTTCCTCCTGTTGATGTGGTGGACGGCCGTCGGCCACCCACCGGGTCTAAGTCTTGGGTTCTGACAAACCTCAGCGCTTCCGACTCAAGTTCTAGTCGCCGACGCCCTGTCGGTCAAGACTAGTTGAGCCTTCTTCACTCAAGTTTCGATTGGTTCAACGGCGGGATCCGCGGTTCCATTCCCCGATTCCGAAAAAAGTTGAGCGGGTCCCGCGCAGCCCCTACAGCTCCCGCTCGACGAACTCCGGCACGGTCCGCGCGATCCCCGCCTTGCGGGCGATCGCCGAGTTCTTCCCGCGCAGCAGGCGGACCTGCAGCGCCTGCTCGACCGGGAACGACAGTCGCGAGCCGTTGTACCAAGTGTTTTCAAACAGCGCCTTGGACGCCGCAACGGCGTCGGGCGACCGGGTCTTGATCGCGTCGATCAGCTCGGTCGCGGCCGCCATCGGGTCGTCGCCGACCGAACTGACCAACCCCCAGGCCAGCCCCTGATCGGCGCCGAACACCTCACCGGTCATCGTCAGCCGCTTGGCGACGTCGATGCCGGTCAGCTGCGCGATGCTCGCCGACAGCGACATATCCGGGATCAACCCCCACTTCGCCTCGAGGATGGACAGGTCGGCGTCGGGGGCGGCGAACCGGAAGTCGGCACCGAGCGCGATCTGCAGCCCGGCGCCGTAGCAGTGGCCGTGGACCACGGCGATCACCGGGACGGGCACGGTGCGCCACGCCCAGGCGCAGGCCTGGAAGGTGTTGGCCGCCGACGACCGCTTGGGCAGCAGGGCGCGCATGATGCGCCCGCGCTGCGGGCCGACCGAGGCGAAGTCGAGCCCGGAGCAGAAGGACGGCCCCTCGCCGGAGAGGACGACCGCCCGCAGGGAGCGGTCTTCGGCGGCCCGGTCGGCCGCGCGGGCCAGATCCTCGATCATGTCGAGGGTCAGCCCGTTGTGCTTGTCGGGACGGTTCAGCCGAACGTGGGCGACGTCGTCGTGGACCGCGTAGTCGATGTTGCTCATGGCGCCACGCTATCCCGCCGATTTCATCGGCGGCACCGCACCGCCTGCGACGACGGGTAGGTTGAGACACCATGACCGACGTCGAGCGCCAGTTGTTCAACCCGCACACTTACGACCCCCAGCATTTCGACGAACCGACGCGGCGCCTGCTGCGCGCCACCATCGACTGGTTCGAGGGCCAGGGCAAGCGCAAGATCGTCGCCGCGGAAGTCGCCTCGGACTGGCCGGCCGAGTTCGTCGAGTTCGTGAAGCGGGAGAAGCTGTTCGCCTCCTTCCTCACGCCGGCCGCCTATGGCGGCGGGGACCCGGCGAAACGCTGGGACGGTGCCCGCAACCACGCCCTCTCGGAGATCCTCGGCTTCTACGGCATGGCGTACTGGTACACCGAACAGGTCACCATCCTGGGCCTGGGGCCGATCTGGCAGAGCGCGAACGAGAAGGCGAAGTTGCGCGCCGCCGCCGATCTCGACGACGGCGAGCTGATGGCTTTCGGCTTGTCCGAGCGCGAGCACGGCGCCGACGTCTACCAGACCGACATGGTGCTCACCCCGGCCGACGAGGCCGACCGCGCTGACGGCATCGCCTACCGCGCGAACGGCGAGAAGTACTACATCGGCAACGGCAACGTCGCCAGCATGGTCTCGGTCTTCGGCCGGTTCGCCGAGCAGCCCGGCGAGGACGCCGGCAGCGCGTACACCTTCTTCGTGGCCGACAGCCGCCGACCGGAGTACGAACTCATCGACAACGTCGTCCACATGCAGTCCTACGTCTCCACCTTCCGCCTGCACGACTACCCGGTGCGCGAAGAAGACATCCTGCACACCGGCGTGGAGGCGTTCGCCGCGGCGCTCAACACCGTCAACGTCGGCAAGTTCAACCTGTGCAGCGGCGCGATCGGCATGTCCGAGCACGCCTTCTACGAGGCGATCACCCACGCCGACAACCGGATCCTCTACGGCAACCGGGTCACCGACTTCTCCCACGTGCGCGCCAACTTCGTCGAGGCCTACGCCCGCATCATCGCGATGAAGCTGTTCAGCCAGCGCAGCGTCGACTACTTCCGCAGCGCCAGCCTCGACGACCGGCGCTACCTGCTGTTCAACCCGCTGACCAAGGCCAAGGTCACGATGGAGGGCGAGACGGTGGTGCGGCTACTGCACGACGTGATCGCCGCCAAGGGGTATGAGAAGGACACGATGTTCCGGCACTTCTCCATCATCATCGGCGCCTACCCGCGCTTGGAGGGTACGGTGCACGTGAACGTCGGCCTCGTCCTCAAGTTCATGCCGAACTACATCTTCAACCCGACGGACTACCCGGAGATCGGGACCAGGCTCGACGCCGCGGACGACGAATTCTTCTTCCACCAGGGCCCCACCCGCGGCGCCGGCAAGGTGCAGTTCGCCGATTGGAAGCCGGTGTACGAGAAGCACTCTCGCATCGCCAACGTCGAAACCTTCTACGGCCAGGCACTCAAGTTCGCCGAGTTCCTCACCACCGCGGCGCCCGACGCCGAGCAGCAGGAGGACCTGGACTTCCTCCTGACCGTCGGCCAGCTCTTCTCCCTCATCGTCTACGGCCAGCTCATCCTGGAACAGGCCGAGCTCACCGGGCACGACGACGACACCGTCGCGCAGGTCTTCGACACGATCATCCGCGACTTCTCGTCGTATGCCGTCGACCTGCTCGGCAAGCCGTCGGCGACGCCGGCCCAACAGGACTGGGCGCGCAGCGCCATTGCGGCGCCGACCCCCGATCCGGCGCGGTTCGACCGCGTCTGGCGCCAGGTCCAGGCCTACAACGGCGCCTACGAGATGAACGCCTAGCGGTGCCCGCGAGGGGTTCACACCGCAACCGGCGGCACGGACCCTGGATCGCCGATACGCTCGAGCCATGAGCGATGAGTCCGACGTCGACGGCGACTACACCGGCGACCAGTTGCAGCCCGACGACATGCTGGCCGACGAGGAGTTGGACGACGTCCTCGACCGGGGCTACTCGCCGCCGGACCATCCGCCGCACGACTACGAGAAGGGCGACTTCGAGCACGAGTCGCTCGACGAGCGGTTGGCCGAGGAGGAACCCGAGGACACCGCGGATCCGGACAACGATCTGGATTCCGACGCGGACTTCCCGTCGTCGGACGAGGTCGGCGGTACCCGGGCCGGGCGCCTGGTCGGCCCGGAGGACGACATCCTGTCCGACGACTACGAGCAGATGTTGGCCACCGACGTCGGCGTCGACGGGGCGGGCGCGTCGGCCGAAGAGGCGGCCGTGCACATCATCGAGGACGAGTAATCGCCAGACCGCAACTGGTCTGACCACTTGACAGGAAGACCATCTGGGCGCATTCTTGCGCCGTGACCTTCCAACCCGTCGTCCGACGCTCGGTCTCCGAGGACGTGTACGACCAGATCGCCGCCCGGGTGGTCAGCGGCTCGCTGCCCGCCGGCGACCCGCTGCCCAGCGAACGCGACCTGGCCGCCGCACTCGGGGTCTCCCGCCCCGCGGTGCGTGAGGCACTGCAGCGGCTCGACGCCTCGGGGCTCGTCCACATCCGCCAGGGCGGCGCGACGACGGTCCGCGACATCCGCCGCGACGGCGGCCTCGACGTGCTCCCGCTGCTGTTGGTCGCCGACGGCGGTCTCGACCTGGGCGTGGCGCGGTCGGTGGTGGAAGCCCGCGCGGACATCGCGCCCATCGTGGCCGGACTCGCCGCGGCACGGATGACCGGCGCGGCCCTCGACGCGGTGGCCGACCAGGTCGGGCGGATCGCCGCCGAGCGCGACCCGCTGAACCTGCAACGACTGGCGCTGCAGTTCTGGGACCTTGTCGTCGACGGGGCCGACTCCCTCGCCTACCGCCTGATGTTCAACAGTCTGCGCGCCGCCTACGAGCCCGCCCTGCCCGCGCTGTCGGCGGTGATGGCCGGCGAAGTCGGCCAGGTTGACGCCTACCGGACGCTGCTCGCGGCGCTGCGCGACCACGACCCGACTGCCGCCCGGCGCGCCGCCGACGATCTGCTCGCGCCGAGCACCTCAGCCCTGCTGGCCGTGTTTACCGCGGCCCAGTCCCCCAGCTCTGGAGGAACCGATGTCCACTGATCACGCCACCGCCCCCGCCAAAACCCGTCGGAAGCGGCCCACAATCACCACGCTGCGCGCCGCGTTCATCGAATTCTGGCGCCACCCGTCGCCGTGGATGATCGCGGTGCCGTTGGTCGGCGCCGCGGCCACGCGGCTCGCGCTGGGCGACTGGCAGTGGACCGACGCCCTCGTCGTGGCGGTCCTGCTGGCGGTGTCGCCGCTGGTCGAATGGCTCATCCACGTCGGCATCCTGCATTGGCGGCCGCGCCAGCTCGGCGGCATCACCATCGACTGGGTCCTCCCCCGCGACCACCGTCGCCACCACCGCGACCCCCGCGACATCCCGCTCATCTTCATCCCCTGGCCGGTGCTCGTCGGGCTGTTGCCCGTCCTGACCGTCCTCGGCCTGTTCGCCTTCCCGCGGCTGGCACTGGGCATGACCTTCCTGCTGACCGTGACGGCCTTCCTGATGTTCTACGAGTGGACGCACTACCTGATCCACACCGATTACAAGCCCCGTCACCGCCCCTACCGCGCGGTGTACCGCAACCATCGGTTCCACCACTTCAAGAACGAGCACTACTGGTACACGGTGACGAGTTCGGGCACCGCCGACCGTCTGCTCGGCACCTACCCCGACCCGACACAGGTGACGACCTCGAAAACGGCCAAGAATCTCCACGGGTCCACCTGAGTCCGCTACGGCGCGCCGCAGACCTTCCAGGCGCCGCCCTCCTTGCGCAGACCGAGGTTCCGCGTCGCGCCCGACCCGGTGAACCGCAAGGTGGCGCTGGCGGTATCGCCGTCGACCCGGACGTCGGCCACCTCGAAGCGCCGTCGCGGAGCTGCCGTGTCGGCACTGCCCGGCTTCGTCGGACCCGCCGCGTCCCGAAATGCCGTCGCCCGTTCCGTGCACATCATCCCCGCGGCCGCACTCACGTCGTCGCGCTCGATCGCGTCGGCGAACGCGTAGGTCGCCGTGGTGATCTCGTCACGGTCGGACGTGTGGAACACGAGGAACAATCCGACGGCGACCGACGCCACGACCACGAGCAGTACCACCGGCAAACCCACCACCAACCACATCCGGCGCTTCCGCGTCGCCACTGGCGGGATGGCCCCCGGTTGCGGCGGGTAGAAACCCGGAGCCTGCTGCGGTGGCCCGAACTGGGGCGGACCAAACGAGGGCGGACCAAACGAAGGCGGCCCGAACTGGGGCGTCGACATCATTCCACCTCGAATCGGACCATTAGGTTGTGGTCGAGTAACTCCGCGAACGGTTTCGGTTCGTCTGGTTCGTCGTACCGGTAGACCGCCACGCCCGTGGCGGTGGGCAGATCCGGCGAAATGCAGAGGCGGACACCGCTATAGGTCTCGGTGATCACGAGCAAACGGTCGGCCGGCGGTGCCCCCTCCCAGTCACCCTCGTCGGCGTCGTACTCCAGCGCCGCCGCGAGCGTGCCCAGTCCAGCGACGGCCGGAAGGCCGAACGACCGCTCGTCGGGTGCGGTGAAGGCACCGTGTACACCGCGGTAGAAGTCGATGACCGCTGCCGGCGCGGCCGACCACAGCTCCGGCTCGGCCGGCTGCAGTTCGGGGGTTGGCGGCGCGCCGACCCACACGGCCGGGACGCGCACCCCCGGGTCATCGGCATCGAGTCCGGCGCGATCGACGTACTCCACCGCGTAGACCAGAACCGGCTCGCCGGCCCGTTCGCCGACCCAGACATCGGTCAGCGATTCCTGCAGGACCGCCCAGAAGCCGGGCATCACCTCGGCCACACCGGTCTGCCACAAGGCCAGTGCCGCGGCGACCCGCTCGCCGGGAGTCGAGCCCACGGCGACGGTGCGCCAGCGCGCCGGGACCGACGGCGACTCGGCCGCCACCCGTGTCACCGGTCGCCCACGGCTGAACTGCGCCTCTAACTCGACGTCGGAAATACTCATATCTCGATCCCCAAACTCTCCAGAATCTGTTTAATGATCTCGGTCAATTGGGCCACCACGCGCAGTTCGAGTTCTTGCTGCTCCTGCACCCAGTTCGGATCCGCCCCGGTGACGACCGCCGCCTCCCCGGCCTGCTTGGACCGGTTGGCCTTCGGGGACAACCATTGCAGGTTCATCGGCGAATGGGCCACCTGGTACATGTAGCGCGGCGGCAGCTTGACAAAGCCTGGAATGTAGAACAGCCGGGCCAGCGGAACGATGTGATCGGCCTCCACCTTGGGAGTGCCGTCGTCATTGGTCCCGATGGTCCGACCATCCTCGGGCGGATACGCCGGATCGGGCGACTCCGCCTCCGGCCAGTTCTTTGATTGCAGTGCGATATTGCCGAGCTGCTTCTGATCCGGCGCGGTGTCACGCAGCGCCTCGTACAGCGGGCGGCCCGGTTCCCACACCTTCGTCTTCGCGTTGCCCTTGATGGCCGGATACGACGGGGGCGCCTGCCCGTTGAGCGCCGCCTGTCCTCGTTTGAGCCGATCCTCGGTTTGCGGCTTTGGTTTCATCAGCTTCCCGCCAGCCGACAACCGATTTGTGGCGGCCGCACAGGAGCCGAGATTGGCCATCGCCGCATTCTTCTTGGCGTTCAGCGCGGCCGCCTCCTGGTCATAGGCGGTGGCGGCGGCCTGCTGTTGGGGAACGATGAAGTGGTGGGGTTTGGCGTTGTGGACCTTGATCTCGACTGCAACGCCCTGCACTGTCGAGACCTGCACCGGGCAGGACTCGACCAAAGCCGGCGGCGGGGCGGCCGCACCCGGATCCGCCCGGACCTCGGCCGCGCCGAACGGGCCGCCGGCAATGGTGATCGCGGCGAGGGCGACCACCATCCCCCTCGACCACCGTGCCCGCCAGCGCCGACCCGGTTCCGTTGACGGGGTGGTTCGAACGGCCGGTTCGGTTCGCACGTCGATCTCCTCGGTTCAGGTCGCGAGCGGCGCCCGCGGGGTGAGCCCGGCAAACGCTACGCCCGATCCCGCCGCGGCATCGCCGCCGTTAAGTCGGATAGCCGACGCCGCCGCGACGGCAGAACCTGTTGTCCACAGATGGTTTGCCGACCACCGGAGACGTCGGAAACCAGTCGGACCGCCGTTAGCCGACATATGGCACACCCCGCGAGTGCTGCTTAGGTCCGTTAAGGGTCACCGGCTACCCTGACACGTTGTGACTGTGAGCTCGACGACGACGGCCGCCGGCGGTCCCTCCGGGGAACCCGGCTCGAAACCGTCGGGCGGCAAGCCCATCGCCTACCGCCACGACCTGGATGGATTGCGCGGATTGGCGATTGCGTTGGTCGCGATCTTCCACGTCTGGTTCGGCCGCGTCTCCGGCGGCGTCGACGTCTTCCTCACCCTGTCCGGGTACTTCTTCGTCGCCTCGCTGCTCAAGCACGTCACCGCCACCAACCCGAGCACGGCGACCTGGCGCGAGGCGCTCAACCCGTGGCCGCGGTTGTCGCGCCTGCTGCGCCGCCTGCTCCCGGCGCTCTACCTGGTGCTGGCCGGCGTCGTCCTGCTCTGCTGGCAACTGATGCCCAGCACCCGCCTCGGCCCGCTCGGCCAAGAGGTGATCGCCTCGGCGCTGTACTACCAGAACTACCTCCTGGCCCTGAACTCGCAGAACTACGGCGCCGCCACGTCGGCCGCCAGCCCGATGCAGCACCTGTGGTCGATGTCGATGCAGGGCCAATTCTTCTTCGCCACCCTGTTCGCCGCACTCGCCCTCGGCGGTTTGCTCAAGTTCGCCGCCCGCTTCGACCGCCGGTTCGGCGATCCGAAGACGATCCGCGTGATCTTCGGCGTCTGCCTGTTGGCCGTGGCGCTGCTGTCCTTCGCGTGGGCGAACTATCGCCACGCGGTCAACCAGCCGGTCAACTACTACGACACCCTGGCCCGACTGTGGGAACCGCTGGCCGGAGCCCTCCTGGCGATCTGGATGCCGAAGCTGGTGATGAGCCGCGCCGTGCGCAACACCCTCACCATCGTCGCCCTCCTGCTGATCATCACATCGGGGTGGTGGATCCAGGGCGTCCAGGAGTACCCCGGCGCCCTGGCCCTGGTCCCCGCCGGTTCCACCCTGCTGATCATCTGGACCGGCTCGGCGGCCACCCGCCCGGCCACCGCCCCCGCCATCGACGTCCACGACAACCGTGACGTCAACGGCCTCATGGCGCAGCCGTCAATGATGTGGCTGGGCAACATCGCCTACTCGCTCTACCTCATCCACTGGCCGCTGCTGATCTTCTTCCTCACCTGGCGCATCAAGGACAAGGCGACCTTCGCCGAGGGCACCGCCATCCTGGCCGTGTCGGTGTTGCTGGCCTGGCTGGTCACCCGCTACGTGGAGACGCCGCTGCGGGCCGGACGCGGACTCGACTTCTCCAAGCAGTATCGGCGCATCCTCGTCGTCGGCCTGGTCATCGTCACCATCGTCGCGGGCACCACGTCGGCGGTCTGGGTCCAACGCCAAAAGAACCTGCACGTGGACACGATGAACCTCGACCCGCGGTTGTACCCGGGCGGGCTGGCGTTCCTGTGGGGCGTGCCGGCGCCGCACGTCCCGCCGCAACCCGAGCTCGGCGCGGCCTACATGGACCGCGGCCCGACGTGGGACAACCCGCCGAACCAGAAGATCACCAGTTGGAACGACGACACCGTGAGGGTGGGCGTCTTCGGCGACACGACGGCGACGCGCACGATCGCGGTCGCCGGCGGATCGCACGCCGACATGTGGATCCCCGCCCTCGACGTCCTGGGCCGCAAGCACCACTTCCGGGTGACCACCTACGTCAAGGTCGGCTGCGCGCTGGTCAAGACGCACGTGTTCAAGTGGTACGGAAAGGAACGCCCCGACTGCAACCGGTGGGCCGCCAAGGTCATGAAGCAGTTGGCGCAGGACAAACCCGACGTGGTCTTCACCAACAGCACACGCCCCACCGAGGAAGAGGACCACCGTCCGGGCGACTACGTGCCGCACGACTACGTCGAGATCTTCGACGACTTCACGGCCCGCGGCCAGAAGGTGATCGCCATGCGCGATACCCCGTGGACCCATCTGGAGAACGACTGGAACCCGCCGGAATGCCTCGCCACCGGCCGCAAGCCGCAGGTCTGCGGGGTCAAACAATCCGTTGCGCTCGCGCCGACCGACCCGGCGAAGACCATTGCCGCCCAGTTCCCCGGCATCACCTTCCTCGACTACACGAAGGCGGTGTGCCAGGACGGGTACTGCCCGGCCATCGTCGGCAACATCCTGGTCTACCGCGACACCCACCACTTCACCGCCACGTTCGCCCGCAGCCTGGCGCCCGCACTCGAGAAGGATCTGCGCAAGAGCCTGCACTGGTGGTGATCGACATCGCCGCGCAAAACACTTCGTCAACCTAAACAGTTCAGGTGGCTCCCAGGTTCACCCGTTAAGGTGAACAGATGTCTTTTTCGCGGCCATGCGCCGCGGGCGACGCCGGATCACCGGGCGTTGCCACGCAATCTCTGAGGGGTTCAGCGATGACCAGCACGACGGCCACGCGGGTTTCCGCGCGCGACGACGCCGTGTCCGACGCTGCGCCGAAACCGAAGGCGAAGCGCTCTTACCTGCACCATCTGGATTTGATCCGGGCGACCACCTTCGCCTTGGTGATCTTCATCCACGTCCTCACCCAGACGACCGACGAGGTCAACAGCGTCGGGGTGTCCACCACCGGGCTGTTCCTGCACTTCACGCGGAACATGTTCTTCGCGCTGACCGGCTTTGTGCTGACCTACCAGTACTTCGGTCGGCAGGACTTCTCCACCTGGTCGTTCTGGCGGCGGCGCATCAAGCTCGTCCTGTACCCCTACGTCATCTTCACGACGATCTATTTCGCGGTGAAGATCCTGCTTCCCCAGGGACGTCTCTCCGGCGACACGAAGGCGCTCGGCGGCTACCTGTGGGGCGGGCTGACCGGCTCCTCGTCGTTCCGCGACTTCCCGGCCGGCATCACCGGCACCCTCAAGGAGCTGGGTTGGAACCTGGGCTGGGGCCTGGGCGGCGGCGGGTTCCACATGTACTTCCTGTTCGTGATGGTCCAGGTGTACCTGCTCTTCCCACTGGTGCTCTGGCTGCTGCAGGTCACCAAGGGCTATCACGCCGCGCTGCTGGGCGCCGCCTTCGTCACGCAGATCTTTATCACCGTCACCATCACCCACTGGCTTCCGACGACCAGCCCGTGGTGGCACCACTACGCGACCTTCATCCCGTATCAGTTCTTCCTGTTCTACGGGGCGGTGGCCGCGGTCCATCGCGATGCGATTACCCGGGCGATCACCGGGCCGAACGCGCGCTATGTGGGCGCCGGCCTCGTCGTCGCCCTGATCGGCACCGCGACCTACGCTTTGCTCGCGTTCCGCGAGCGGTTGGCGAACTCGGACCTCCCCCCGAATGCTTCGGCGGGCGCCTTCGAACCGACCCTGCTGCCGTTCCTCGTCACCGCCATCGCCTGCCTATTCACGGTGGCCCTGCTCTGGGGCGAACGCTGGCGCGAGCACACGCCGCGCTTCGCGCGTTTCGTCTCCTTCGCGTCCAACCGCAGTTTCGGCGTCTTCCTCGTCCACGTCCTGGTGCTCTACTTCGTCCTCGGAATGCTGCCGCACGGGGAGAACGCCTGGCTCATCCGCACGCTGCCGCAGCCGCTGGGCACCGCCGTGGCCTACCTGTTGACGCTCGTCGGTTCGATCCTGCTCGTCGAGCTGCTGCGCCGCCTGCCCGGCTCGCTGTACCTCACCGGGCGCGAGCGGCTCCCACTGCCGGCGCTGCGCCTCCCCAAGCGCAAGCCCGCGGCACCCGCGGAGTCCCAGGCGTCAGCGGTCACTTCGGGGTCCCGGGCGTCAGAACCGACAACAGCGCCCTCGGCCTAGCCAACAGCGTCTCGCGCACGTGGTTGCGCACGATGGTCCACCCGGCACAGTCCGGACAGGCCGCCGCGACGCCGGTCGGGTCCGGCCCGTACGCCCGACACAGCGCGATCGCCCGGTCCAGGTGGAAGTCCTGGGTCACCACCACCACCCGCGACAACCCGAACTCGGTTCGCGCCCGGACACAGCTGCGCGCCGTGTCGTATCCGGCCGGGTCGTCGCGAATCGCCGACGACGGGATCCCGGCCGCCTCCAGATACGCGCGCATGACCGCCGTCTCGCTGCCCAGCCGCGCCGCACCGTTGCCGGAATTGAGGATCTGCGACACCCGCCCGGAGCGGTACAGGGCCACCGCGGTATCCAGCCGGGCGCGCACGTAATCACCGGGTTCGCCGTCGCTGACCTTCGCGCCGAGGACCAGGGCGGTCGACCCGGGCGGGACCGCATCCGCGTCGACCACCCGTCCGCGCGCGGCGACGTAGACCCATGTCGCCGAGGCCGCCACCACCGCCTCGGCGAGGATCGCCACGACGAGGATCAGGCGCGCCACCGGCCCCATCCGCGCATTGTCCACCCGCCCACCGTACGGTGATGCGCGGCACTCGGTAACGCCCACGCCGCGACGGCCGATGTAGTTAGTCTGAGCCGACACCCGCCTCACGAAGGGAAATCTCCGATGCAGTACATGCCGGTCACCTCGTCGATGTTTCTGATCGCGGAGACGCGCGAACAACCGATGCATGTGGGCGGTTTACAGCTGTTCATCCCGCGCGACGGACAGACTGCCGACGAACTCGCCGACGAGGTCATCGAGGCTTTCCACCGGGATATCGCGATCAGCGAACTCTTCCGCCGACGCCCGGCGCAACCGTTCAGCGTGGTCGGGTCGCTGGCCTGGAGCGTGGACGACGACATCGACCTGCACTACCACGTGCGGCGCATCGCCCTGCCCAAGCCCGGACGCATCCGCGAGCTGTTCCACTACGTCTCGCTGCACCACTCGACGCTGCTGGACCGGTCCCGGCCGATGTGGGAGGCCCACGTCATCGAAGGCCTGGCCGATGGCCGACTCGCGCTCTACACCAAGGTGCACCACTCCCTCGTCGACGGCGTCACGGCGCTACGGCTGCTCGAGCGGGCCCTGTCCGCGGACCCCGACGACCGCACCGGCACCGCCCCGTGGGACGCCGCGTTGAAGAAGCGGAAGACCGCGGCGAGCGCCGAACTCGATGCGTTGCCGCCGGCCCCGGTGGCCGACCCGCCGCCGGGGGGCGGCTTGCTCGACGGGTTGCGCAAGGGGATCGGTGCCGCCGCCGATGTCGCCGGCCAAGTCGCCGGAATGGTCCCGGCGGCCGGGCAGGTGGCGTGGAAGGCGTTGCGCGACGACGACTTCGTCTCCCCCGGCTACTTCGCACCCCGGTCCATCCTCGACGTCCCGATCGGCAGCGCCCGACGCTTCGCCGCCGACCAGTGGTCGATCACGCGGCTGCGGGCCGTCGCCGACGTCCTGGACGTCACCCTCAACGACATCGTCCTGGCCATGTGCAGTTCAGCCCTGCGCTCCTACCTCGTCGAGCAGAACGCCCTTCCGCCGGACCCACTGATCGCCATGGTGCCGGTGTCGATGCACGTCGGCGCCAACCACGACGGCAACGCGGTGAGCGCGGTGATGGCCAACCTGGCGACCAACGATCCCGACCCGGAGTCGCGACTGAAGACCCTGGTCGCCTCGATGCAGGCCAGCAAGAACGTGATCCGCGGTCTGCGCCCGCTCCAGGCGCTGGCGCTCGGCGCCGCGACGATCGCCCCGTTGGCGTTCATGAGCATCCCCGGGTTCGTCAGCTACACCCCGCCGCAGTTCAACCTGATCATCTCGAACGTCCCCGGCCCCAAGCAGGACATGTATTGGAACGGCGCGCGGCTCGACGGGGTGTACCCGGTGTCGATCGTCACCTCCGGCAATGCGCTGAACATCACCATTACCTCCGCCGCCGACCACATCGGATTCGGCCTCATCGGCGCCCGCGCCCAGCTGCCGAGTCTGCAGCGCCTGCTGGACTACCTGGAGGACGGATTGGTCGAGCTGGAAGGTGTTGCGCAGGTCACCGACCAGCGAAGTTAGGTAAGCCTGGGAGGCGCAACACCGGGTCGAGGAACTACCGTATTCACGACAGTATGTAGTACCCGCCACGCGGCGCGCGTCCGCTTCTGCCAGTCCCTGGGCGCGACGCCCCGCAGGGTGGGTTACGCACCTACGAAAGGCGAGGTGACATCGTTGAACGCAACGACGATCACTTTGGGGCTCATCGGCATCGCCATCAGCCTTCTCTGCTGGGCGAATTTCGGTCGCGGCGTTACGCGCATCGTGCGCACGGTGGCACAGGGCCAGCCCGCTCCGGGTCGATTCCTCCCGTTCTTCCCGCGTCTGTTCACGATGCTCAAGGAGTTCATCGGCCACACCCGGATGGTGAAGTTCCGCACCGTCGGCTGGGCGCACTGGTTGGTGATGATCGGCTTCCTGGGCGGCTTCCCCCTCTTCTTCGAGGCCTACGGCCAGTCGGTCAACCCGGAGTTCCACTGGCCGGTCTTCGGTGACACCTTCGGTTGGCACCTCTGGGACGAGATCCTCGGCATCGGCACCGTCGTCGGCATCGTCACGCTGATCATCATCCGCCAGCTGAACCACCCGCGCGTGCCGGCGCGGCTGTCCCGGTTCTCCGGTTCGCGGTTCATCCCGGCGTACACGATCGAGGCCATCGTCCTCGTCGAGGGCCTGGGCATGATCCTGGTGAAAGCCTCGAAGATCGCGACCTACCACCACAGCAACCCGGGCTCAGACTTCTTCACCATGCAGGTGGCCAAGCTGCTGCCCGCCAGCCCCACCCTGGTGGCCGTCTTCGCACTCATCAAGCTGCTGTCGGGCAGCCTGTTCCTGCTCCTGGTGGGTAACAACGTCAACTGGGGTGTCGCCTGGCACCGCTTCTCGTCGTTCCCCAACATCTTCTTCAAGCGCGAGGCCGACGGCGGCGTCGCGCTGGGTGCGCTGAAGCCGATGATGTCGGGCGGACGTGCGCTGACGATGGAGACCGCCGACCCCGACACCGACTCGTTCGGCGCCGGAAACATCGAGGATTTCAGCTGGAAGGGCTGGCTGGACTTCACCACCTGCACCGAGTGCGGCCGTTGCCAAAGCCAGTGCCCGGCGTGGAACACCGGCAAGCCGCTGAGCCCCAAGCTGCTCATCATGTCGCTGCGCGACCACGGTTATGCCAAGGCGCCCTACCTGTTGGCCGGTGGCCGCAAGGACATGGGCGGCGAGGAGGTCGGCCTGGTCGACGCCGACGGCAACGAGCTGACCGCCAAGCTCGACGCGATCCCGGCCGCGGCGCGCGCGGAGGCCGAGCGGCCCCTCGTCGGCGAGGCCGACGGCGACGGTGCGGGCGCGGTCATCGACACCGAGACGCTGTGGAGCTGTACCAACTGCGGCGCATGTGTCGAGCAGTGTCCGGTCGACATCGAGCACGTCGACCACATCGTCGACATGCGCCGCTACCAGGTCCTCATCGAGTCGGACTTCCCCACCGAATTGGCCGGGTTGTTCAAGAACCTGGAGAACAAGGGCAACCCGTGGGGCCAGAGCCCGTCGGCGCGTACCGCGTGGATCGACGAGATGGACATCCACATCCCGGTCTACGGCAAGGACGTCGACAGCTTCGCCGGCTACGAATACCTGTTCTGGGTTGGTTGCGCCGGCGCCTACGAGGACCGCGCCAAGAAGACCACCAAGGCCGTCGCCGAGCTCCTCGACGTCGCCGCGGTCAACTTCCTCGTCCTCGGCGAGGGCGAGACCTGTACCGGCGACTCGGCCCGCCGCGCCGGCAACGAGTTCCTGTTCCAGATGCTGGCGCAGCAGAACATCGAGCAGTTCGACGAGCTGTTCGCCACCGCCCCGACGCAGCGCAAGAAGATCGTCGTCACCTGTGCACACTGCTTCAACGCCCTGGGCAACGAGTACCCGCAGGTCGACGGGGAGCGCGGCCGATTCGAGGTCGTGCACCACACGCAGTTGCTCAACCGCCTGGTCCGCGAGAAGCGCCTGATCCCGGTGGCCCCGCCCGAGGGCGAGTCGGTCACCTACCACGACCCCTGCTTCTTGGGCCGCCACAACCAGGTCTACGACGCGCCGCGCGAGCTCGTCGAGGCGTCGGGTTCGACACTGACCGAGATGCCGCGTCACGGCGAGCGGTCCATGTGCTGTGGCGCCGGCGGCGCACGGATGTGGATGGAAGAGCAGATCGGCAAGCGGATCAACATCGACCGCGTCGACGAAGCCCTCGACACCCTCGAAAGCGGACCAGTGCTTACCGGCGAGAAGCAGAAGATCGCCACCGGCTGCCCGTTCTGCCGCGTGATGCTCACCGACGGCCTGACCGCTCAGACGTCGGGAACCGAGAAGGAAGACCAGATCGAGGTCGTCGACGTGGCGCAGCTCCTGCTGGAGGGCGTCCGCCGGGGTATCGAGCTCGAGGTGGTCCGCGAGGGCAAGGTTCGCGGCCCCGGCGACGTGGAGCAGCCGGTCGCACCGGTGGCCCTGGTCGAGGAACCGGCTCCCGCGCCGAAGCCGGTGGCCAAGCCCGCCGCCGCCGCACCCGCTGCGGCACCGGCGGCACCCGCCGCCGAGGCGAAGCCCGCCGCGAAGGGCTTCGGCATGAAGGGTGGCTTGAAGAAGGCCGCCGCGCCGGCAGCCGCTGCCCCCGCTGCCGAGACGCCCGCAACCGAGGCACCTGCCGCCGAGCCGAAGGCACCGGCCGCCAAGGGCTTCGGCATGAAGGGCGGCATGAAGGGTGGCATGAAGAAGCCCGGCTCGCCGTCAGCCGCCGCACCCGCAGTCGCCACACCGGCCGCAACAGCGCCCGCCGCCGACGCAGCCCCCGCCGAACCGAAGGCGCCCGCCGCCAAGGGTTTCGGCATGAAGGGCGGCATGAAGAAGCCCGGCCAGGCAACCGCCGCACCGGCCGCCGCCGCACCCGCAGCTGCTGCACCGGAACCCGAGGCACCGACCGCCGAAGCGCCGGCAGCCGAGGAGACCCCGGCCGCCGAGCCGAAGGCACCGGCCGCCAAGGGCTTCGGAATGAAGGGTGGGATCCGCAAGCCCGGCCAGGCCAAGGCCGCACCGGCTGCCGCCCCTGCGGCCGCTCCCGAGCCTGCGGCGGCGGAGTCGGCGCCCGAGCCCGCCGTGTCGGAGGCATCGGCACAGCCTGAGGCGCCTGCGGACCCGCAGCCCGAGGCCGTCGCTCCCGCCGAGAGCACGCCGGCCCCCGCCCCCAAGGCGAAGGGCTTCGGAATGGCACCGGGCAAGAAGGGTCCCGGCGGCGGGTAGTCCCGCCACGCAGATCCACCACCCGCGCAACAAGGTCCAACGCGAGAACGCGTTGGACCTTGTTGCATCGTGGTGGACGCGCGCTCTGCGGGTTCGTGAAATCCGTTTGCACGCGGCTGTCACAATTGAGTGGTGAGTAGACCCCACGTTTCGCACCTCAACCAGAACCTCAAGCCGCTCGAGCAGTCCGACAAGCTGAAGAACGTCTGCTACGAGATCCGCGGTCCGGTGGTCGCCCACGCGGCACGGTTGGAGGCCGAGGGGCACCGGATCCTCAAGCTCAACATCGGCAATCCGGCGCTGTTCGGCTTCGAGGCCCCCGACGTGATCATGCGCGACATGATCCACGCGCTTCCCTATTCGCAGGGCTACTCCGAGTCCGTCGGCGTGCTTTCGGCGCGACGGGCGATCGTCACCCGCTACGAAGTCATCGAGGAGTTCCCCTACTTCGACGTCAACGACGTGCTGCTGGGCAACGGGGTCTCCGAGCTCATCACGATGACCATGCAGGCGCTGCTCAACGACGGCGACGAGGTGTTGATCCCCTCGCCGGACTACCCGCTGTGGACGGCCATGACGACGTTGTCCGGCGGGAAGCCGGTGTACTACCGCTGCGACGAGTCCAACGGCTGGCAGCCAGACATCGCCGACCTCGAATCGAAGATCACCGATCGAACCAAGGCGCTGCTGATCATCAATCCGAACAACCCGACCGGCGCGGTCTACTCACGCGAGGTCCTCGAGCAGATCGCCGACGTGGCTCGCCGCCACTCGCTGCTCCTGCTCGCCGACGAGATCTACGACAAGATCCTCTACGACGACGCCGAGCACACGTCGATCGCGTCGCTCGCGCCGGATCTGCTGTGCCTGACGTTCAACGGCCTGTCCAAGGCCTACCGGGTGTGCGGTTACCGGGCCGGGTGGGTGGTCATCACCGGCCCCAAGGACCATGCCCAGGGCTTTATCGAGGGGCTGCACGTGCTCTCCTCGACGCGCCTGTGTTCCAACGTCCCCGGACAGCACGCGATCCAGGTCGCGCTGGGCGGCTACCAGTCGATCGACGCGCTCTGCGCACCCGGAGGACGCCTCCACGAGCAGCGCAACGTCACCTGGGAGAAGCTGAACGAGATTCCCGGCGTCTCCTGCGTGAAGCCCCGCGGCGCCCTCTACGCGTTCCCCCGGCTGGACCCCGAGGTCCACGAGATCCACAACGACGAGCAGTTCGTCCAGGACCTACTGCTGCAGGAGAAGATCCTCGTCGTGCAGGGCAGCGGCTTCAACCTCGACGACAACAACCACTTCCGCATCGTCACGCTGCCGTGGGCCCAGGACCTGTCCGAGGCGATCGAACGGATCGGGAACTTCCTGTCCTCCTACCGGCAGTAGCCACCCCCCTGCGAACCACCCGCACGAAAAAGCAGGTGGTCGACTACGCGTTCCGCCGCGTCCGTCGCAGGGCACCGTCGGGAGGTGCGGAAAATCCGCGCACCTGCCCCCGACCCAGGAGGAATCCATGTCCACGACAACCACCCATCCCCGTATCCGCGCCGTTGCGGCGGCAGTCGCCCTCACCGGCGCGGGACTCGCCGCGACAGTAGTCGCCGCCCCGTCGAACGCTTCGGTCAACAATGTCAGCGTGTCCCCGGCAATGGGCGGCCGCTACGGCACGACCTGCAGCTACGAGGTGACCGCCGCGGTCACCACCAAGAACCGGATGGTCCGGTTCTACGAAGGCGCCACGTACCTCGGCTCCGTCACCCCGCATCAGGAGGGGGCGACCTACAAGGCCACCATCACGTGGACGCCGTCGAGCACCGGTTCCAAGGTGATCAAGGCACGTCAACTGGTCATCCCGCCGAGCTTCTACTCGACGAGGACCACGACGGTGACAGTGGGCAATGGCCTGAACCTCGGGAGCGTCTGCCTGGTGTCATGACCGCCGACACCACCGGGCCGATACCGGGCGTCTACGCCGCGGATCGGCCCGGTTCTCCCAACCGTGACAATGACCGATGGTACGCTTCTCGATGTCAACGGCGACTCGCGCCGTTTCACCTGTCACGGGGAGCGAACCATGGCGCAGTGGCGCAAGCGGATAGTCCGCAACGGCGATATCGAGCTTGCCGCCTTCGAACTCGGCGGTCCGGGTAACCCGCCCGTCGTCCTGGTCCACGGCTGGCCCGACACCCACCACCTGTGGACGCACGTCGCACAGGACCTCGCCGCCGACCACTTCGTCGTCGCCTACGACACCCGCGGCTACGGGGAGAGCTCGGCCCCCGCCGGCAACGACCCCTACCGGCTCGACGAGCTGGCGCAGGACCTGTTCGCTGTCGTCGACGCCGCCGCCGGCGACCGCAAGGCGCACCTGATCGCCCACGACTGGGGTTCACTGCAAGCCTGGGAAGCGGTCACCACTCCGGGAGCCGAGGACAAGATCGCCTCGTACACCTCGATCTCCGGCCCCAACCTGGACTACCTGTCGCAGTGGGCCCGCAAGGTGTTGAGCCGCCCCACGCCGGGCAACCTGCGCGACGGGATCTCCCAGATCCTCTCGTCGTCCTACATCGGCTTCTTCCATCTGCCGGTGGTGTCCAACCTGTTCTTCGGGGCGGTCGGCCGACCCGCGGTGTGGCGCTGGTTCCTCTCCACCGTCGAAGGCACCGACAAATCCGACGTCGTCCTCGGTGATTCCTTCACCGCCGACACGATCAGCGGCCTGCGCTACTACCGGGCCAACGTCCGCCAGAAGCTGGCCAAGCCCGACCCCCGCGACACCGCGGTACCGATCCTGGAGATCGTCAACGAGCGCGACATCGCGCTGCGGCCGGCGATCTTCTCCGACACCGCCCAGCACGCACCGCGCCTGTGGCGCCGGACCAGCCAGACCGGCCACTGGCTCCCCTTCACCAATCCGGGCTACCTCGCCGAGACCGCCCGCGAGTTCATCGCCGCCATCGAGGGCAGCGACACCGCCGCGCGCACGCTCGACCGTGCCCGCGTCGATGGCGCCGGCCCGCGTCCCCCGCTGGCCGGGAAGCTCGCGGTGATCACCGGCGGCGGCAGCGGCATCGGCCGCGAGACCGCCTACGCGCTGGCCGACCGGGGAGCCGAGATCGTGATCGCCGACCTCGACATCGACGGGGCCACCGAGACCGCCACCGAGCTGAAGGCACGCGGCGCAACCGCCCACGTCTACCCTCTCGACGTGGCCGACACCGCCGCCTTCGCCGCGTTCGCCGACACGGTCCGCACCGCCCACGGGGTCGCCGACATCGTGGTGAACAACGCGGGGATCGCCATCGGCGGCAGCGCGTTGGACGCCACCGACGAGCAGGTCGACAAGGTCGTCGACGTGAACCTGCGCGGCGTGATGACGGGCTCCCGCGAGTTCGGCCGCCAGCTCGTGCACCGCGGCACCGGCGGCCACATCGTCAACATCGCGTCGGCGGCGGCCTTCACCCCGCAGCGCAGCCTCGGCGTCTACGCCGCCACCAAGGCCGGGGTGCTCTTGTTCAGCGAATCGCTGCGGGCCGAGCTGGCCGAGCACCGCATCGGCGTCACCGCCATCTGCCCGGGCATCGTGGACACCAACATCGTTTCGCGCACGCCGCTGGCCGGCTTCGCCGACGAAGCGGCCGAGGCGGCCCAGCGGGACCGTCTGGTCAAGGCGTACCAGCGCCGCGGCTACACCCCGGATCGGGTGGCCGCCCAGATCGTCGCCGCCATCGAGGCGAACAAGGCCGTCGTCCCGGTCACCCCGGAGGCGGCCATCGGGTACCGCGTGTACCGCTTCTTCCCCGCACTCTCGCGCCTCGGCGCCCGTGGAAACATTTTCCGGTAGGAGGAACCCATGTCCAGTGAGAAGATCGTCGCCGTCGATCCCGGGCCGGTGGAGCTGCGCGCCCGCAACGTCGAGTTCGAATGGTCCCGATCGCCGCTGCACTGGCTGCCCGGGCACCCGTACGCGTCGCACACCGTGACCGCACTGAACCTGCTGCTGCCCGAGGGCGAGCGGTGGTTCGTGCGGACCTTCAACGAAGCACTCCCCCACGTCGACGACGAGAAGCTGGCCGAGGCCATGCGCGGCTTCATCGGCCAGGAGGCCGTCCACGCCGAGTCCCACGACAAGGTCCTTTGGGAGTACCTCGTCGGCCATGGCATCGATCCCCGGCCGTTCCAGAAGCAGATGGAATGGGTGTTCCGGAAACTGCTGGGCCCCAAGGAATCCGGATCTCCGGAGGCGGTGCGCAAGCACCTCGTGGAACGCCTGTGGCTGATCGCGGCGATCGAGCACTACACCGCCGAGCTCGGCGACTTCGCGCTCAACAGCCGCTGGGCGCAGGCCGGCGGCGACCCCGAGATCGTCGACCTGTTCTGCTGGCACACTGCCGAAGAGGTGGAGCACCGCGCGGTCGCCTATGACGTCGCCAACTACTTCGGCGACAGCTACCTGCGGCGGGCGCGCACCATGGGCCTGGTCCTCCCCGCCCTGATCTGGCTGATCTTCCGCGGCGTCAAGGACGTCACCCGGCAGGATCCGGCCACCGCCGGTTTCGGCTTCCTGCGCCGCCGACTCGAATACCAGCGGGGCGTGCGCGCCGGCCTGCTGCCGTCGCTGGTGGGCCTGACCTTCTCCACCGCCAAGTACTTCCGCCCCGGGTTCCACCCCGACGAGGTCGGCAGTACCGCCCAGGCCGTCGCCTACCTGGCGTCGTCGCCGGCCGCACGGAGGGCGGGGTGACCGCTATCAGCGAGCCCGAGCCCTTGAATCGCACCCCGCCGAGTCTGACCGGACGGTTCCGCCGGGACCCGCTCCTGTTGTTGGCCACCGGCATCGCGAAGGCCTGGTGGCCGGTGTGGGGCACAGTCACCCGGCTGCCGGCGACCTCGGCGGACAGCGGCGTGTTTCCCGTGCGCGTTGTCGGGCGCGAACAGGTCGCACTCGACGAGAACGTCATCGCCCTGACCTTCGCCGCCGAAGATGGCGGGTTGCTGCCGCGCTGGTACGCGGGGGCCCACCTGGACCTGCTGTTGCCGTCGGGGCGGATCCGCCAGTACTCGTTGTGCGGCGACCCGGCCGACCAGTCGGCCTACCGCATTGCCGTGCGCCGCATCCCCGACGGCGGGGGCGGGTCGGTCGAGGTGCACGACGAGATCTCCGTCGGCGACACCCTGTCGGTGATGGGCCCGCGCAACGCGTTCCCCCTGGCACTGCCCGGGGTGGCCGACGGAACCGACCCTGCGGCTGCGCATCTGCGGTTCATCGCCGGCGGTATCGGCATCACGCCGATCCTTCCGATGCTCTCGCACGCGCAACGCCTCGGTTACGACTGGTCGATGATCTACACCGGGCGCAGCCGCGAATCGATTCCGTTCCTCGACGAGCTGACCCGCTATGGCGACCGGATCACCATCCGCACCGACGACGAGCACGGATTGCCCGGTGTCGACGACCTCGTCGGCCCCCTCGACGGCGATCGCCCGATCGCGCTCTACTGCTGCGGTCCGGTCCCGATGATCGATCTGTTACGCGCCCACCTCGACGGCCGCCGCGACCTCGAACTGCACTACGAGCGGTTCTCGCCGCCGCCCGTCGTCGGCGGGTCGGAGTTCACCGTGAACCTGGCCCGCAGCGGGACCTCGACCACCGTGGCCGCCGACGAGAGCCTCCTCGCCGCACTGCGCCGCGTGTATCCGGGAGTCCCGTACTCCTGCCAGCAGGGGTTCTGCGGCACGTGTCGGCTGCAGGTCCTCGACGGCGAGCCCGAGCACCGCGACAGCCTCCTCTCGGATGCCGAGCGAGCCGGCGGAGACATCCTGACCTGCGTGTCCCGTTGTGCGGGAGATCACCTAACGCTCGATCTCTGACCGCCGCGCACGGCCCGGGTGAGAGAATCTCGCCATGACCGAGTACCGCATCGACGACTTGGCCCGGGAAGCCGGGACGACGACGCGCAACGTTCGCGGCTACCAAGACCGCGGTCTGCTCCCGCGTCCGATCCGCCGCGGCCGGATCGCCATCTACAGCGATGTCCACCTCGAGCGGCTGCGCGTGATCAACAACCTGCTCCGCCGCGGCTTCACCACCCGCCATATCGCCGAATTCTTCACCGGGATGCAGCGTGGCGACGGTCTGGCCGACGTCTTGGGCCTGGAGGATGCCGTTTCGGTCCCCTGGTCGTCGACCCACACGTCGACGATGACCGCGATCGAGCTGAAAGAACTCCTCCACACGGCCAATCCGCGCCATCTTGCGCGGCTGGCCGAGTTCGGCCTGATCGCCGAGGACACCGACACTTCCGGTGCCTCGCGCAAGCCTCGCCGCTACCGGGTACTCGACACCGACACCATCGAGTCCTACAGCCGACTCGTGAAGCTGGGCATCTCCCTGGACAACATCCTCGACGCCCATGCCCGTCTGGCCGACGAGCTGTCCGGGGTGGCCGGCACCCTGATCACCGCCGGGCGGCGCGTCATCACCGACCAGCACCATGACGGCTGGATTCCCAGCACCGACGACGAGTCGGTCTGGGCCGCCGAACTCATCACCGAGCTCCGCAAGGCGGGCATGGTGACGGTCCACAACATCCTCAACCGCGAGCTGGACCGCAGCATGTCCAACCAACTCGCCGACTACCTCGGGGATGCGGCGACCGGCGACGACTGATCGGTGCGCGGGGGGCCGTTTTCGCTATGAAGTTCTCAAGGTACGTGCGCAGTCCCTTCGGGGGCTGCTCTCATCGGGCCGCAATTAGGCGGCGGCGTGGTCGGCGAGGGTGAGGCTGCGTCGGTTGTGGCAGCGGATCGGTTCACCTCCTTCCGGCGGCTGGAACCACGGGTGGCCGTCGAACCCGATGCGGACCTTCCAGCCCTTGCCGTGGATATAGGTGTGGTGATGCAGCGAACAGAGCAGGACGGTGTTTTTGAGGTTTGTCTCGCCGCCGTCGGCCCAGTGCTGAATATGGTGGCCTTCACAGCAGGCTGGTGGTCTGCCGCAGCCGGGGAATTGGCAGCCACCGTCGCGGGCTTCGAGTGCTTTGCGCAGGGTGCCGGTGACGAAGCGTTGGGTGCGTTTGGCGTCCAGCGGCACCGAGTCCGCGGTGATCAACGCGGTGACTTCAGCACTGCCGCAGGCGATCTCACGTGCGGTCTCGGCTGAGACCGAGCCGGTGAATCCCAGCCGTGCGACTCGCGAATCTCCTTCACCACCGCTACCGACCAGGACAGGCAAGGGCACGGTCATGGTGATGTGCGGGACGACCCCGCCGACGGTCGGACGATTCCGTGATGCCAGGTATGCGGTGATCACGCTGACCAGGGCATCGGCGGTGCGTTGGGCCCTGGGACGCGGATCCGGGGAGCCATCAGGCGCTGGGATCGGCTTCGCGAGCGCATCCAGCGCGGTGTGGAGTTTCTCCCCGGACAGCTGATCCAGATCGGCCTCCAGGGTCACACGCCCCTCGTCGGTCCGGGTGATCGATGCCTGGTTCAACGACGGATTGTCCGCCGGCGGAGTGGATGGCGGATCCAGCGGCACCAACTCGTGGCCGAGTTCGCGGGCCTTCTCCATGACTTGGGCGGGTTGATCGATCCGGGCGTGCGCCAACAATGTGGTCGCGGTCTTGTCCCGCACGTCGTCGAAACCATCGGCCCCCATGCGGGTGGCGATGTGGTCGAGACCGCGGATGACCGCATCGGCATGGTCAACGGTGAGGTCGCCGTCGCGGACCTCGCGGACCAGGTTCGGCAGATCATCCAAGTGCTGGGCCAACCGGGCCACCCGGTTGACGGCGGCCGGCGCCAACGGCAGCTCCCGCAACAAGTCCCGCCCGTTCTTCAACCGGTGCCGAACCGGGATACCGACGGCTTCAGCCCGCGCCGTCGCAGCAGCCAACAGATAGGAGGCGATGTTGCCCATCCGCACCGCGGTGACCATCACCCCCAACAGAGCCTTGTCGTCGGCGATCGCTTCCGCGGAGGCCAACAACGCACCCAAACCGGTGCCAGATTCGACCGCCGTCGGCGCCAAATCATCGGCCAGGTCGGTGACGAATGTGGCGAGTTCGTCGTGGTTCATGTGACCCCCAAGGTCCGGGTTCGCATCATATTGTGCGGACTCGGATTAGAAACTCTGTGCTGTTCCGCTTCTATCTATACACCCAATCTACAACGGAGGTCTGACAACCGTCAGATAGCCCGTTGACCTGGGTTGATTCGCCACAGAGCGCCACCCATTGACCATCGGCATCGCCGATGTACAGGGGAAAAAGGCTCAGGGTAGGGGGATCGGCGGGAGGCCGGGAATCGGATTGGGCAGGAACCGCCCCCGTTGCTTCGGCTGCGGCGCACTGCGGTTGTTGGCCGGTTGCGGTGCGGCGGTGTTCTTAGGCGTCACGTACAACTCGACCGGCTTGGCGATGTCCTTCAGCGCGGCCCGGTCGATCGCGGGCACATTCGTCGTCACCGGCACCACGCTCGTCGGAGGCGCCGACGCCTGCGGCGCCGGAGTGCTGTTGCGGTCGACGACCACCACGCCGAGCAAACCGCCGACGATGAGAACCCCCGCCGCCGCGGCGCCGATGGCGACCACCCGGCGGCGGTTGGGCGTGGGATGCGCAGCGGGGCCGGGCTCGTCGTCGACGACGTCCTCGACCGCCGCATACTCCTCGGTGGGGTCGTCGACGAGAGGCTCCACCTGCTCGGAGACGGCCACCGGATCGGCCTCGGTGTACACCGCCAACAGCTCGGAAGAATGCTGCTGAGCAGGGCTGATGTTGACCGCCGGGAGGGTCCAGGCGTCGGTGCGGTCCGATATCGGGCGGACCGCGGGTCGCTCGCCGCGCGGTTTGCGGTGCTTGGGCACCGCGTTTTCCTCGGCGAGGACCTGATCCGGCGCGATGGCCGCGAGATCGTCACGGGTGACCAGGAAGAGCGCGACGTGATTCTCACCCATCAGGAACACCGACGACGTGAACCGCAGCCGACGCTGAGCCGTGGCCATCAGCGCCAAGAGTTCGGCCTCCCAGGCCGGCGACTCGGGCAACGAGACGCGACCGTCGGCGATCAGGCGCCCCGCGAGGGCCCGGTCAACGCCGGGGGCCGGGGCGGCTGAACGCCGCACCGCGGGACCGGTCGTCGTCTGCACCGACACAAAATAGCACGTCAGACCAAGAAATCACTGGTCTGGGGGGCGTCGACCAGCTCCGCCGTCGCCGTCGGAGTCGCGACTGCCGACGAGCCAAGGGCGCGGTATTCCCACCCGGCGGCGCGCCAGGCGTCACCGTCGAGGCAGCGGCGGGCGTCCACGATCAGCCGGCGGGAGACGACGGTCGACAGCTCCGCGGGCGACATGTGGACGAACTCGGCCCACTCGGTGGCAACGATCACCGCGTCGGCGCCGCGCGCCGCGTCGCGGGCCGATTCGGCGTAGCGCAACGTCGGGAACACGCGTGCCGCGTTGCCCATCGCCTTGGGGTCGAACACCGACACCCGGGCCCCGCGCAGTGACAGCTGAGCGGCCACCGCCAACGCCGGCGAGTCGCGCACGTCGTCGCTCTCCGGTTTGAACGCCGCACCGAGCACGGCGACGTTACGTCCGAGAACCGAACCGTCGCAGGCCTTCTCGACAAGACCCACCAGGGCGGCACGGCGGCGCATGTTCACCTCGTCGACCTCGCGCAGGAAGGCCAGGGCGTCGCCGACGCCGAGTTCCTGTGCCCGCGCGGCGAACGCACGGATGTCCTTCGGTAGGCAGCCGCCGCCAAAGCCGAGTCCGGCGTTGAGGAACCGGCGTCCGATCCGCGCGTCGTGGCCGATCGCGTCAGCCAGGGCGGTGACGTCGCCGCCAGCGACCTCGCAGATCTCACTGATCGCGTTGATGAAGGAGATCTTGGTGGCGAGGAAGGCGTTGGCCGACACCTTCACCAGCTCGGCGGTGGCCCAATCCATGGTCAAGTAGGGGGTGCCGTCCTCGAGGATGGCCCGGTAGACCTGGGCGATCCGGTCGGCGGCGTCGGAGTCGGGGTGCCGGGGGTCGGTGCCGACGACGATCCGGTCGGGACGCAGCGTGTCGTCGACGGCGAAGCCCTCCCGAAGGAATTCTGGGTTCCAGGCCAACTCGATGGTGGCACTGCGGCTCAGCGCGGCGATCTCGTCGGCCAGTTCGGCGCAGGTGCCCACCGGCACCGTGGACTTGCCGACGATGAGGTGGCGCCCGCGCAGGTGGCCAATGAGTTCGCGGACCGCGGTGCGCAACGCGGTGAGGTCGGCTGCGCCCGACGTCGGCTGCTGCGGGGTGCCGACGCCCAGGAAGTGCACGCGCGCGAAGCTGGCCGCCTCGGCGAGGTCGGTGGTGAACCGCAGGCGCCCGGCGGCGATGTTGCGCTTGAGCACGTCGTCGAGGTTCGGCTCGAAGAAGGGCACGGTCCCCGCCGCGAGCGAGTCGATCTTGGCGGCGTCGACGTCGACGCCGAGAACCTCGTGGCCGAGTTCGGCCATGCAGGCGGCGTGGGTGGCACCGAGGTAGCCGCAGCCGATCACTGTCATCTTCATGCCCCCATGGCTACCGGCGCCGAGCGGCATCCCGGTGGCGACCGGCCCACCGTCGGGCTACGGGCGGGTGAACTATCGGCGCGTGTCCGCGGCGGCGTTCACCTCGTCGAGGGCCAGCCCGGTGGTGCGCGGACCGAATCCGCCGACGGCGATGGCGACGGCGGTCATCGCCGCGGCGACCACCGCGAACAGCGCCGTCTGACCACGGTGTTCCAGGATCGGCAGCAGGATGAACGGCATCAGTGCGCTGGACAGCCGCGACAACGAGTACGCCCAGCTGGCCGCCGTGCCGCGCACGCGCGTGGGGAACACCTCGGCCTGATAGACGTGATAGGCGTTGGAGAAGACGTTGCTGACCGCGGTGTAGGCGAAGCCGACAGCCATGATCTGGGCGGGACTGTCGGCGTAGCCGAAGGCGATGCCGAATCCGGCCATGAATACCACCGAGACCACGATCAGGTGCTTGCGTTCGACCCGGTCGATGACCGGCAGCGACAGCAGCGATCCGATCGGGTAGCCGAGGTAGGTGACGCCGAGGAAGGCCAGGCTCGTCACGATGTCGTAGCCCTTGGCCGCGAGGACGATTGGCACCAGGGTGCCGAACCCGTAGTAGCCCCAGCTCTGGAAGAACTGGAGCACGACCATCATCCCGGTGCGCCGCCGCAGTCCGGGCCCGAAGAGCTCCCGCACGCGGCCCTTGCCGTCGGCTTCGCGGGCAGCCGCCGTCGGGGTCTCCGGGTCGGGCAGCGGCAACCCGCGTCGGCGCGCCTGCTCCTCCATCGTCGTGACGATGGCGTCGGCCTCGTCGTGCCGCCCGACCGTGGCCAGCCAACGCGGCGACTCGGGCAGGCGGCGGCGCAGGAAGAACATGATGACGGCGCCCATCGCGCCGAGCAGGAACAGCCACCGCCAGCCGTCGAATCCCAGCGGTTCCCGGCCGACGAGCCAGTGGCCGCCGAAGCCGGCGGCGGGTACGCCGAGGAAGGCGGCGGTGTAGGCCCACGCGGTGTAGCGGCCGCGGTACCGGGCGGGCAGCATGTCCCCGAGGTAGGCGTCGCTGACCGGGGGCTCGGCACCGATCCCGACGCCGGCCAGGAAGCGACTGGCCACCAGCGCGCCCGCGCCGGGGCTGAAGGCGGCGGCCAGGGTGAACACCGAGTAGACCGACATGCTGAGCAGGAAGGCCGGGCGCCGGCCGATGCGGTCGGAGATGCGGCCGATGAGGATGGCGCCGAGGAACATGCCCAGGAACACCGACGACAAGAGCAGGGTCAGCCCGGTACCGCTCAACCGGAACTGCTGCTTCAACACGACGGCCAGCGTCCCGGCCAAGAAGACCTCGTAGAGGTCGAAGAACAGGCCCAGGCCGATGATCGCCGTGACCCGGCGGTGCATCGGCGTGATCGGCAGCCGGTCGAGCCGGGCGCCGATGCTCGCCGCGTCGGGTGGGCCGAGCCGGGCGGCCGGCGTCACTTCTGGAAGTTCAGATACGCCTTCGACGGCGTCGGGCCGCGCTGGCCCTGGTATTTGGAGCCGACGGCCGCACTGCCGTACGGGTGCTCGGCGGGGCTGGACAGTTTGATCAGGCACAGCTGGCCGATCTTCATCCCCGGCCACAGCGTGATCGGCAGGTTCGCCACGTTGGACAGCTCCAGGGTGATGTGCCCGGAGAAGCCGGGGTCGATGAACCCGGCTGTCGAATGCGTCAACAGGCCCAGGCGGCCGAGCGACGACTTCCCCTCCAGCCGGCCGGCCAGGTCGTCGGGCAGCGAGCACACTTCCAGCGTGGAGCCGAGGACGAATTCACCCGGGTGCAGGACGAACGGCTCGCCCTCGGCGGGCTCGACGAGGGTGGTCAGCTCATCCTGCCGTTGCGCCGGGTCGATGTGGGTGTAGCGGGTGTTGTTGAACACCCGGAACAGGCCGTCGAGGCGCACGTCGACGCTCGACGGTTGGACCAGGTCCGGCTCGAACGGCTCGATCTGCAGGCGCCCGGTGTCGAGTTGGGCGCGGATATCGCGGTCGGAGAGGAGCACGGTTCATCAGGCTATCGGATCGACGGCCCGCGCGATCAGATCAGGCCGAGGTCGGCAACCGCGGCGCGCTCCTCTTGCAGTTCGGCCACCGAGGCGTCGATCCGGGCGCGGGAGAACTCATCGATCTCCAGTCCCTGCACGATTTCCCAATTCCCGTCGACGGGGCGCACCGGGAAGGAGGAGACCAGGCCTTCGGGGACCCCGTACGAGCCGTCGGAGACCAGTGCCGTCGACGTCCAGTCCGCCGGGTCGGGCAGGCCGAAGCGCCGGTCGCGCACATGGTCGATGATCGCGGTGGCCGTCGACGCCACCGACGACCCGCCGCGGGCCTCGATGATCGCCGCACCGCGCTGGGCGACAGTGTCGATGAACACGCCCTCGGCCCATTCGGCGCCAACCATCTCCAAGGCGGGGCGCCCGGCGACGGTCGCGTGCCGCACGTCGGGGTACTGGGTGCGCGAATGGTTGCCCCAGATGGTGACGCGGCGGATCTCGCGGACGTTGACGCTGGTGCGCGCGGCGAGCTGGGCGACCGCGCGGTTGTGGTCGAGCCGGGTGAGGGCGGTGAACCGGTCGCGCGGGATGTCCGGTGCGTGCGCGGCGGCGATCATCGCGTTGGTGTTGGCGGGGTTGCCGATGACGAGGATGCGCACATCGTCGGCGGCGACGTCGTTGATGGCGCGCCCCTGCGGGCCGAAGATCGCCCCGTTGCTCTCCAGCAGATCTGAGCGCTCCATGCCCGCCGTGCGGGGCCGGGCGCCGACGAGGATCGCGTGGTTGGCGCCTTCGAACGCAACGCGGGGATCGGCGGTCACCTCGATGCCGGCCACCAGCGGGGAGGCCGCGTCCTGCAGTTCCATCGCGACACCGGCCGCGGCACGGACGGCCTGCGGGGCCTCCAACATCCGCAGGCGGACCGGGGTGTTGGGGCCGAAGATCTCCCCGGCCGCGACGCGGAACAACAGGGAGTAGCCGATCTGTCCGGCGGCGCCGGAGAGGGTGAGGGTGGCGGGCTTGGTGAGCGTCGTTGCTTCCATGCCCCCAACTCTGCCAGCAGCCGCCGAATCCGGTTTGCTAATGTTGGCTGCAGCATCCCCTCCGGGGGCTCATGCGCCGATGTAGTTTAGTGGTAGAACATCAGCTTCCCAAGCTGAGAGTGCGGGTTCGATTCCCGTCATCGGCTCCAATAATCGCTGGTCAGAGCGCCAAATGTGCGATAATCGGTCCGTGGCAACACTCCGAGGCAACACGCGCCGGGTAATAATGCAGGTCGATCTGCACGCCCCCTACCCGCCAGGCGGCAACTGATGGCATCCATACAGTGCTCACGTCACTCACTCTGACGGGTTGTCAAGAAGTCCTCACACGCGGACGGGGCCAATCTTGTCCCTGCGCGATAGTGACCAACGCCACGGAGCCAAACCGGACAATCCGCACTACTCTTCCCCTCGCCGCTATTGATTAGGTAAGGCTAAGGAAAGTCTAGGGTTTGATGAGGGTCTTGAGTTCACTTCTGGCAGCGCTTGCCGCGCTCGTCGCGACACTGCTGGTGGTGCCGGTGGGAACCGCGGGGGCAACCCCCGCCACCGGAATCCAGAACAACGCCGGTCGCGTTTCGCTGACCCCGAACGGCAAGTCCATCGTGGCGACGCTGACCAACGGGACCTTCCGTCCCGCCGGTGATGTGCTCGCCGTCGTCGACAAGTCCGGCCGCGTCATCGACCGCGTGCCGCTGACGGCCACCGTCGAAGGCACCCTGGTGCGCGTCGCCCCGGTCCTGGCCGCCAACCGCACCTCGGTCACGCTGACGCCGGTCGCGGTCGCGAAGAAGCAGAAGCCGCAGTCCAAGGGAACCAACCCGCGCGGCAACCAGAAGGCCGCCCCCACGGGCGGAAAGCCCAAGAGCGCCCACCCGAAGGACAAGAAGGGCAAGAAGGGCAAGTCCAAGCGCATGACCAAGGGTCAGGCGTGGGATGCGATGTGGGACCAGCTCAAGGCCGACTGGCCGTGCGCCTCGGGCTACATCGGCGGCGGCGCGCTGCTCGGCGCGGTCATCGGCGCCGTCCTGGGCTTGGTGATCTTCTCGCTGGTCTTCGCCGCCTACGGCGCATACATCGGCGCCTACATCGGCACCATCGTCGGTTACACCGAATGCAACAAGGGTGCGGGCCGCAAGGCCTACGAGAAGTGGATGGCCACTCCGTAGTCCACAGGGTTCGAGTCGCGGGCCGGGTGTCGCAGCAGCGGCACCCGGCCCGTTGCCGTCCGGCGTTGCCCATCCCCATCCAACGTTTGGCCCGTCCGGGACGTCCGTCGCGTCAGGAGAGCTCGTCGGCCCGGTACCGGATCATCCGCTCGATGAGGTCCCACGGCATATCGCGATCCAGCGGGAACTGCACCGACCCCGTGCCCTGCTTGTACCCGGCCAACTCGTCGGCGAACGGTTCCTGCCCGCTCGGGGTCGCATACAGCCCGATGTGTTTGGCGTAGCCGGCGTAGTAGACGAGGGGCTTGCCGTTGAGTTTGTAGGCGGGCATGTCGTAGGCGATCGATTCCGCCGCATCCGGCGCGATCCGGGTCACGGTCGCGCGCAGGCGCTCCAGGCGGGCCCGGGTGTCCCCGTCGAAGCGGGTCAGGTACTCGTCGACGTCGGCGGCTTTGTCCATCGCCCTATCGTGGCACGACATCGCGGCGGTCGATGTACTCCACATAGCCGCGGCCGGCGATCTCGCGCCCCCGCCAGGTCGAGGTGTGGCGGAAGCCGCTGACGAAGCCGGTGCCCAACCCGTAGGTGAACGGGGTGTCCATCTCGGCGCGCAGGTCCAGCCACACGTCGCCGCCCCGGTCGCGGACCACAAACCGGGTCGTGGCCGGGACCGCCATGTCGATGCCGTACGGCGTCGGTGCGGGCTCGTCGCGCAGCGAGGTCACCTCGAAGGACACGTCGTCGAACCGGGTGCCGTAGACGGTGCGCGAGCAGTACAGCGCCGTCGACATCAGCGGTTGACCGCCAATCCCGTACTGGCTCAACAGGATCTGGTTGTTCTCGTCGAGGTTGACGATGTGGTAGACGAAGTAGTCCAGCGGAGCTTTCACCGACGGCGGCAGCGGTGTCTTGCGCGCCACGTACGGACTCGGGCAGGCGCCGTACTCGAAGGCGCAGATCCCTTCGGCCGGCGTGGCCACCCCCTCGTGGGTGAACGTCCCCCGGTAGTCGGTGAGCAGGCTCAGGTGCCGGTAGACCGGCGTGCGGAAGAACCAGTTCACCTTGTCGTGGCACGTCAGCTGCAGATCCACGTCGACTCCGCCGAGCCGCCCGGGGACCGTGTACTCGGGGTACCCGCCGGCGATCGTCAGGTCGTCGCCGAAGCGGACCAGCGAACCGTCGGGGTTCGACGTGAACGTCTCGCCGATCGCGTAGTTGCCGAAGTGGTCCGGGTACGACGCGGCGGTCCCGGCGACCACCGCGGCGTTGCGCCGGGGCGGCGCTACCAGCGCCGCATCGTTGTCGAAGGCGACCGATCCGGTCGCACCGACGAGGGACATCACCGAGAAGAACCGGTGCGGTTCGGGCAGGTCCGGAATCATGATGCCGTAATGGGTCCAGCCAAACCGCCGCGAATCGGTATGTGGCACAAGGAGATCGGCGTCGGTGAACGGTTGACCGTCGGAAGCCTGGGCCCGGTCGACGGTGCGGATGAGCGATCCCAGGCCGACGCGCAGGCCACTGCTGACGAGATGATGCACGCCTCCACTCTGGCAGAGCCCCGGCCAAGACTTCACGAGACTGCCGCAGTCGCGACCATACTGAGCACTGTGACCCACACCCTCGCCGACGTGTTGCCGTCGGTGGCCGCCGCGCTGCACGACGATGGCGACAACCCCTTGGCCGTCGCCCCGGCCCGAGACATCGTCGTGCTCCTCGTCGACGGCCTGGGCGCGCGGCTGTTGGAACGCCACCGCGCCACCGCCCCCACCCTCGCCGGCGCCGCCCGCGCCACGCTGCGCGCCGGATTCCCGGCGACCACCGCGACCAGCATCACCAGCCTGGCGGTGGGTGCGCCCTGCGCGGTGCACGGGATCATCGGCTACAGCTTCGGGCTCCCCGCCGACGACGGCCGCGAATCCTTCAACGCATTGCGCTGGCGGACCGGCGGCGCCGAGGGGCCCGACGCGCGGCAAACCCATCCGCCCGAGCAATTCCAACCGGTGACCAGCGCGGTCCAGCACCTGGCCGCCGACGGGGTCGGCATCCACTACGTGGTGCCCGGCTACCAGATGACCTCCGGGTTGACCCGCGCCGCCTTCCGGGCCGAGGGCGCCCTGCACGCCGCCGACGACCTCGCCGCGGTCCGCGCCGGAATCCTCGAGGTCGTCGCTCACGACGGCACCGACCGCCGATTCGCCTACGCCTATCACCCAGCCCTGGACATGAACGGCCACCTATTCGGTGCCGAGTCACCCGAATGGCTGGCCGAGTTGGCCCGCGTCGAGGCGGTGGTGGCCGACCTGATGACCGACCTGCCCACCGACGCGACGCTGTTGGTCACCGGCGACCACGGGATGGTCAACGCCGGCACCGTCGTCGACCTCGACGGCGAGGCGGCTTTTCGCCGCGACGTCGAGTTGATCGCCGGCGAGGCCCGCGTGCGACACGTCTACGCGGCGGCCGGGGCGGTGTCCGACGTCGCCGATCGGTGGCGCGGGCTCCTCGGGTCGCGCGCCCGGGTCGCCACGCGGGAACAGGCCCTCGACGAGGGCTGGTTCGGCCAGTCACCGGTGGGCGCGGTGGCCCGCGATCGGATCGGCGACCTCGTCGTCGCCGCGCAGGCCGACACCGTGATGGTCTGCCCGGCCGACGAGCCGCTGGAACCGGCGATGGCCGGGCACCACGGCTCGTGGACCGACGACGAGCAGCTCGTCCCGCTGATCGCTAGCCGGTAGTCGGGTTGCGGCGGGACCCGGTCCGCCAGCGCAGTTCCCCGATGGCCTCGTAGCCCCACATCGTCAGGTAGGCCAGCGCGAGGAATGCGGCCACGGCGATGCCCACGCCGGTGGATTGGACCGAGGAGAACGGGGTGCTCACCCAGTCGTAGGTTGCGGAGACGACGTCGCCGGGCCGGTGGATCAGGTCCCACGAGTTCCACCGTTGGAAGCGGCCGATGACCACCCCGACGGCGCACAGGGCCACCGTCGCCGCCATCGCCAGCCACCCGGCGACCGAACCGAACTCGACGGTGAGGCGGCGGTGCACCAACCGCATGGACACCACGCCGAGCATGAGGCCGGTCCACGCGGCGAAGCCGTATTGCAGCACGTGTCGCCACAGCTCGTAACCCTCGCGCAGATGCACCAGATCGGTGACCAGGTAGGGCGCATTCGGCAGGAACGCCAACCACGCGATCCCGATCGGCACCAACCAGATGCGACGGCGCACCGCGGCGAACCCGACCGCCAGCACCAGCGGGATCCACGCGAGGAACAGATTCCAGATCAGGAAGCGGCTCGGATAGGACAGCGGCGCTTCGGGATCGGTCACCCCGAGAACGACGGTGAGCACCGTCGTACCCGCGAGGGCGGCGACCATCACGAGTGCACGCAGGTACGGCAGCGCAGTCGATCGCGACGGGCCGACGGCCGACAGGTCAACGGGAGCGGTCATGGCGACCACCGTAGCCAAACCGGGCCGGATGAGTAGTTCTGCGGTGTCGGCTGTTCGCACGGGCTGCGACGGTGGATCTATGACCGAGACCCCTGACCTTCAGCGCGCTGCGCACATCGGCGCCGAGCTGCGCACGATCGCCGAACGCCTCGCCGCCGTCACTGCGGAGTTCGCCGCCTTCTCGACTTCGCTGGCGCCGGCACCGCCGGCTGCGGCGGGTGCGCCCATGCCGCCGCCGCAGGCGCAGCCCTACCCGACCCTCCCCGCCGGGTACGGGCCGGCGGCCCCGGGATACCGCGTCGCCCCTCCCCCGCCCTACCCGATGGCCCCGCAACCCGTTCCCCACTCACCCCTGCCTCAACCGCCCCTTCCCCAACCGCCGCTGCCCCGCCCGCCGAGTACGCCGCTGTCGGAACGGCTCGCGCAAGCCGCCGAACGCGGTGTCATCGGCAAGGTGCTCGCCGCTATCGGCGTCGGGATCACCCTGATCGGCGTCGTGCTGCTCTTGGTCCTGGCCGCCCAGGCGGGCCTGCTGCGCCCGGAGATCCGACTGGCCGGCGGCATCCTGCTCGCCGCCACCCTGGTCGGCACCGGGGCGTTCATCGGCCGACGGGCCGACAAGCGCAGCGGTGCGGTCGCGCTGGTGGCCACCGGCATCGCCACCGGCCTGTTCGTCGTCCTCGCCGCCGCCGCCATCTACGACTGGCTGCCGACGATCCCGGCACTGGTCGTCGGCGGTCTGGTCGCCGGCGGCGGCCTGTGGTTCGCGCACCGGTGGAACAGTCTGGCCCTGGGCTTGATGGTGTCGATCCCGGTGCTGGTCTTCGCCCCCATCGTCACCAACGGTGTCAACGAGATCCTGATCGCCTTCCTTCTGGTCTACGCGGCCGCGACCCTGTGGCTGCAGGTCGGCCGCGACTGGTCGTCGCTGTACGCCGTGAACACCGCTGCGACGACGATCCCCGTGGTGGCTGCGGCGACGACCCTGGTCTCGATGCCGACGTGGTTCGTCGCGCTGGCCCTGGTCCTCAATGTCGTGGTGGCCGTCGGCTCGGCCCTGCTCCTGCTGCCCGGCAGTTCGACGAAGGATTGGCTGGGCCTGGTCTCGACGGCGTCCGCCCTGCCGCTGCTGGCCGCCCCGCTCGCGCTCACCGCCCCCCTGGAGTGGATCGTGCCGGCCGTGGGTGCCGCCGTCCTCGCCGCCGCCGCACTGGTCACGACGGGCCGAGCGAGCATCGGCTACGGGCCCCGGGCCACCTGGATCGTCGCAGCCGCCATCTTGTCGGCGTTCACCGCGCTCATCGCCGTCGACATCGCGTTCGCCGTGCCGACCGCCCTGGTCGCCGCGATCGTGATCGGCACCGCCGCCCTCGCCGCCGGAGATCTCCGCCGCGTGCTCCTCACCGTCGCGTCACTGTGCGCCCTCGGCGGCCTGCAGGCCCTGCTGGCCGACCACGGACTCGAGCAGCTCGTCGCCCCGTCCGATCTGGGTACCGCGGTCCGCGTGTCGATCCTGCTCGGCGTGATCGCCGGGATCATTGCAACCACCGTGCTCACCTGGGCCTGGGCACGCGAGTTCCCCCGGCGCGACGACTGGCTCTGGATCACCGGAAGCCTGGTGAACCTGTGGCTGGTCACCCAACTCTGCGTGGCGGTGGCCGCCCTGGTGACCGACGGTTCCGTGCACGGCTTCCGCACCGGGCACACGGTGGCCACGCTGATCTGGTTCGCCTGCGCCGCCGCGGCCCTGCTGTGGTCCCGACGTCTCGACGGGCCGACGCGGTCGGTCTCGCTGGCCGCCGGACTCGCCCTCATCACCGGCGCGGTGGCGAAACTGTTCCTCTTCGACCTGGCCGCTCTCGACGGGGTGTTCCGGGTGATCGCCTTCCTCGTCGCCGGGATTCTGCTGCTGGGCCTCGGCGTCGCCTACGCACAGCGACTCACGACCCGAGACCCTGCCGGGCCCGACGAGGAGCCGGCCACCGCGGCGCCGCTCGGCAGTGGTCCGATCGGATGACGGTGCGGGCGGTCGGCGCCGGACACACTAGGCTTCCGGCCCATGAAACTGCGCGTTCTGATCATGTCCGCCGCCCTGGCCACCGGCGCACTGGCCGGCACCGTCGCCGGAATCACCGCTCAGGCCGAGGCCAGCACCCCACGGCTCGGCGCGTCCTGCTCGGTCTCCGAGATCGGCACCTTCGCCCGCACCGCGAACGGGAAGAAAGTCCGCTGCACCTCCACCGGCGCCTCCGGCGTCAAGTGGGTACCGGTCGCCCAACCGGCCGCCCAGTAGGACCGGTGCGTCGCACCTACCCGGAATGGGAGGGCAAGACGCAGACCGTGTCCAACCCGAGGACCCGGTTCAACCGGCCGAAGGCCAGCCACGAACCCAGGCACATCGACAGTTCGACGATCTCCCGGTCGGTGTAGAGCGCGCGCATGCGCGACCAGAACTCGTCGTCGATCCCGTGGTGGTCGAGCGCATAGCGCTCGGCGTACTCCGCGGCGATCCTGGCTCGATCGTCGAGGGCCCCGCTGGTGCGCCACTGCCGCACCTCGTCGTCGAAGCCGGCCTCGACCTTCTGCCCGTCGCGCTCGGTGCGCCAGTCCTGGCAGAACACGCACCCGTTGATCTGGGCGATCCGTAACCGGGCGGCCTCGAACTCGCGCAGCGGCAGCGTGCTGTGTTCGTAGACGCTGGTCGCCGCCGTCGCGGCTGCCGGGCCGATGCCGGGGACGAGCTCGCCCCACACGTACGCGATCGGGTCCTTTCCTTCTGGGACGTCGAGGAACATGATCAGGCCTCCACCTTCTCGTCGGCGACGGTGCGCAGGTAGGCGCTCGGCGTCAGCGGGACGTCGAGGCCGTCGTAGATTCCCGGCGCCGCTGCGCGCAACCACGGGATGGCGTTGACGAGTCGGTTGGCGGCGGTGGCGTTGCCACCGGCCGATCGGTTGCCGTCCTCGTCGGTGGCCTCGATGGTGATTTCGATCCGCGGCCGGCCGTCGATGATCACCCGGTGGGCACCGGCACCGCCGTCGGCCGGGGTCGGCCACTCCGGCGCGATGTCGCCGGTGATCCGTGTGACGTGCTCGACGACGATGACGGGTCGGCCGTCGACGATTCCCTGGACCTCGAAGCGCAAGGCACCCTGCGTGCCCGCGCCGAACTCGCCGAGCGCGGTGGTGACGTCGGCCGACAGGGGCAGCCGGTCGACGACTTCGCGCACCTCGTCGACCTCGATGCCCAGCGCCCGGGCGATCAGTTTCACCTGCCCGCCCCACACCATCGTCGGGACCCCCGCGGCGACCATCGGCGGGTCATAGTCCATCGGCTGGCCCATCCCGACGAGGTAGCGGACCGAGTCCTCGGCGTCGTAGGTCGAGTAGTCGAAAATCTCTTGGCAGCGCACCTGCTCGACGGTGGCGGCAAGACCGCTCGCCAGCACGGGCAGCAGGTCGTTGCCCCAGCCCGGGTCGATCCCGCTGACGAAGAGCGACGCTCCACCCTCCCGACAGGCCCGCTCGACGGGGTTGCGCATTTCCACGGGTGCGTTGCGGTGGTCGTAGAGCGCGTAGACCGACGGGGTCACCACCACGGCGCCGGCGGTCAGGGCGCGGCAGATGTCGGCGACCGCGTCATCGGGGCGCAGTTCCCCCGATGCCGCATAGGCGACGGCGTCGACCTCCGCGAGCGCGGCGAGGACGTCGGTGGTGGCTCCGACGCCCAGTTCCCGATCGAGCCCGGCAAGCTCGCCGGCGTCCCGGCCGGCCTTGTCCGCGTCCGAGGTGATCACGGCGGCGAGCCGCAGTCCCGGGTGCGCGGCGACGGCCCGGATGGCGGCCCGTCCGACGTTGCCGGTGCCCCACACGGCGACCGGGATCACCGAGTGGAACGTGTTCTCATTCGCCATACCTCGCGAGCATATGCGGCACCCGAGCGCGCCACGCCCAAAACAACCAGGCGGGCACCGCCGGGACCCGTCCGCCCGGCTAGCAGGTGCTGGGCGCAGGCTTCCCGTCGAACCGATCCTGCAGGTAGTTGAACGCCGGCAGCAGTCCGATGACCGCCGCACTCATGTGGTCCGGCGACGGGGTCAGCAGGCTCTGCACGCGCACGCCGGCGCGGCAGTAGCGGCGGGTGGTGTAGTCGATCGACGCCACCGGGATGAGCACGTCGGTCGGGCTGTGCCACTCGAAGATCGGCATCGTGGGGACGCCCCGGTAGAGCGAGAGGCTGTTCTCCTCGACCTTGCTGCGGGCGGTGCGGTCGTAGAAGATCTGCTTCCCGCCGATCGCGACCTGCTTGGCGCTGTGCCCCGCCCCGACGCGCAAGATGTCGTTGGTGCAGGCGTTGCGCAGCTCGCTGTACATCTGTTTGCCCAGCGGGGAGAGGAAG
This sequence comes from Gordonia crocea, assembly GCF_009932435.1. NCBI lineage: Bacteria > Bacillati > Actinomycetota > Actinomycetes > Mycobacteriales > Gordoniaceae > Gordonia > Gordonia crocea. The sequence goes on from NZ_BJOU01000017.1 coordinate 228,024, forward strand.
CGGCGCATCGGGATGGCCGCGGGGTATTCGCGCGACATGCCGATGGCGGCGGCGAACGCGAGCCCGAAGGCCGGGTGCGGGTTCTCATAGCCGAGTCCCTCGGCCATCTTGACCAGGTTCATCGGCACCCCGCCGTAGGCGGCTCCGGCGATCTTGAGGTCCTTGGCATAGGTGGGCTGCAGCGCTGCGGCCCACGCGGTAGCCATGCCGCCGCCGGAGTAACCGGCCATCGCCACCCGGCTGTGTCGGGCTGCCGCCGGCCGGAACTGCTTGACCGCGCGGATCCCGTCGAGGGTGATCTGGCCGCCGAGTTTGGCCGCGCCGTAGGCGCTGCGCGGGCCGAGGTGGTCGGGAATCGCCACGGTCCAGCCACGCTGCAGCGCGATGTTCAGCCCGGGCGCCTCGCGGATCGTCAGGTTCGGGTCGGTGGTCCACAAGGCCTGCGACGGGGCGCATTGCAATCCGGTGGCGTTGACGACGTGTTGGAAGGACAGCACCGGACCATTGGCCGCTCGGCGATTTGGCACCAGCACCGTGGTCACGGCGGCAATCGGCTCACCGCGGGAATCGGTGCTGCGGAATTTCACCTGGTAGGTGCGGATGTCGAAGAATCCCTGCGGATTCGAGCGCGACCGGGTGGCGAGAATGTCACCGTTGCGCTTCTTGTCCAGGTTGTTGGGCTTGCGGTAGAAGGAGTCCGGCAGTGGCGTCGGCAGCGCCGCCGGGTCCGGCTCCACGGGTGCGGCCTGCACCTTGGCGGCGCCGATTCCCGACGCGACCAGCGCGAATGCCAGCACGAGGACTGCCGCCGCACGATTGTGGCGAACCTTGTTCAACCCATTCATCAACGTTTCATCCGCCTTTGACTCGGCCCCCGACCAAGCATCAACGGTGGGTGACGCAGCTGACATTGTCAAAGCCGACAATGTCGCTAAATCCGGCGCAATCAACCTCGGAATAGCCGCCGAACTGCAGTGTTATCCATGGTTAACACGGAATTAGGAAACTCGAATTCTCATAGTTACGAAACTGAGACAGTAATGGTGAATGACATCTTTACCATGATGGCATTCCCATTGGGAAACGCATCGTTTCGAATCGCTATCGCGGATCGTCGTCCGATCCGCACCGCCGTGCCCGAATTCCGCGCACCATGAAAACAAGGCCCGTGCGGCAGATCGGGGCTGGCACACTGCTCGGCATGCGCAGGGTCATCACCATGGTCGCAGCGATCGCGGTGGCCGCGACGCTGCCCGCCACCGCCGTCTCGTCGGCCGCCCCGGAACCGCGCCCCGTCGTCGACCTCGCGGGGTCCGACGCCACCGGCCGGTGCACCACTCTCGACGGACTCGCACCGGGCCGGTTCCAGTTGAAGGCCGCCGGATTGGGCACCTACTTGGCATACCGCGACGGCCGGTTCCTCACGGGTTCGCCCGGCAAGGCCCGATTGACCACCGAGCCGTCTCCAGCGTCGATCTGGCGCGTCACCGGGCAGGGCGGTCAGACGGGGCACGGCGGGCCGACCCGGTGGCAGTCGGCGACGGGCGCCGCCACCCTGGTCCGGGTGCGCGACGCCGCCGGATGCCGACCGTTCCCCGAGGCCCAGGTGAACGTCGCCGGCGCTCCGTTCAAAGGGACCGGTACCGACGGGAATCTGCGCGGCTTCGTCGACTCGCATGCGCACCTCACGTCGTGGCAGTTCCTCGGCGGGAAGCTGCACTGCGGTGCACCGTTCAGCCCCTACGGGATCGCCGTTGCCCTGCGCGACTGTCCCGACCACGAGCCCAACGGTTGGCCGGCCGTCAGCGAACACATCCTGTCGCGACCGGGCCCGCACGACACGTCGGGGTGGCCGACCTTCACCGGGTGGCCGCGCTATGACTCGCTGACCCACGAGCAGACCTACTACCGCTGGATCGAACGGGCCTGGCGGTCCGGTCTTCGCGTCGTCACCAACTACTACGTCCAAAACCGGGTGCTGTGCGAGCGCTACCCGTTGCGCAACCAGCCGTGCGACGAGATGGAATCGGTGCGGATCCAGCACCGGCTGCTGCACCGCCTGCAGGACTACATCGACGCCCAAGCCGGCGGCCCGGGCAAGGGCTTCTTCCGAATCGCGACCAGTGCCGCGCAGGTCCGGTCGATCGTCGCCGCGGGCCGGCTCGCGGTGACCCTCGGAGTGGAAGTCTCCGAGCCGTTTGGCTGCCGGTCGGTGAACGATCGCCCCCACTGCACGCGCGCCGACATCGACCGCGGCCTCGACGAACTGAAGGCGATGGGGGTGCGCCAACTCATCCTCACCCACAAGTTCGACAACGCGCTCGGCGGTACCCGCTTCGACCAGGGCACCACCGGCGCCGCGGTCAATGCCGGACAACTGCTGTCCACCGGCCACCCCTGGCAGGTGGAACCGTGCCGCACCGCCCAGCACGACAACCCGGTGCTCGGCTACCCGCGCGGCCGCTGCAACATCCGCGGACTCACCCCGCTCGGTGCGTACACGGTGAACGCGGTGATCGCGCGGCGCCTCGCGATCGACGTCGACCACCTGAGCGTCAAGACGGCCACGGCGGTCCTCGATCTGGCCGCCGCCCACCGCTACCCCGGCCTGGTCTCGTCGCACACGTGGACCGACAAGACGAACTACCGCCGCATTCTGGGTGCGGGCGGTTTCGTCGGCCTGTTCGCCACTCCCGCCGAGGCCGAACACGGGGAGACCGGACGCCACGGCGACCTGCCGCCGGACTTCCTGTCGGCGTGGCGCGTGCTGCGGTCGCAGCGGTCGGCCCGGTACTTCTTCGGAGTCGGCTTCGGTCCCGACATGGGCGGGCTGGGCAAACAAGCCCACCCCCGCCCGTCGGCGAAGCGCTCGCCGGTGCGCTATCCGTTCACCGCCGCCGACGGCCACACCCGGATCAGCCGACAGGTCACCGGCCGACGGGTCTTCGACGTGAACACCGACGGCACCGCTCACTACGGCCTGCTCCCGGATTGGATCGAGAGCCTGCGGATCGAGGCCGGGCGCGACGGGCCGACGCTGGTCGCCGACCTGTTCTCCGCGGCCGAAGCCTATGCCCGCTACTGGGAGCGGCTCGAGGCATACCTGTGACCACGGGCAGCCGGTTGGACCGCCGGGTCGTCGGCGCGTATGCGATCGGCAGTGTCGGAACCGGCGGCTTCGGGGTCCTGCCGGGCTTGGTGCTCGCCTACTACCTCACCAACTCGCTGGCGGTGCCCGCGCTCGCCGCCGCCGCCGTCGTCCTCATCCCGAAGCTCGTCGACGTGGGGATCAACCCGCTGATCGGTGCGCACAGCGACCGGCTTCTGCGCCGCCGCGGGTCGCGGCGAGCGGCGATGCTGGTCGGGGCGGTGGCCTTGGCGCCGCTGTTCATCCTCACCTTCTGCGCGCCGGTGACCGACTGGTGGGTGTCGGCCCTGTGGGTGCTGGTCGCCTTCACCCTGACCGCGGTCGCCTACAGCCTGTTCCAGGTTCCCTACGTCGCGCTGCCGGCCGAGTTGACCGGCGACTACGACGAGCGGACGCGCCTCGTCGCGACCCGGATCGCCGTGCTCGCGGCCGCCATCCTGGCGTTCGGCGCGGGTGGGCCGGCGATCCGCGACGCCGTCGGCAAGGCCCACGGCAACGCGGTCATGGCGATCGTGGCCGGCATCGTCATCAGCGCCGGGATGCTGATCGCCACCCTCGGCACCACCGGCCGCCCGACTCTCGGCACCGACAACGCGACCGACGGGGACGGGGCGGCACCGTCGTTCACCGATGCGTTCCGGGCCATCCGCACCGATCACCGCTACCGGGTCTTGGTGGCGGTCTACGTCGTGCAGGCGCTGGCGACCGCGGTCATGCTCGCCGGGGCGCAATACCTGGCGACCTACCGGCTGGACAGTGCATCGGCGGTCCAAGGCCTGTTCATCGCGCTCGTCGCGCCCGCACTGCTGGTGATGCCGCTGTGGTACCGGTTCGGCGAACGACACGGCAAGCTCGCCGGACTGCGCGCGGCCACCGGCCTGTTCTCCGTGGGCGCCCTGGCCCTCGTCGGCACCCTCTGGTGGAGCGGGCCCTGGGTGTACGCCGCGGTGTGCCTGGCCGGGGCCGGCTACGCGGGCATGCAGACCTTCCCGCTGGCGATGCTCCCCGAGGTCCTCGACGCCTACTCGCGGCGCATCGCCCGACCGGCGGCCGGGTCCTTGTCCGGGTTGTGGACGGCGGCCGAAACCGTCGCCCTGGCCCTCGGTCCCGCCGTCTTCCTCCTCGTTCTCGCCGTCACCGGCTTCGTGTCGTCGACCGGCAACCAGACCGTCGCCCAACCCGGGTCCGCGTTGATCGGCATCTCGGTAGGCTTCGCCGCGATACCCGCGCTGCTCGGCGCCGCCAGCCTTCTCCTCCTGCGGCGGTACACCGAACCGACTCCGGAGGTCTCCGATGAGCTCTGACCGTTCCCCATCGCCGTTCGCCGGCGACGCCGATGCCATCCTCGCGCGCCTGCGCGACCTACGGTCCGCCGACGCCCCCACCCACGGCGGGAAGGTGCTGTCCTACGTCTACGACTCCGGGCTGGCCGCACTCGACGAGCTCGCCGCGGCCGCCGCCCGCGCGGTCCAACCCGTCAACGGCCTCGACCCCACTGTCTTCACCTCGGTGGCGATCATGGAGCGCGAGCTGATCACCTTCGCCCGCAACGCTTTTCACGGTCCCGACGCGGTCGGATCGGTCACCTCGGGCGGCACCGAGAGCTGCCTGCTCGCGGTCAAGTCGGCACGCGACCACGGCTCGCACACCGACCGCGGCTCGATCGTCGCACCCACCACCGCCCACGCCGCCTTCATCAAGGCGGCCCACCTGCTCGACGTCGACCTCATCCGCGTCCCGGTGGACCCCGAGTCCACGGCGGTGGCCCCCGAGGCCGTGGCCGCGGCGCTGCGCGAGGACACCTTCCTCATCGTCGCGTCGGCGCCCAACTATCCGACCGGGGTCGCCGACCCGATCGCCGACCTGGCCTCGCTGGCCCTCGACCGCGGGATCGCGCTGCACGTCGATGCCTGCCTGGGCGGCTTCGCGCTGGCCTGGTGGCCCGAGGCCATTGCGCCGTGGGACTTCGCCGTGCCGGGCGTCACCAGCATCTCCGCGGACCTGCACAAGTACGGGTACAGCCCCAAGGGTTCGTCGGTGCTGTTGCACGCCGACCGCGACCGGCATCGCGCGCAGTACTTCGCCACCACCGACTGGCCGGGGTATCCGGTGGTCAACCCGACGCTGCTCGGCTCGCGCTCGGCGGCCGGGCTTGCCGCGGCATGGGCCATCGTCAACTATCTCGGCGACGACGGCTTCGCCACGCTGGTCGCCGACATCGCGCGGGCCGCGTCGGCGCTGCGCGCGACCATCGACGGGATCGACGGGTTGCGCGTCGTCGGCGATCCGGTGGGCCCGGTATTCGCGGTGGCCGCCGATGCCGCGTCGGCGCCGGTCGATCCGCACCGGTGGGCCCGGGCCGTGGGCGAGGCCGGTTTCGAGCTGCAACTGCAGCCGTCGTTCGCCCAGCCCGACGGCACCGCGTTGCCCGCCACCACGCACCTGACGGTGACCCCGGTGACCGAGCGCGTGGTCGACGAGTTGTCCACCGCGCTGGTCGATGCCGCGCAGCGGGTGCGCGGCACCGCACCGGCCCAGCCGCCGGCCGCCCTGGCCGCACTCGCCACCGCCCTCGACTCCGGCGACGCGGTCCTCGACGACCTGTTGGCGCTGCCCAGCGCGGTCACCGGCGAACTCCTCGTCGCGGCCGGGATCGACCCGCACGACGCCGACGGCGAGCTGGACATGCCCGCGATCGTCGCCGCCGTCGAGGCGCTGCCGCGGCCGGTCACGGCGAAGATGCTCACCGAGTTCCTGGCCTTGTTCACCAACCCCGCGTAGCCGGGCGCGCCATACCCGCCGCAGTGCGGGCGACCTGCGCCGTTGCTCGTGTACAAATGTACATGTACGTTTGTACACATGACTCGGACTGCGAAGCGCGCCCCCGCGGACCGCCGCCAGCAGATCATCGCGGCGGCGGCCGAACTGCTCAGCGACGGCACCGGCGGCAAACTGACCCATCGGGTGGTCGCGCAACGGGCGGGCGTCCCGCTCGGCTCGACCACCTACTACTTCGCCACCCTCGACGACCTCGTGGCCCGGGCGGTCGAACACCTGTCGGCGCAGGTCGACGCCGACCTCGACGAGGTGGCGGCCGCCATCGCCGCGAGCGACCGCTCACCGGGCGCGATCGCCGCGCTGATGCACGAGTACCTGCGCGACGCCGACCGCGTCCGCACGGAGATGGCGGTCTACGCGGCCGGCATCGAGCGCCCCGAGCTGCGCGGGCTGAGCCGCCACTGGTTCGACGGACTGGTGGCCATCCTCGCCGAGTTCACCGACGACGAGACCGCGCGGTTGATGTCCGTCTTCGTCGACGGGGTCACCCTGCACGCCTCCCTGTACGACGAGCCCCTCGAACTGTCCGCCATCGAGCGGATCACCCGCCTGCTTCTCGCCGGCCCGACCGATTCGGATCGATCATGACCACCCGATTGCAGACACCCGCGACGAACCCCGACGGCTCGCTCGTCGAGCCGCTGCCGGCGTGGCGCCGCTGGGCCGCCCTCGCGGTCCTGTCGATCGCGCTGCTGACCGTCGTCATGGACCTCACCGTGCTGAACGTCGCACTGCCGTCGATCAGTGCGGAACTGCGCCCGTCGGCGACGCAGCAGCTGTGGATGGTCGACGCTTATTCGCTGATCCTCGCCGGGCTGCTCATCTCGATGTCGGCGTTGGCCGATCGGATCGGTCGGCGCACGATGCTGATCGCCGGCTTCGCCGTGTTCGGCGTCGCGTCCCTGCTCGTCCTCTGGGCCACGACGCCGGCGATGGTCATCGCCCTGCGCGCCCTCCTCGGCGTCGGCGGCGCGATGATCATGCCCAGCACGCTGTCGATGCTGCGGGTGGTGTTCACCGACACCCGCGAACGGACCCTCGCGCTCGGTATCTGGTCGGCGGTCTCGGCGGCCGGTGCGGCGATCGGGCCGATCGTCGGCGGCTTCCTCCTCGAGCACTTCTCCTGGCATTCGGCCTTCCTGGTCAACGTCCCGCCGATGGTGGTGGCGATCGTGGCGGCGGCGGTGTTGCTGCCCGAGTCACGGGTCGCCGACGCCGGCGGGTGGGACCTGCTCGCCTCGGTGCTGTCCATTGCCGGCATGGCCTCGCTGGTGTGGGCGATCAAAGAGTTCGGCAAGCACTACGTGGCCGACGGCCTGGCCAACGCACCCGCCTGGGCCGCGTTGGCACTGTCGGCTGCGTTGCTCGGCTGGTTCGCCCACCGGTGCCTGCACCGCGACGATCCGCTGCTGGACCTGAGGCTGTTCCGGCGGCCGCAGCTGAGCGCCGGCGTCCTCGCCGCACTCTTCTCGATGATCGCCATGGGCGGGGGCATCCTCGTGCTGGCGCAGTGGCTCCAACTCGTGGAGGGCCATTCGCCGCTGCAGGCCGGGTTCCGGCTGTTGCCGTTCGCCGGCGGGGCGGTCGTCACCTCGGTGCTGGCGCGCTGGTTCGTCGACCTGTTCGGCCCGCGGTTGGTGGTCGCGGTCGGCCTCTGGTTGCCCGCCGCCGGGATGCTGCTGATCTATCTGGCACCCGGGTTGTCCTACCCGTGGGTCGCGGCCGGAATGGCGTTGCAGGGTGCGGGCGCCGGTTCGCTGGCGATCGCGTCGGCGATGATCATGTCCGGCAGCCCCCAGGCCAAGGCCGGCAACGCGGCGGCATTGGAGGAGACCGCCTACGACCTCGGCAACGTCTTCGGCGTCGCGGTCCTGGGTACCGTCGCCGCCGTCGTCTACAGCTCCCGCGTCGGCACCGCGGTGCCCGGCGCCGATGAATCGCTGGCCGCGGCCATCGAGATCGCCCGCAGGACCGGTTCGCCCGAACTCACGGCCACCGCAACGTCGGCGTTCACCGACGCGGTGGTCCAGGTCGGCCTCGTCGGCGCGGTTCTGCTCGCCCTGGCCGGTGCCCTGGTCTTCGTCTTGACGCCCAAGAGCCTCGATATCGACGTCCAGCACTGACCGGCGGTCCTACGCTGGGACGATGAGACGTCGGATCGGCATCGTCGTCGCGGCTGCGGCGCTTTTCGTCGGCGCTTGTTCGACCGCGGCACCACCCGAGCCGCCGACGCTCCCACCGGCGTACACGCCGGTCGTCGTCTCCCAGCTCGGAGCACCGACCTTCCCGTTCAAAGGTTCCGACGGCCGGTTCCACCTCGCCTACGACCTGCAGCTGACGAATGCGGCGGCCGTGCCGGCCACCGTCGTGAAGATCGACGTGGTCGACGCCGCCCGCCGCGACCGCGTCCTCGCGTCCCTGTCGGGCAAGGCGCTGGTGGACCCGGGCTGCGACAGCGGGGACTGCAACCGGCTGCGCATGCTGCCCTCGTCGCCGGCCACGTCGACGGTGATCGGCCCGCAGGAATCGCGCGGCGTGCTGGTCGGCATCGAACTGGAGTCGCTGACCGATGCCCCGAAGGCCGTGCTGCACCGGCTGTGGATCACCGGCGCGGCCAACCCGGCTGCGACGACGCCGACCCCGCAGGACTACCTCGCCGGTCGCGTCGACGTGGCGGCCGGCAGCACGCGCACGATCGCCGCACCGGTGCGCGGCCGCAACTGGGTCGCGATGAACGGTTGCTGCGGGATCGGCTCCGCGCATGTCTCGGCCCTGGCCCCGTTCAGCGGCAGCCTCGCCAACACCCAGCGATTCGCGATCGACTGGATGCGGACCAACGACGACGGCGAGTTCGTCACCGGCGAGCCCATCCGCAACGAGAGTTACGCGGGCTACGGGCAGGAGGTGCGGGCGGTCGCCGACGGCACCATCACCTCGACCCTGGACACCATGGCCGCCAACACGCCGGGCACCCTGCCGGCCGCGGACCCCGCTCTCGCCGCAACCATCACCGTCGAAACCGTCGACGGCAACCACATCATCCAAGACCTCGGCGGCGGGGTGTGGGCGGCCTATGCGCATCTGCAGAAGGGCTCACTACTGGTGAAACCGGGCGATCGCGTCAAGGCCGGGCAGGTGATCGCACGGCTGGGCAACACGGGCAATTCCAGTGCCCCGCACCTGCACTTCCAGCTGATGAACGGCCCGCAACTCGTCGGCTCCGACGGGCTGCCCTACGTGATCGGCGAGTTCTCCTACGCCGGATTCATCGGACCGCGCCAACTCGCCGCGATGAACCCCTTCGTCGCCGGCCGCTTCTTCGCCCACCACCTCGCGACCCCGCAACCGCGCCGCGACGAGTTGCCGATGGACGCGGTCATCGTCGACTTTTCGGACTAGGCGCGGACCGTCGACCTCACTCCCGCTCAGGTGTGTGCGTGTGGATCCGGTCGCCGGCGTCGTTGAAGATGCTGAGTACCTCGGCGGGCCGCTTGCCAGCGGCGATCATCGCATGCGGGACGCTGGTGTCGAACTCGGCGGCTTCGCCGCGGGTGAGCACCAAGTCCTGATCGCCCAGGATCAGGCGCAGCCGCCCGGACAGGACGTAGAGCCATTCGTAGCCGTCGTGGACCCGGGGTTCGGGCATCTCCTCGACAGGCAGGTAGGTGATCCGGTACGTCTTCATCGGCGAGCCGACGGGCACCAGCGGGACGATGACCATCCCCGGCCGGTGGATCGCGTCGCGGCGCACCCGCGGATCGGGGACCGACGGCGAAACGAGGTCGTCGAGGCCGACGCCGAGTTGCCGGGTCAACGGCAGGAGCAGCTCCAGACTCGGTTGGCGCTTGCCCGATTCCAGCCGCGACAACGTGCTCGGCGACATCCCGGCACGCCCGGCCAACTCCTCCAACGTCCAGCCCCTGCTGGTGCGCAGCACGCGCAACCGGGCGCCGACCTGTTTCACCTCGTCGATCATCGATCACCTTCCTTGCCAATTCCGCAAGAATACTTGCCACTTCTGTGAATCGGCGCTGCAATGGGCCACATGACACAGAACTGGGATGCCATCATCGTCGGCGGCAGCGCGGCCGGCCTGTCTGCCGCGCTGTTGCTCGGCCGGGCCCGGCGCCGGGTGCTCGTCGTCGACGACGGAACCCCGCGCAACCGCTTCGCCGACCACATGCACGGCGTGCTCGGCTGGGAGGGCGAGTCGCCGGCCGCTCTGTTGGCCCGGGGCCGAGCGGACGTGAGTCACTACGACGTGACCATCCGGGCCGGACGTGCCACCGCGGTCGACGCCGACGATCAGACCGTGACCGTCCACCTCGACGACGGCGACACCGTCGTCGGCCGCGCACTGATCGCCGCGACGGGCCTGACCGACGAGATGCCCGACATCCCCGGCTTCGCCCAGCGATGGGGCAGCTCGGTGCTGCACTGCCCGTACTGCCACGGCTGGGAGGTCCGCGACGGGCGCCTCGGCGTGCTGGCACTCTCGCCGATGGCCGCCCTGCAGGCCCAGCTGATCCGACAGTGGAGCCCCGACCTCACGCTGTTCACCGCGTCGGCGGCGGGCACCCACGATCCGGGCCCGGACGTACGGGCCCGATTGGCCTCCCGGGGAGTCGCCGTCATCGACACCCCCGTCGTCGAGATCCTCGGCGATGACCCGACGACAATCTCGGGCGTGCGTCTGGCCGACGGTTCCGTCGTCGGAATCGACGCGGTCTTCGCCTCGCCGGCCCCCCGTCCCAACGACGCCTTCCTCGAGGGACTGCACCTGGACCGGGCCGACAACCCGATGGGCAACTTCCTCACCGTCGACGGCTTCGGACAGACCAGCCATCCGCTGATCTGGGCGGTGGGCAACATCGTCAATCCGGCTCTGACGGTGCCGATGTCCATCGGTGCCGCCGCGATGACCGGCGGCATGGTGAACATGTCCCTGATCACGCGGGAGTTCGACGCCGCCCAGGTCGGTGTCTGAGGATGGCCGTCGTCTCGATCTCCACCGAACTGCCGCTGTCGGCGGCGCGCGCCCGGGCCATGGCCGCCGTTCCGGAGGTCATGCTGTTCGTCCTCGCCCCGGTCCTCACCTTCTCGATGGAACAGGCACCCCCGCCCGGTGAGGCGGTCACGCCCGGCTTCACCGCGACGGGTCGCGTGTGGTGGCTCGGCGTCATCCCCAGCTGGCGGCACACGATCAGCGTCGTGCGCCTCGACGAGTCAGAGGTCTACACCAACGAGCACGGCGGTCCGGTCGACACGTGGAACCACCGGCTGCGATTCGAGCCGCTCGGCCCGGACCGCTGCCGCTACACCGACGAGATCGAGGTGGCGGACGGGCCGCGCGGGGCGCTGACGCGTGTCTTCGTCCGGCTCATGTTTGCCCACCGCCACCGCCGGTGGCAGACGCTGGCCGCGGTGGTCAACGCGATCGACACGCCCGCCACCTGACCGGCCCGCTCACCCGACGGTGAAGTTGCGGAACAACAGCCAGGCCAGACCCAGTCCGACGAGCAGGTTCACCACGGTCGCGCTGCCGAAGACCACCACCGGTCGCCACCCGGCCTCGCGCAGACCGCGCAACGAGAACTCCAGGCCGATGGCGACGAAAGCGAAGATCAGGAACCAGGTCCGCAGGTCGTTGACCGTGCCGATGGTGGCCTTGGCCCCGCCGAACTGCAGGTACAGGGTTCCGACGATGGAGGCCGTGATGAATCCGAGGACGAACTTCGGGAACCGCTCCCACACCTGGGCGACCCCCACCTTCGTCTCCCCGCTGCGCTCAACCTTGACCGCGAAATAGAGCGTCAACGCGATCGCGACGATCCCGATCAGCGCGTTCTGCGTCGTCTTGACGATCGTGGCGATCTGCAGCGCCTGCTCACCGGCGATGGCGCCGGAGGCGGCCACGGCGGCCGTCGTGTCGATATTGCCGCCGATCCACGCGCCGGCCACCGCGTCGGGCAGGTTCAGTTTGTCCGCCAGCCAGGGCAGCAGGAAGATCGACGGCAGGGCGAAGGCGATCACCAACGACGCGGCATAGGCGATCTGCTCCTTGCGGGCCTGCACCGCCCCCGCGGCGGCGATGGCCGCACTCACCCCGCAAATCGAGACCGCCGAGGCGAGCAGTGCCCGCAGCTTGTCGTCGAGGCCGAGCGCGCCGCTGAGCCACCAGGTGAAGCCGAAGACGACGGTGATGAGCGCCAGCGCCTGCAGGATCGCCGGGCCGGCCGCGGTGACGAGCACCTTGAGGTTGATCGATGCGCCGAGCAGCACGACGCCGGTCTTGATGAAGAACTCGGTCCGGAAGCCGGCGGCCAGCTTCTCGCGCAGACCCAGCTTCGTCAGCACGACGTTGCCGAGCAGGCCCAGGGCGATCGCATAGACCGGGAACTCGACCGTCTCGCCGATCCGCTCGAACGGGGTCTTCTCCAGCCAGCCCGGCACATTGCTCTCAAGGAACCGGGTGAGCGCGCCCAGGAGTACGACGACGAGCACGCCGCCGACCAGCCACGGCCAGGCCCGGTTGACCGCCTCGCCCGACGACCGGTCGGCGCCGGCGGCGGTGATGGCCTCGTTCTCGGTGGGCAGCGACACCGGGGCTGCCTCCCCTCGCGTGGTCACGGGACCAACCCTCCCGGGATCGCCCCGACCAAGACGAGGGCCAACAGCGTCATCCCCGCAATCGTCGCCCACCAGTCCTCGCTGAGCCGGATCGGTCGGCCGCGCTTCTCGTCGCTGTCCGTCATGCCCATGAGGTTACGAATCACCGGGATGCCCGAACACCGTTGCGCTCGTGGCGATTAGAACACCCTCGGTCACGCATCGGCCCACGTAGAAAGACACGGACGAGGTGCACCGTTCCGACCCGGTGAAAACGGACATTCCGTAATGGTGCACGATGCTTACAACGCCCTGGTAAGAGGGCGAACAGGGGAGTGGAGCAGTGCCAAGGAAGCGCGATGTGGCGGGACGCCAAGCGGTTCGGCGCCTGATCGTCGGGGTCTCCGTGGCCCCTTGCCTGTCGGTCACGGCCACGGTCGTCGAAAACGCCGGACCACTGGCCGCCGCCGCGCCGCAGAGGACCCAGCCCCAGAAGCAGCAGCAGACCCAGCCGGGGCAGCAACAACAACGAAGCACGATCCCGACGAACCTCGACCCGACGACGAAGAAGGAGTGCGTCGGTTCCCGGTTCGCCACCCTCGGCGTCATCTTCGAATCAGTCTTCGACGCGCTGCTGCCGATCCTGCCCGCCCAGGTCAAGAAGGATGCCCCGGCCATCAAGGCCAGGGCGCGCGCGGACATGCGCAAGGCCAAGATCTCCACGTTGTGGGTGTCCAACCACCCCTATGACATGGGGGCCAGCGACGCGGACCCGATCATGCGGTACCGCGACCCGATCTCCCAATTCATCGTCACCCAGCTGGTTCGGATCCGTAGCGGCGAAACGTCGCACGCGATCTCCCTGGACAACCTCACGCTGGCGCAAGCCGTCGAAACCGTCTACACCTACCTCTACGTCACCGTGCTGGTTCCCGCGACGATCTTCCGGCGCAGCGTGCCCAAGCTGCTCGACGTCGGGCCGATCGGTCTCGGCACCCTCATCTCGATCCCCATCATCCTGGGCGTGGTAGGGGTCAACCAGCTCTACAAGCGCATGTCGGTGAACCTCACGATGGCGTGCATCGCCTCGGTCACCAAGGCCGAGAAGGAGAACGCCGGCAAGGCCGAGAAGGACCTGCGCTTCGCCTGGGCGGTGCATCCGATGCTGCGCGACGTCGCCAACGAGGTGTCAGTCGCCGACGCGGAGAACTGCCGCCACATCGGCACCCTGCCCCTCAAGCGGATCGTCACCCGCACGTCGAACTTCCTGGCCAAGACGAACCCGCAGATCGCCCCGCAGCTCAAGGACGTGACGCGGCAACTCGAGGTGTACATGCGCAACACGCGCGTGCATCAGAACGCGATCCCCACCGATCCGGCCGATTTCAACACCGCCGAGTGGATCCTCTCGCAGGTCTCCTACATGATCCCCTACGTCGGCGGCGCGCCGATCGAGGCGATCATCGGCCTGCACCGCAACCACCTCGACGGCCTCGACTTCCGCGAGACTGTGCCCCTGTCGGAGCTGACCGTCTCGCACACGATCACCGCGGCGTACTACGCCTACGGCCTGACCGCCCACATGGTGGAGCTCGTCTGGAGCCTCGGCGCACCCGACCCGGCGACCCAGCTTTTCGGCGACATCATCGATCCGGGAATGATCCCGAACCTGCTACCGAAGACCACCGGCATCCTCACCGCGCCGAATTACTATGGGCTCGTGGTGTACCACAACGTGCTCCGTTCGATCTGCCTCGACGAGGACCGCACCGGCCCGAACATCGACAACGGGACGAAGTTCAACCATCGTCGTCGCGGCATCGTGCACTGGTGATCGAGTGACCGGCGAAACCATCGTCGTCACGGTCAAGCCGAACAGTCGCAAGGGGCCGTTGGTCGAGGTTGCCGACGACGGTGCGCTCACCGTCTATGTGCGCGAACCGGCCACCGAGGGCAAAGCCACCAAGGCGGTGGCGCACCTGCTCGCCAAGCATCTCGGCGTCCCCAAGAGCCGCGTCACCTTGATCGCCGGCGCGACGAGCCGCGTCAAACGATTCCGGGTGGACTAACCGGTCCGAGCGGCTGGCGGACCGGAGATTGAACCACGTCCGAATCTCCGGCGCGACAGTCAAAGTCCGGGTGATCGTTAGGTGTTGGACGGCTCGCGGCGCCGATAGGTTTTCGGCATGTCGCACAGCTCCTTCACCAGCCCGTCCTCCCCCTGGCCCGTCGATCTGGCCCGGCCGCGCTTCGGTGTCTGGGCCCCGGTGTGGGGCCCGTTCGCCGCCCAGCACTACCCCGGCGACCGATTCGACGCCAGCTGGGAGTTCAACCGCCGCTACGTGCTCGAGGCCGAACGCCTCGGCTACGACTCGACGCTGGTGGCCCAGCACAACCTGAACCCGAACGGGCACGAGCTCGCAGAGCTGGAGGCCTGGTCGGGCGCCGCCGCCCTGGCCGCCGTCACCAGCCGGATCGAGATCATCGCGGCGATCAAGCCCTACCTGTTCCACCCGGTGTTCCTGGCCAAGATCGCCGCCCAGATCGCCGAGATCGCCGACGGCCGGTTCGCCCTCAACCTGGTCAACGCCTGGTACAAACCGGAGCTGGAGAAGGCAGGGGTGACCTTTGCCGATCACGACGACCGCTACGCCTACGGCGACGAATGGCTGTCCATCGTCGCGCCGCTGACCGCCGGCGAGCACGTGACCCACCAGGGCGACAACTTCACCATCGACGACTACGTGCTCGCCCCGGCCGACCCCTCGCGCAAGCCGAAGGTGTACCTCGGCGGCGAGTCCGAGCCGGCGCGGGACCTGGCCGCCAAGCGCGCCGACGCCTGGTTCATCAACGGCCAGCCCCTCGACGTGGTGCGCGAGCTGATCGCCTCCGTCGCCGACCGGCCGCGCACCGGCGACCCGATCGAGTTCGGTCTCTCGGCGTTCGTGATCGCCCGCGAGACCGACGAGGAGGCCCAACGCGAACTGGAGCTGTTCTGGCGGCTGGCCGAGGAGGACGCCCCCACGTTGGAGGGGGTCTTCGCCAACGCCGACCCGAAGGCCGTCATGTTCGAGACCTTCCGCAAGTTCCCGCACATCGGCACCAACGGCGGCACGGCGGCCGGGCTCGTCGGCAGTTATGACGACATCGCCGCCCGGCTCGTCGAGTTCTACGACGCCGGGATCGCCCTGTTCATGCTGCAGTTCCAGCCGGCCGAGCGGGAGGCCAAGCGGTTCGCCGAACACGTCTTCCCGCGGGTCGCCGCACTGCTGGCCGACCGTGCCGAGGTGGCGTCGTGAGCGCGGACGTCTGGTTCACCCGGTGCCCGGTCCCGACCGCGTTCTCCCTCGCCGTCAGCACGGGTCGGCTGACCGAGCGGCTGACCGGCCTCGACACGGCGTTCCGCTCGCTGGCCACCGCCCACGACGAGGAAACCCGGACCACCCACTTCACCCAGGCCCAGCCCCGGTCGGTCCGCCACGGCGGGAACATCCCGCCGCTCGTCGCGGCCTCCCGCGGCGCCGACGTCGCCATCATCGGGCTGTCGGTCGCCCCGTCCAACGCGGCACTGCTCGCGCGGCCGGAATCCGGGATCACGTCCGCAGAAGACCTGCGCGGCAAGGTGATCGGGATTCCGCGACGACTCAACGATCCCGTCGATTTCTGGCGCGCCACGGTTCTGCAGGGCGTCACCCGGGCGGTGCGCACCGCCGGCCTGACCCTCGACGACGTGGAGTTGCGTGACATCGAGATCGGGCGCAGTTTCGCGTCGGACTCGACCTCGCGCGACACCGCCGTCGCAACGCTGTGGGACGCCGCGTTCATGCTCGGGTTCCAGCGCGAGGAAAGCGCGGCGTTGTTGTCCGGACGGGTCGACGCGATCTTCGCCGAAGGCGCCAACCGCCCGATCACCGAGGCGTTCACCGGGGCCACCGCCGTCGTGGAGGCCGGCGAGACGGCCCACACCGACCCGCGGTTGTCGTCGAACCTGCGCCCGTTGACGCTCAGCGTCACCGGCGACCTCCTCCGGGCCGACCCGTCCATCGTGGATGCGATCCTCGACGAGACGACCGCGGCCGCCGTCTGGGCGCAGTCCCAGGCCGACGCGGCCCGTCGGATCATCGCGGCCGAAGTCGGCGTCGCCGAGGAACTGCTCGACCGATCATTCGCGCCCGGCCTGGCCGCCGAACTCGACGTGTCCCTCGACCCGGACCGGCTCGTGCTGCTGGAGCACCAGATCGCGTTCCTCTACGACCAGGGCTTCCTCGACCGCGCGGTCGACGTCGCCGAGGTGGTGGTCGACCGCGCCGCGGTGGCCTGACTACCCCGGCCGGGTAAACGCCTGGCGGGCCGCATCGACCTCGGCACGCGTCTTGCACGCGTGCTGGTGGTCGTTGATCAGCCCCATCGACTGGATGAACGCGAACGCGGTGGTCGGCCCGACGAACCGCCAGCCACGCTTCTTCAAATCCTTCGACAGCGCCACCGACGTGGCCGACGTCGTCTTCGTCTGCGGGATGCCGACCTCCCCCGCGTCGGGTTCGAACCGCCAGACGTAGGCCGCCAACGATCCGGCTTCCGCCTCGAGTTCGACCGCGCGGCGGGCATTGTTGATCGCCGCCTCGATCTTGCCGCGGTGCCGCACGATGCCCGGGTCGGCGAGCATCCGCTCCACGTCCGGCTCGTCGAACCGCGCCACCGCGTGGAAGTCGAATCCGGCGAACGCGGACCGAAACGCGTCCCGCTTGTTGAGGATCGTCCGCCAGCTCAGGCCGGATTGAAACCCCTCGAGGCAGATCTTCTCGAACAGCCTGGTGTCATCGCCGACCGGGAAACCCCACTCGGCATCGTGGTAGGCGAGCAATTCCGGTGCGCCACCGGCCCACGCGCAGCGCGGGTCCCCGTCGGGGGCGACGAACGGTTCCATGCGGTGAGTCTAGGACGCCGCGACGACACCCCGCTCGACGAGGAGGTCGACGATCCGCTGCGCCAACTCGGTGACGTCGGCGCCGGTGGTGTCGAACCGCAGATCCGGATCGGTCGGCTTCTCGTACGGTGCGTCCACCCCGGTCAACCCGCGCAGCGATCCCTCACGGGCACGCCGGTACAGACCCTTCGGGTCGCGCCGCTCGCATTCGGCGACCGGCGTCGCCACGTGGACCTCGACGAAGTCGAGTCCGGCGGCGGCATGCAACTCGCGCGCGATGTCACGGTCCGAGCGCAGCGGCGACACCATCGATGCGACGGCGATGACACCGGCGTCGGCGAAAAGCCGGGCCAGGTGCCCGACGCGCCGGATGTTCTCGGCCCGGTCGCCGGGTGAGAATCCGAGGTCGTCGGAGATGCCGTGGCGGATATTGTCGCCGTCGATCAGGTAGGCGACCCGGCCCTGCGAGACGAGCAGCCGCTCCAGCACCACCGCGACCGTCGACTTGCCCGACGCCGGCAGCCCGGTCAACCAGACCGTCGCGCCGCGTTGGCCGGTCTTGCGCCAGCGCTCGTCGCGCGCCAGCGAACTGGGATGCCACTTGATGTCGTTGCGGGTGGCCCGACCGGGCACGACCTCGCGCGCCTCGTCGATGGTGCCGGCCCCGACGGTGTCGTTGGACGCCTCGTCGATGAGGACGAACGCGCCGCCGTCCCGGTTCTGTTCGTAGGTGTCGGCGAGCACCACCGAGGAGGTGCGCAGCGTGACGGTGCCGATGTCGTTGAGGACGAGTTCGCCCGGGCCGACCTGCTCGATCAGGCTGTCCGGGTCGAGCCGCCGATCCAGCGACTGGACGGTGGCGCGCACCGTCGTCGAACCGTGTTTGAGGGCGACGCGGTCGCCGGCGCGCAGCGGCTTCTCGGCCAGCCAGCACACCGTCGCCGACAGTTCCCGGGCCACGACCGGCAGGTGCGCGTCCGCGCGTCCCGACACGATCACGTCGCCGCGCGACACATCGATCTCGTCGGCGAGCTGGATCGACACCGACAACCCGGCCACACCGACCGCCCGACCGTCGTCGAGGGTGTCGAGTGCCACGACGGTGCTGCGGCTGCCCGACGGCAGCACCGTGATCTCATCGCCCACCGCGACCGTGCCGGCGACGATCCGACCGCTGTAGCTGCGGCGGTGTCCTTCACTGGGCCGCGACACCAGCTGCACCGGCAGGCGCAGCTCCCCCGGCTGCGGCGACGGCGCGGCCAACTCCACGTCCTCGAGATACTCCAGCAGGGTGGGACCGTCGTACCAGGGCGTCGACGACGAGCGGTGCACGACGTTGTCGCCGGCCTTGGCGGCGACCGGGATGGCAGTGATCTCGCCGATCCCGACCTGCAGGGCCAGCTCGTCGAGCTCGGCCCGCAGTTCCTCGAAGCGCTCCGCCGAATAGTCGACGAGGTCGATCTTGTTGACCGCGGCCACGACGTGCGGCACGCCGACCAGGGCGGCGATCCGGGCGTGGCGGCGGGTCTGGCGCTGCACCCCGTGACGGGCGTCGACGAGGACCACCGCCACATGGGCGTTGGAGGCACCGGTGAAGGTGTTGCGGGTGTAACGCTCGTGGCCGGGGGTGTCGGCCAGCACGTAGCTGCGGTGCTCGGTGGAGAAGAACCGGTAGGCCACGTCGATGGTGATGCCCTGCTCGCGTTCGCTGCGCAGCCCGTCCGACAGGGCCGCGAGGTCGAGCTGGCCCTGCTGGTCGGTGACCGACTCGATGTGGTCGCTCGGCAGGCTGCCGGTGTCGTGCAGGATGCGGCCGATCAGGGTCGACTTCCCGTCGTCGACGCTGCCGACCGTGGCCAGCCGCAGGAATTGCCGATCGGCGGCAGTGGTGGTCGCGGTCATCAGAAATAGCCTTCCCGTTTGCGGTCTTCCATGGCCGCGCTGGACGTCCGGTCGTCGGCGCGGGTCTCGCCTCGCTCCGACACCGTGGCCTCCTCCACCTCGGCGATGACCTCGGGCAGCGTCGTCGCGGTGGAGCGGACGGCACCGGTGATGGTCAGGTCGCCGACGGTCCGGTAGCGGACCCACTCGGTGGCGACCTTCTCGTCGGGCCGCGGGTGGGTGAACGGCGACGCGGTCAGCAGGATCCCGTCACGGGTGAACACCTCGCGCTGCGAGGCGAAGTAGATCGGCGGCAACTCGATGTTCTCCAGTTCGATGTAGCGCCAGATGTCCAACTCGGTCCAGTTCGACAGCGGGAACACCCGGACCGACTCGCCGCGGCGGATACGGCCGTTGTACAGCGACCACGGCTCGGCGCGCTGGGCGCGCGGATCCCACTGGCCGAACTCGTCGCGGAAGCTGAACACGCGCTCCTTCGCGCGGGCCCGGTCCTCGTCGCGGCGGGCCCCGCCGAAGGCCGCGTCGAACTTGTAGTGCTCCAGGGCGTCGAGCAGCGTGCGCGTCTGCAGCCGGTTGCGCGACCCCGACGGATCGTCGGGTTCCTCGACGCGGCCGGTGTCGATGGATTCCTGCACCGACGCGACGATGAGCCGGATGCCGTCCGGGCGCGCCGCGGTCGGCGTCACCCGCTTGTCACGGAAGGCGATGACCTCGCTGAAATTGTGGCCGGTGTCCACGTGCAGGATCGGGAACGGCAGCGGGTGCGGGCGGAACGCCTTCTCCGCCAGGTGCAGCAACACGATGGAGTCCTTGCCACCGGAGAACAACAGCACCGGGTTCTCCAGTTCGGCCACCACCTCGCGGATGATGTGGACGGCCTCGGATTCGAGGATCCGCAGGGCGGGGATGTGGTCGATCGCGGGATCGACGGTCGTCGTCGACGTGGTCATCTCGGGTATCCGTTCCGGTCGGCATCGGTTCGATAGCGCAGCGCCCACTCCTTGGACCGGGCGTTGGACTGTGGTTTGAGCGACGGCGGGGGCGCGAGCGCCGGATCGAGGCCGAGGGCCGCCAGGACGCGGCCGGTCGTCCCGGTCGGGTCGCGGGTGAGCTCGCCGAACTCGATGTCGACGGTCTCGATCCCCTCCTCGTCGAACCAGGTCCGCCAGCGGCGCTCCTGGTCGGCCAGGATCCCGGCGAGATGCGCGATGCCCTCGGCGTTGTAGAAGGCCTCCTCGTCGGGCACGCCCTCCAGGTGCAGGCCCTCCGGCTCCGGGCTGTCGCGCCAGACGCGGGTCTGCACCGCCCGCCACATCGACACCGCCTGGCCGATCAGGTCGTCGCGGTGGACGTGCACGAACACCGGGTCGGTCCCCAACAGCCACCGCAGCGCGGTGCGCAGCGACCCGGACGCGACGCGGGTCCGCGCGATCAACAGCGGGGTCTGGTTCCACATGAGCTTGCCGCCCCAGACGCCGTTGTCGGTGCGGCCCGCCGCCACCACGTCGGCGCGCCACTGCTGCGCGGTCCGCACATCCACGGTCCCCTGGTCGGTCGCCGCGAGGCCACCGACGATCTGCTCGTCGTCGACGCCGGCGAACCACTCGAGTGGCTGCGGCGCCAGCGACGAGGAAGCGAAGTATTGGAAGAACTCGGCGGGCCGCCCGGCCACACCGGTGGCGGCCAACGACTCCACCAACAGGGTGCTGCCGCTGCGCTGGCTCGCGCAGACGAGATAGGGCTTTGCGTCGGTCACGCGGGGAACGATACGACGGGAGTCGCCACCCCGCGCGACGCCGGATTTAGAACCAGCGCGGGCGAAACGCCGATCGCGGGCGAGGTGGTGCCGGGGTGGGGTTTGCGACGCCTACCCGGCGCCGGAATCGGTGTGCGACTCCGTCGTCCGCCCGACCGTCAGGCCGCCGGCCAGCTCTCGACGCGCGCCGAGCGGCCGGCGCGACGGCAAGGCCTCCTCACCTGGGTCGATAGTCTTGGAACGATTCGCCCAGGCGCGCATGAAGCGCTCGGCAACAGCGGTCCCGACCGCGTCTTCGGGCAGTTCGTCACCGGTCTCGGAGCGCCAGCGGGCCAGCCGTCCGGCCAGGCCCGCCGCGATCTCGGTGTAGAGCGGATCACCGGCCAGATTGTTTCGCTCACGAGGATCGAAACGCAGGTCGTACAGCTCGTGGCGGGCGCGCGGCACGATCGTGGCGCGGGGGTCGAGCGAGCGCGCCGAACTGGAGTCGGCGATGTCGAGGGGCAGCACTAGCTCCGGGCGCGGCGCATAGTTCTCGATATAGCTGAAATCCTTGGTGCGCACGGCCCGGATCGGGTCGAAGGCGTCGTGATAGGTCTTCTCGGTGAACAGCTCGTCGCGGACCGGGGAATCTCCGCTGCCACGGAACGCGCCCGCGTGCGACACCCCGTCGGCCTCGTCGGGAATCGGCTGGCCGAGCAGGTCGAGCAGGGTCGGGGCGAGGTCCACGCCGGAGAACAGGCCGTCGTAGACGAGGCCCGTCGGACCGCCGTTCGGCGGGCGGATGATCATCGCGATCCCGGTGCCCTCGGCGTAGAGGGTCGACTTGGCGCGGGGGAAGGCCACGCCGTGGTCGGTGGCGAAGACGATCCAGGTGTTGGCGTCGAGCCCGGCCCGGGCCACCGCGTCCAGGAGGCGGCCCACGGCGGCGTCGGCCTTGGTGATGCTGCCGTGCAGCCCGGCCAGGTCGGCGCGCACATCGGGGGTGTCCGGGAGGAAGTCGGGCACCCCGATGGTCGTCGGGTCCGGGTGGTCGTACTCGTCGTCGGGATAGGGGCGGTGGGTCTCGAAGAACCCGGCCGTGAGGAAGAACGGCTGGTCGTCGACCCCTTCGCGGGTCAGCCAGGAGATGGCCTCGTCGGTGACGTAGTCGCAACGGGAATCGGAGACGTCGACGGTGTCGAAGCCGAGGCTCGTCGGGTCGGTGCTCTCGTGCTGCATCCCGATCAGCACGGTGCGGTAGCCGGCCGCGCCCAGCAGTGACGGCAACGTCCGGGTGCCCTCGCGGTAACCGAAACCGTGGTGGGCCAGCCCGATGAGACCGTTGCGGTGCGGGTATTGCCCGGTGAACAGCGAACCGCGCGCCGGCGAGCAGAGCGGCGCCGTCGCGTGGGCGTCGGTGAGCCGGATCCCCTCCTCGGCCATCCGATCCAGCGTCGGACTCACCACCCCCTGCGCGCCGTAGCAGGACAGGTGCCGACCCAGGTCGTGCCAGTGGATGAAGATGACGTTCGCGGGTGCATCGGCCATGTCCCCATCATGCCGCAGGAGTGACGACTAACCTGGGACGACGATGGCCGAGCAGACACGAGTACGACGCGGCCGGGGCCGCCCACCCGGTCCGCCGGTCGATCAGAAGCAGCGGCGGGCACAACTGCTCGACGCCGCCGAAGCCGCGATCCGCGAGTCGGGGCCCGACGTCGGGTTGGCCGATGTCGCAGCGGCCGCCGGACTCACCCGGTCGGCGGTCTACGCCTCCTTCGCCGACCGCAACGCGCTGCTCACCGCCCTGGCCAACCGACATGCCCGCCTCATCGTCGAACGGCTTGGCGCGATCATCGGCGGCATCACCGATCCGGCCGATCAGACCCGTGCCGCCATCGACATTTTGGCCGGGTGGTTCGAGGACGAACCCGAACTCGCCCGGGCACTGTCGGCGCACCTGCTGCCGACCACCCCGTCGGCTGACGGAGTCGTGGTCGACGCGCTGACCTCGATCCTCACCGAGGGATTCCGGGCGCGCGGCCGCGACGAGGCGCCCGCCGCGACGTGGGCGCATGCCCTCGTCGGCGCCATCTCGACGACGATCGCATGGTGGTCGACCACGCGTACGGTCAGTCGGTCCGACGTCGTCGACCACCTGTTCCTGCTCGTCTGGTCGGGCTTCGCCGGCCTCGGCTGACCCTCTCCCTTCCGCCGACTGGGCCCTCTTTCTCGCCGACTGGGCCCTCATCCTCGCCGACTGGGCCCTCATCCTCGCCGACTGGGCCCTGATGTCTTGTCCCCGCGCCACGCCGACGGCATTCTTGACGCCCGCCAATGTAAAAGACACACTGTCTTTATGACTGCAACCGTGTCTTCGGCAACGGCGGCCACCATCACCGGCGCACAGAACTGGGACGAGGTGGCCGCCCACCACCCCGACCACGTCCACGCCATGGCGCAGGGACTCCTCGTCGGCGACCCGCGGGCCGACGCGGTGATCACCGAGCTGTTCTCCGGGGCCGCGCACCGGTGGACCGACATCGTCTCCGCGCTCGACGACCCCAGCCTCGTCGACCCGACCTTGCTCGCCGGGGCGCCCGAGTTCCGCGCCTTCCTCGAGCACGCGAGCACCCCACCCGCCTGGTTCGACCCGGCGCTGGCCCGAGCCGGCGCCGACGCCTGGTGGCGCTTCGGGTCGCTGCAGTCGAGCACGCTGTACCAATCGCTGATCTACGGCTATCAGGCCCGCGGCTTCACCCGCCCGCTCGCCGCCACCGGGCGCCTGACCGAGGGGACCTGGGACCGGGTCCAGGCGACGGCCCGCTGGGTCACCCTGGCCACCGCGCCCGGGCTGATGGACGTCGGGGCCGGGGGCTGGGTGGAGACCCTGCGGATCCGCCTGGTCCACGCAATGGTGCGCCACCACCTGCATGCCGCGAACGACTGGGACGACGACGCCTGGGGCGTCCCGATCAACCAGACCTACGCGCAGCTGACCATCACCGCGGGTTTCCTGGCCCTGCCGCTGCACATCGCCAAAGACTTCGGCATCCACTACTCGCGGGCCGACCTCGAGGCCATCACCCACCTCTGGCGGTGGATCGGATGGGTCATCGGCGTCGAGGAGAACCTGCTGCCGACCAGCTACGAGGACGCCATGCGGATCTGGCGGATCTCCCGCGAGTTCCAACTGCAGCCCCACGAGGACGCCAAGACCCTGGTACGAGCCCTGCTCGACGACGGGTACCGCGCCGACCTGGGCCTGCCGGGCCCGCTCAACAATGCCTTCCACCTCGTGACGAAACCGTTCCTGCGACCGGTGTTCGCCGCCGTGTCGACTCGATGGGTCGACGCCGAGATCGCCACCGCAATGGGACTGCGCTCCACGCCGCTGCACCACCTCGTCGACCTGGCCCGCCCGGTGGTCCGATCCCGCGAGCTGGTCCGGGCGATCGGCCTGCTCGGGTCCGAGCGCACCGTCGCGCGCCGCGAACTGCGGCTGGTCACCTGGCGGTTGGGGATCGACCTGACCGACCCGAAGATCGTCGGCGCCCGCTACCGCGCCGCCGACGAGAACCGGATGGACAGCGTCGCATGACCGCCGAGTTCACCCTGTCCCGGATCCTCGACTGCCCGCCGGCCACCGCGTGGCGGCTGGCGACCGATCCCGACCTCATGCGCTCGTGGTCGACGGCCCGGGTCGACCTCGCCGAGCCCGGTCCCGGCGACCGTCCAGACACCGCCGGCACCCTGCGCGTCATCACCCTGCCCGACGGGAAGCGCAAGCTGCGCGAAGTCGTCGAATACGCCGACCCGGCCCGCGAGTTCCGGTACCGCGTGTACGACGGCGGGCCGATGCTGCTGAGTCATCAAGGCGTGCAGCGGTTTTCCGCGACCGATGACGGGCGTACCGAGTTCACCTGGCAGGTGTCGATGCGGCTGATCAGCCCGCCGCTGTCGCACCTGCTGTGCCGGATCATCCGCACGCAGGTCGACGAATCGCTCGACCTGCTCGCCGAGCAGGCGTCGTCGGCCCGTCTCGACGACGAGCCTGCGCCGCCCCTCCCCATGGGGACGCGCCACCCCGTGGGCTCGGCCGGATTCGAGCAACTCCTCGCCGACGCGCAGGAGTCGCTGCGGACCCAGCGCGCACTCGCCGACGAACTGGCCGACGACGACGATCCCAAGCAGTGGTTTGCACGCGTCTATCAGTACGTCACCGAGGAGATGATCACCGCCGCCAGCGGAATCACCCACGGTGCGGCACCGAAGTGCCCGCCGATCGCCCTCGACAACCCCGACTGGGTCCTGGCCCTGATCCCGGTGTTCCACGAGTACTACGAACGGAATCTCACCGGATACCTGACCGGCGCCGAGGTCGAGCCGGCCTGGCAGCGCGCCTGGTCCACCGCCGAGACGAACGACCCCCGACGACCGCACCTCCCGGTGATGAAGGGACTGCTCTACGGCGTCTCCGCCCACATCGACGCAGACCTTCCCCGGGCCCTCGTCGACGTGCATCGCCGCCGCTTCGCCGACCGCGACCTGCGCGAGTTCCGACCCGACTACTTGCGCCTGGCCCCGGTGTTCACCGCGGCCTCGGACCGTCTGCTCGCCGACCTGCCGCGCAGCCACAAGCCGTGGTGGGTCCCGTTGGCGTCGCGGGTGCACCCGCAGTTCCGCGATGCCATGCTGGGGCGCACCGGCTACGACGTCGGGCGCCATCGGGTGAAGACCTTCGCCAGCGCCGTCGACGCGGTGAACAGCAGCGCCGTCTCCCCCGGCTGATGGGGCCGCTCTTTCATCCTTATTGATAACGGTTATCATTAAGGGATGAGTCCTCAGTCCCGCACCCCTGTCACCGTGCTATCCGGTTTCCTCGGCGCCGGCAAAACCACCCTCCTCAACCACATCCTCGCCAACCGCGGCGGATTGCGCGTCGCCGTCATCGTCAACGACATGAGCGAGGTGAACATCGACGCCAAGCTCGTCGACGGCCCGCTGGCCGGCACCGCCGCACTGGACCGCACCGAGGAGAGGCTCGTCGAGCTGACCAACGGATGCATCTGCTGCACCCTGCGCGAGGACCTCGTCGAATCGGTGGCCCGCCTCGCCACCGACGGGCGGTTCGACCACATCGTCATCGAATCGACCGGAATCTCCGAGCCGATGCCGGTCGCCGCCACCTTCGACTGGGAGTTCGACGACGGCTTCTCGCTCTCTTCACTCACTCACCTCGACACCATGGTGACCGTCGTCGACGCCGCCACGTTCCTGGGCGAGCTGACCAAGGGCGAACAGCTTGCCGAGCGGGAGCTCCAGGCCGGCGACGGCGACTCCCGCAACATCGCCGACCTCCTCGTCGACCAGGTCGAGTTCGCCGACGTCATAGCGCTGACCAAGACCGACCTCGTCACCGAAGCCGTCGCCGGTGCGACCGAGGCAACCGTCCGCCGCCTCAACCCCCACGCCGAAATCATCCGGGTGACCCGCGGCGACATCGACCTCGACCAAGTCCTGGGCACCGGGCGCTTCGACGTGAACGCCGCGCGCCAGCTCGCCGGCTGGACCGAGGAGATGACCAACGCGCACACCCCCGAGACCGAGGAGTACGGCATCGGCAGCACCGTGTTCCGCGCCGACCGGCCCTTCCACCCGCAGCGGCTCGCGGCGGCGCTCGACGGCCTGCGCGGAATCCTGCGCAGCAAGGGGTTCTGCTGGGTGGCCACCCGCCCGGATCTGGCGGCCATCTGGTCGCAAGCCGGCCCCAACCTGTTCATCGAGGCCGCCGGACCGTGGACCAACACCGACGAACGCCCCGGACAGGAGATCGTGTTCATCGGCGTGCACCTCGACCGCAGTGAGCCCGCCCGGCTGCTGTCCGAGGCCCTGCTCACCGACGACGAGTGGGCGGCCGGCCCGACGGCCTGGGCCGACTTCCCCGATCCGCTGCCCGCCTGGGCCGGCCCGCACGTGCACGCGTAACCGGCACGAGCGGCCCGGGCGCCTCGTACGATGAGTCGCACCGCCGTCGGAAGGCCGCCGATGAACCACCGCCACACCAGCCACTCCGTCTACCCGGATGGGTTCTACGCCGACGACGGGCGCGACTTCGCCGTGCGACTCCTGTTGGGGTACTGCGCTTCTGGCGGTGCCGATGTCGGCGAGGTGCTGACCACCATTGCCGGCTGCCGCGACGACCACGACGAGGAGTGGTCGAACGCGTGGCTGGCCCTGGGCCGCCGCCTCGTCGCTGCCGCCGATGGGTCGAGCCGATCCGGGCACCGGGTGAGCGCCGCTTCGGCCTACCTGCGGGCGGCGAACTACTTGTCGCAGGCCTTCGACGGCCTCGACGGCATCGCCGACGACGCGCAGCGGATGCCGGTCTTCGCCGAGCACCGGGCGGCGTGGGAGAAGTTCCTCGACCACGGCGACTTCGACGTGGCGCGGCTGTCCATCCCGTACGAGGGGTCGACCCTTCCGGGCTGGTACCTCACGCCGACGCACGGGCACACCGGCGCGACCCTGGTGGTCATCAACGGCAGCGACGGGTCGGTGTCGGCGCTGTGGTCGGCCGCGGCATTCGGAGCGTTGGCCCGCGGCTACGGCGTCGTCCTCTACGACGGTCCGGGCCAACAGTCGATGCTGTTCGAACGCGGCATCGGCTTCCGCCCCGACTGGGAGGCGGTACAGACCCCGGTCACCGACCACGTGCTGACGCTGCCCGGCGTCAACCCGAACCGCCTGGCGCTGTACGGGATCAGCCAGGCCGGCTACTGGGTGCCGCGCTCGTTGGCCTTCGACCACCGCTATGCCGCGGCCATCGCCGATCCCGGCGTCGTCGACGTGGCGGCCTCGTGGACGAAGCATCTGCCCAAGCACCTGACCGACCTCCTCCATGCGGGCAAGGCGCAGGCGTTCAACCGGGACCTGGCGATGGGGTTGAAGCTGTCCCCGGCCACCCGGCGCATGTGGGATTGGCGGGCCCGCCCGTATCGCGCCGCGGACCCGGACGCCACCGATTTCGACACGGTCACCGCCGTTGGCGAGTACCGGATCACCCCGGATCTGGCCGCATCGATCACGACGCCGCTGCTGATCACCGACCCCGACGACGAGCAGTTCTGGCCCGGCCAATCCGACGAGTTGGCCGCCCGCTGTGCGGACGGCCTCGCCACCGTCGTCCGGTTCACCACCGCCGAGGGGGCCAGCTGGCATTGCCAGCCGATGGCGCGGTCGCTGACCGACGAGCGCATGTTCGACTGGCTCGACGACCAGCTCTCCCCTCCGCCGAGTGGGCCCTAAATCCCGCCGACTGGGCCCTCATTTCTGCCGACTGGGCCCTCATTTCTGCCGACTGGGCCCTCAGTGCCCGCCGCGAATGAGCTCCGCAATCTCGGAGCGGTCGGCGACGTCGAGTTTGGTGCACGCTCGGTAGACATGCCCTTCGACGGTGCGCACCGAGACGAACAGCCGATCGGCAATCTCCTTGTTGCTCAACCCCGCCGCGACGAGGTTGGCGATCTCGCGTTCCCTCGCGGTCAGCGGCAGCGGTTGGGCCGCAGTCACCAACGCCGGGGTCCGCGCCCCACCGCATTCCGCCGCGAGCCGATTCGCCAGCGACGCCGCGGCCACCGACGCCGACCGGGCGCCGCTGTCGGCATGAAGCACACTCGCCTGCGCCGACGAGTCGGCGGCGGCCAGCTTGAACCCCAATGCGGTGAATTCGTCGGATACCTCGTCGAGCACCGCGGCATCCCCGTCGACGACCGCCCGGGCATGCCTGGCGTAGACGTCGCTCAACGGTCCGTCGAGCCGACCGGCGAGCTCGGCCAGCCGTTGCGCCCCTGCCCCGTCGCCGAATCGCGCAGCCAGATGCCAGGCCTCGGCCTCGATCGCGAATTGCCCTGAGGCAGCAGCATTCTGGGCAGCCGTCACCGCCAGCTCCGCGGCGCGGGAGTACATCCCCGAACCGGCCGCCTGCCATGCGGCGGCCACGTCGAGGGTCGGCCCGAAAACCGCGACGTGCTCGTCGTAGAACGCGCGGGCGGTGGCCAGCGCCTCGCCTGCGGCATCACCCTGACCAAGGCCGGCCAACGCAATGACCTGCAGCATGAAGGCGGGGTAGCTCCACGACGCCGCCGTCCCCTCCTCGCCGAGCGCGGCAAGAGTCTGGTCGAGCCGTTCGGTCGCCCCTTTGAGGTCGCCCCGCATCACCGCGACCTCGGCGGCGTGAATGCCCGACAGTGCCCACCCGAGGTAGTGCCCGGCCGAGGAGAAGTCGAGGTAGTGCTGTGCCGCCGCCTCTGCGTCGGCGAGGTGCCCCGGCAGGGTTAACGCCAAGATCTCGCCGAATCCCGCGGGGAACCGGAGTAGTCCATCGGTGACCCGCTCGGCCTCGCGCGCCTTGGCCGCAAGCGGGGCCACCTCGTCGCCCCGACCGCTCAGCGCACGCGACAGGCTGCCGCCGAATACCGCCCATTCCACCGCCCACGGTGTCGCCAACGGATCGCCGAGCACCTCGTCGGACAAGGTGATCGCCTCGTCGAGGCGGTTGGTGAACAGCGCCATCGCCGACGCCACGCCCTTGACGATGAGTGCGAGCGCCGGCTCGGTCACCCGGCTCCCGACGAGGTCGAGCACCGCCTTGGCCTGTGCGGCGTCACCGACGGCCCAGAACAGGTTGCCGATCCGCAACAGTCCCCATCGGATGAGCTCGACCTGGTCGAACCCGTCGGGGTCGAAACCGGCGAGTGCCGCCTCTGCCTCGTCGGCCCGGCCCTGCCACATCAACGCGCGGGCCAACGGCTCGACGGCGCCGAGTCCTTCCCCGGCGTCGACCGCGGCTTGGGCGAAGCGTTGCGCCATCGGGATGTTCGCCAGGGTCAGCGCTTCGCGCGCCGCCGCCGCCAGATCGTCACCGGCGATGTCCACGTCGGAATCGAGCCCCAAGTCGGCGATCAGAATGCGGTCCGCGGCGGTCCGAACCGGCTGCGCCTGCAAGACCGACACCAGCTTGCCGCGCAGCCGGCGGGCGGCGAGGGAGCCGAGACGGCGGCGGATGACCTCACCGAACAAGGGGTGGGTGTAGAGCACCCGCAGCGTTCGGCCCTCGCGTGCGATCCGGACCACACCGAGCGCCTCGGCGCGTTCCACCGCAGCCTCACCGGTCAGTTCCACCAGCGCGTCCAGCGACGCCGGCTCGCACAGGCTCAGGTACTGCAGCACGCTGAGCACCTCGTCGTCGAGCCGGTCGATCCGTCCTTCCAACAACGACGCCAGCTCCGAGGTGATCGCGGTGCGGCCGCGCAACTGCCAGACGCCGTTGTGCTCGCGCAGGGTCCCGGCCTCGATCGCGCCATCGACGAGGTGCCGCAGGAACAGCGCGTTGCCCCCCGATGCATCCCACATCAGGTCGGCCGAGAGGCCTTCGAGTCGCCCACCCAGGACCGACTCGACCAGTTCGACGCTCTGCTGCTTGCTGAACGGGTCGAGCGTCATCCGCAACAGGTGCCGGTCCTTCCACAGCGACGTCACCGCGTCGGGCACGGCTTCCCCGCTCCGGACGGTCGCGACGATGCGCACCGCACGATCGATGGCGAGTTGGTGCAGCAGGGTCGCGGACAACTCGTCGAGCAGGTGCGCATCGTCGACGCCGATGATTGCCTGCCCTTCGGCCAGCAGCGACTGCCGCGCGGCGGCGAGGTAGGCGACCGGGTCGCTCGTCGCCGACGGCCCGACCAGGTGGGCGAAGACGCCGAGCGGAATCGTGCGGGCCGACTCCGTGCCGGCCACCCATCGGGCGCCACCGAGCTCCGACGTCACCATTCGGGCCAGCGTCGTCTTACCGACTCCGGATTCCCCGGTGAGGATGATGCCGCAACTATCCGACTCGGCTTGCAGCGCATCTCGAATCACCTGGAATTCGTCGGCTCTCCGCACCAACGGCCATTCGAACGGCATGGATAAATGGTAGTAGCGGAGAGAACGAAAAACGCCCCAACGGCAGATGTGCGGGACACTCGTCCCACACCGGGAACGCTACTCCTCCCAGCCGATGTCCTCGACCGGCCCGACGAAGAACATCCCGGCGCCATAGTTGGCGAGTTTGCGCTTGACCGCGACCATGGTCGGGCCGTTGGTCAACGGCAGATTCGAATACTGCCGGAAAGCGTCCGCTTCGACGTCGTTCGCCGCCCTGATCTGGGCGTTTGGGTCCGCGATTTGTTGCACCCGCCGGATGCGCGCATCCAATTCCGGGGAACCCGCGCCAGATCGGTTCAGCTGAGAATTCGAGCACCAGATTTGGCAGAGGTACGCGACCCCAAAAGGATCGCTCGAACTGAATCCCATCATGAATACATCGAATTCTTTGTCTTGAATCACCTTGGAGAAATCCGAGCTGGGCCGCACCTGGATCGCCAGCGATATCCCAACCTGCTTCAGCATGGCCTGCATCGCCCGCGCGAGATTCGACGACGTCGCGTCGTCGCCGAGAATCGGCAGCGTCAGCGCGAGCCGTTGGCCGCCGCGGTGGCGCACCCCGTCGGCCCCGACGACCCACCCGGCCTCGTCGAGCAGTCGACGGGCCCGGTCCTGGTCATGGGTGACGGTCGTGCCCAGGTTGTCCCGGTACCCCGGCTGGAACGGGAACAGCAGGAACGACCCCGGCAACTCCTCGGTGTAGCCGAGACCAGTGAACCGGATGCGGGCGAGGATCTCCCGGTCGATACCGCGCAGCACCGCCTCGCGCACCCGGGCGTCGCGCAACGCCGGGGTGGCCAGATTGACGACGAGCAGCGAGTTCGCCGGCGTGGCCGACACCCGCACGTCGATCCCACTCATGGTGATGACCTGCGCCCGGTTGTCCTTGCTGCCGACGCCGGTGGCATCGAGCTCGCCGTTGCGGAAGGCGTTGATCGCCGCTTGCGGCTCCATCTGACGGAACACCCGGCGGTCGAGCTTGCCGCGATGACCCCACCACTTGGGGTTGCGGGTGAAGACCACGGTCTTGGCGTTGGGGTCGTAGGACTCGACGGTGTAGGGGCCCGCCCCCAGGTCGGCGCGCGGATTCTTGAGGTAGGAGCGGTTGAAGTCATCCGGGGTGACGATCTTCGGGTGGACCAGGTTGTTGAACAGCCCGTCCGGCCACGCCCAGATACCGCGGAATCGGACGACGGCCTGCTTGGCGTCGACGCCGCGGGTCACCGATTCGATCTGGTCATATCCGTCGGTGCTGCTCGCCGCGTAGCGCACATCGGCACCGCTGTTGAGCCGCCAGGTGTTCGCAAACGCGCGCCAATCGATGGGCGTCCCGTCGTTGTAGGTCGCCCGTGGATTGATCGTGTAGGTGACGACGGTCCGGCCGTCGACCACCGCCTTGGTCACGTCGGTGAGGTAGTCCCGGTTGAAGGAGTACTTCCCGTCTGGTGAGAAATACGCCAGCACCGGGTTGTACCAGCGCCACAGTGCGAGGGTGTACGCCGTGCCGTCGGCGTGAAAGCTGTTCCACTGCGGCGTGATCTCGGTCAGCGCCGTGGTGAGACTCCCGCCATCACGCAGCTTTTCGCGCGGCTGCTCGTTCAGCTGCGCCTTCCCCGGCTCGACCGTGCTGGTGGCCGAGAGGTCGACGCCGCATGCACCGATGGTCGTACCCACCAACAGCACGGCAAGCAACCGCACGGCCACCAATCGCTTCCTCATGAATCCGCCTCCGTCGCTTCCGGCGCCCCCATCGTCGGCTCCCTCGTCCCCGGCACACCCGTCGCCGGCACCGCAATGCGGGCGCGCCGCGGGTCCAACGGCGGCACGGCACTGATCAACTCACGCGTGTAGGGATGCTGCGGGTGCCCGAAAACCTGTGTGGTGGGGCCGATTTCGACGATCTCCCCGGCCTTCATCACCGCCACCCGATGGGCGATCTTGCGCACGACGGCCAGATCGTGTGCGACGAGGAGGTAAGCCACACCGGTGTTTTCCTGGACCTCGAGCAGCAGGTCGAGGATGTCGCCCTGAATTGAGACGTCCAGCGCCGACAACGGCTCGTCAAGGGCGATCACCGACGGCGCGGTGGCCAGTGCGCGGGCGATGGCCAATCGCTGACGTTGGCCGCCAGAGAAGGCTCGCGGAAACCGGTCGCCGTGGTCGGGTTCCAGTCCGACCTTGGTGAAGAGCTCGGCCACGCGCACGTAAGCCTCGTCACGGGAGACCCCCGCCACGCGCAGCGGCTCGGCCACCACATCGCGCGCCGTCAACCGCGGATCCAGCGCACCGGCGGGATCCTGGAAGACCATGGAGATCTCACGCCGCAGTGCTCGCGCGGTCCGACCGCGGGTGGCAGCCGGGTCGACGCCGGCAATCGTGACCACACCCGGCGACTGGGTGAAACCCATGATCTCGTGCAGCGTCGTCGACTTGCCGCTGCCGGATTCGCCCACGATTGCCAGCGTCTCCCCGGCGGCCAGATCGAACGAGACACCTTTAACCGCTTGCACCTCCCCGGTCCGCCGCCGCAGGAACCGCGACGTGACGGCGAAGGTCTTGGCCAGGTCGTCGACGGCCAGCGGTGGCGCATCCTCCGCGTCGTCGGACCCGGAGTCGGTGCGCGCCAATGGTTCCCGCATCGGCCCGTCGATGCGCGGCACGGCACCGAGCAGCCGCACCGTGTACGGATCGCGCGGGTCGTCGAACAGCTCCTCGACGGGTGCCCGCTCCACCGCGTCGCCGCCGTTCATGACGACCACGTCGTCGGCGATGCGCGCCACCACGCCGAAGTCGTGGGTGATGAGCAGCAGACCGGCATCGGTCTCGTGTTGCAGCGTGGTGAGCAGTCGGAGAACCTGTCCGGCGACGGTGACGTCGAGTGCGGTGGTCGGCTCGTCGGCGATGATGAGGTCGGGCTCGTTGGCGATCGCCATGGCGATCATGACCCGCTGCCGCTGACCCCCGGAGAGCTGGTGCGGGTAGGCCTGCGCCCGCGTGTGCGGGTCGGGGATCCCGACCGCCTCGAGGAGCTCGACGGCGCGCGCACGGGCGGCCGCGGCGCCGATCGACCGGTGCGCCTGCAGCGCTTCGACGATCTGGGCGCCGACGGTGAACACCGGCGTCAGCGAGGACAGCGGGTCCTGGAAGATCATCGCGATCTCGTTGCCGCGGATCTCCGACAGCGCCTTGTCGTCGAGGCCGATCAACTCCCGGCCGTTCAACCGCGCCGACCCGGCGACCGACGCCGCGTCGGGCAGCAACCCCATGATTGCCAGCGCGGACGCCGACTTGCCCGAACCCGATTCGCCGACGATGGCCAGCGTGCGGCCGCGTTCGACAGTCAGGTCGAGCCCGCGCACCGCGTCGACCCGGCCCGCCTCCGAACCGAAGGCGACTCGCAGATCCGACACCGCCAACAGCGGGCTCATGCGACTCCTCCCGCGTCGGCCGCCCGTGCCGGTTCGGCGACGGTGGGGTTGGCGGCGTTGGGATCCAGCGCGTCGCGCAGCCCGTCGGCCATCAGCGTCATCGAAACGGTGAGCAAGGTCAGGACACCGGCCGGGAAGTAGAACAACCACGGCGACGCGACGATCGTCCCGACGCCGGCCTGCAGCAGCGAACCGAGCGAGACGTCGGGGATCTTGACGCCCAACCCCAGGAACGAGAGTCCGGTCTCGGTGAGCACCGTCCCGACGACACCGAGCGCGAAGTTGATGACCAGCAACGACGAGAGGTTCGGGATGATGTGCCGGGCGATGATCGTGAACGGCCGCTCCCCCATGTACCGGGCGGCGATGACGAACTCGCGCTCCCGCAACGACACCGCCATCGAGTGCACGACGCGCGCCAACATCATCCAGCCGAACACGATGAGCGCCACGATGATCCAGCGCCAGTCACCGCCGGTGGCGTTGGCGGTGAGGGCGAGGATGAGGAAGCTGGGCACGACGAGCAGCAGGTAGATGACGCCGAGGACCGTCTTCTCCACCCAGCCGCCGAAGAACGCGGCCAGTGAGCCGGCCACCGCGGCGATCAGCGTCGTACCGACCGCCACGGCCAGGGCGATGATCAACGAGCGCTGGAGGCCGTGGACCACCTGGGCGTAGAGGTCGTTGCCGGCGTCGTTGGTGCCGAACCAGTGGCCGCGGCTCGGCGGGAAGCCGATCGCGAGAAAGTCGGAATCGGTGTAGTTGTAGTGGGTCAGGAATCCACCGAACAGTGCGAAGAGGACGAGCAGGACGAACAGGATCAGCCCCGCGACGGCCGAGCGTCGTCGGGAGAACCGTTGCCACATCAGGGATCTCATCGTTCACTCCGCACTCGTGGATCGAGCATCACCACGGCGACGTCGGCGAGGATCGCGCCGATCGCGGTCGCCAGGGCGCCGAACGCCGCGACCGCGACCGCGCCGTGGATGTCATTGGTGTTGATCGAGGTGACGAAATACCGGCCCATGCCCTCCCAGCCGAAGATGGTTTCGGTGATCACCGCGCCGGTGAAGATCGCGGGGATGGCGAAGGCGACGCCGACCGCGACCGGGATGATCGCGGTGCGCAACGCGTGCTTGCGCACGGCACGGCCACGCGTGAGCCCCTTGGCCCGGGCGGTTCGGACATAGTCGGCGTCGACGGTGTCGAGGAGCAGTGAGCGCTGCAGGAAGTGCAGACCCGCATATTGACCGAGGACCAGCGTGATCGTCGGGAGCGCAAGATGTTTCAGACGGTCGACGACCGTGGGCCAGAAGCCGTGGATGTCGATGCTTCGCGCCCCGGAGACCAGGAAGATCGATTGGCCGGTCTTCTGGTTGATCGTGATCCCGATCAGCACGACGGCCAGCCCGAGAACGGCGATCGGGAGGTTGATGAAGAAGATCGAGATAGCCTGGAAGACCCGGTCGGACACCTGGTACTGGCGCATGGCGGTGTAGACACCCAGGCCGACTCCCAGGAGGGTGGCGAGCACCGTCGCACCGAAGACGAGTTGCGCGGAAACCCCTGCCCGATAGGCGATTTGGCCGTTGACGCTCTCGCCGACCGGACTGGTTCCCCAGTCCCAATGCAACAGGATGCCGGTGAGCCAGTGCCACCAGCGCTCAAGGATCGGGGTCTTGTCGTTGAGGTTGTAGGCGGTCAGCTGGGCGTCGACCACGGCGGGCGGCAGCGGTGGTCGTCGTGCCGCGTAGTTGGACCGGGGATCGAGGAAGGCGGCGGCGACGAAGTAGGTCAGATTCACCGCGACGAAGACGAGCACCGCCCAGGTGCCGACCCGCCTCGCGATGTACCCGATCAAGTCCGGACCCCTTTCGTCCGCCGTGCGCGTTGTCTGCGGCTGTTCCGCGTCCGTTCAGTATCGCCGAGTGGGCCCCATTTTCCGCCGACTGGGCCCACTTTCCCGCCGAGTGGGCCCTCGATCTCGCCGACTCGGCCGACCCACGATCGTCAACCACCGGTTGACGCGCAGCGAACGTCAACCTAGAGTTGACGCATGGCTGAATCTGAGATCACCCCCGCACAACTCACCGGAATCCGACTCGACGACCTGATCGCGGGGATCCGCAAGGCCTACGACGATCCGCTCGAGCAACTCACCGGCGCAATGACGGCCTCGGAACACCTGGGTGAAGTCGGCGACTCACTCATCGGTCACTTCGTCGACCAGGCTCGCCGAGCCGGCCAACCTTGGAGCGCCATCGGCGCGAGCATGGGCGTGACGAAGCAAGCAGCACAGAAGCGCTTCACCTCACGGGACAGCGGGAGCGACATGTTCGCCCGATTCACCCCTCGTGCACGAAATGTCTTGGTCCGCGCCCACGACGACGCGGTCCGCGCCCAGGTGACGGCCATCGACCCCGGT
Organism: Gordonia crocea; assembly: GCF_009932435.1. Lineage (NCBI taxonomy): Bacteria > Bacillati > Actinomycetota > Actinomycetes > Mycobacteriales > Gordoniaceae > Gordonia > Gordonia crocea. The sequence continues at coordinate 265,026 of NZ_BJOU01000017.1, forward strand.
CTCCTGCTCCGCCACCTGCTTTCCGATGAGCAGTCATTGGCCGTCGTCGCCCTGCGCAAAGCCGGCGCCGACGTCCCTGGATTGCGCAAGTCCTCAGGTGACCCGACTCCGCAGGACGTCACCCTGCCCAACGACGCGCCAACGCTGGTTCCATACTCGGACGACTCCAAACGCACATTGGAGCGCACCGTCGCCATTGCCGTGGACAAGGGCCACAACTACGTCGGAACCGAACACCTCCTGTTGGCCCTATTCGACGACGAGAAGACCGCCGCGAACCTGGCAGAGTTCGGAGCACACGCCAGCGCCGTCGACGGCGCGATCACCGACCTTCTCGCGACGGTCTCGTCGGACCGCTAGGGCCCACTCGACGAGATCGAGGGCCCACTCGACGAAAACGAGGGCCCACTCGGCGGAAATGAGGGCCCAGTCGGCGAAAGGTTAGCGGCGCCAGGACTCGTACGACCGAGGATCGTCGATCGGCTCCAGATGCACGACGACGACGAGGTCCTCAACCGCCTCGCGCAAGGCGGACTCGACCTCTTCGACGAGGTCGTGTCCCTGCTGCACCGACCAGTCACCGGGCACCAGCATGTGCAACTGCAGAAACCGCATATGCCCGCCGACCCGGGTGCGCACATCGTGAAAATCCACCGACCGCGACCGGAACTCGTCGAGGACCTGCTCGATCTGCTCCCGATCATCGTCGGGCAGCGACGCATCCATCAGCCCTGACGTCGAATCGACGATCAACCGGTACCCGACGAAGAGAATGTTGACCGCAACCGCAATCGCGATGACCGGATCCATCCGGTGCCAACCGGTGATGGCGACGACGGCCACGGCCACGATCACCCCCACCGTCGTGACCACGTCGGTCATCAGGTGCTTGCCGTCGGCGCTCAGCGTCGGCGATCGGTGCTTGCGGCCCGCACGGATGAGGATCCATCCCACGACGCCGTTGAGCACCGCCGCGACGACGGAGATCGCCAAACCCAGCCCGAGGGATTCCAACTCCCTCGGATGGAGGAGTCGGTCGACCGCCGAGTAGATGATCACCACCGCGGCGACGAAGATCATCGCCCCTTCGACCCCCGCGGAGAAGTACTCGGCCTTGGCGTGGCCGAAGTTGTGCGAGTCATCGGCCGGCCGCGCGGCCACCCCGAGCGCGACGAGCGCGACGATGGCCGCGACGAGGTTGACCACCGACTCCGCGGCATCGGACAGCAGGCCCACCGAACCGGTGATCCACCACGCACCCGTCTTCAGCGCGATGGTGGCGATCGCGGTCGCGATGCTCAGCCAGGCGAATCGCTGCAGTCGACTGCGGTTGGACACGACACCATTATCGCAAACCCGGGATATGACACAGATCACATCGGGATCGGCCACACTGGGAACATGCTCGATGAGATGCAAGCCGAGGCGACAGCCCTGTACGCCGACGGCGAGTTCGTATCCGCACTGGCCGAGTTCTCCGTCCTGGCGGAGATCCGCGCACGCCGAGAAGGCCCCTACTCACCCGCGTACCTGGACAACCTGCACGACTGCGTTCGCTGTACCTACGAGTTGAACCGATGGCCCGACTGCGCCGGTCTGTGCACCGAATTGCACGGCAAATATGTCCGGACCCACGGACGGGCGGAATCCGACACCGTCGACGTCGCAAAGAAATGGGCGTGGGCCCTGTTGAACCTGCACGACTATCGGTCCGCCGTTGCGCTTTACCTGCAAACCGCCGATGCCCTCTGGGAAAGCGACCCGATCACCGCACGGCGAATGCTCGGCGCACCCGCGGTGTATCGCGATACGGTCGCCCCCGCCGATTTCGCAGAATCGCTTCGCCACAGTCATGACTTGCTGGCCGCCATCGCCGATCTGAACATCGACGGGCCGACCACTCTGCGCCTCGACACAAAAGGAACCGACGCCAATCCAACCTTGACGGTGGACGGATTGGCGTCGGCCTCGTAGCCATAAGCGCCGGTTTCCCGACGCGGGGGGACTAGACCTTCTTCGGAAGGTTGAACAGCGACACGATGCTGATCACGATCAGCAGGATGCCCGAGACCCACACGAAGGTCGACAGACCCAGGTTCGGCCACGCGATCATGATGATGCCCGCGGCAATCGCGACGACACCGGAGAAGATCGCCCACCAGACCGACGAGTGACGCGAACCGGTCGTGGCACCGAACAGGTCGCCGAGTCCCTGGAAGATCCAGCCGATTCCGATGAAGACGGCGAGGAACCAGGCCCGGTAGTCGTTGTCCCAACCGTCGCTGGCCGGGTGCCACAGCACGACGATGCCGGCCCACAGGATCATCAGGCCGATGAGCCCGAGGGCGAACCGCAGGCCGCCGGAAAGGTAGGTGGCGGCAAACGACTGGTAGATACGGAACAGACCCGCGACCACCAGCGCAATGCCGAGCAGAATACCAAGGACGTTAATCGTCGCCGACGGCCAAACGAGGCAGGCAATACCGACGGCAAGCCCGACGAGGGCGGAGAAGATGACGGTGCCCCGGACGGCACCCACGACGGTTTCCGGAATTTGACGTTCGATGTCAGCAATGGTCATGAGATGAGGCTAGCCCACACCGTCCGGGGTGTCCCGATGAACAACCATTTCTTTTGGCGTGATTAGGGGCACCACATTCGCGCTGGCGGCAGGGGTGTAATAAGGAATAATGGCCAGTCCCAGTTTCTTCACCGAGGCCGACGGACACTTCGACCCCACCCGCTATGCATTGAGCATGTGGGCCCCGCGCGCACTGAACGGACCCGCGGTCTGCGCCCTGTCGGCGCGCGCGGCCGAACGTGCCGCCGACGCCGAGGGCTTCCGCCCGGCGCGGTTCACCATCGACTTGTTCCGCGCGGCGATGCAAGACCCGACGACGACGACGGCCACGCTGCTGCGCGACGGCGGGCGGGTGCGGGTCGTCGAGGTCGACGTACACCAGTATCCGAATGGCCTTGACGCCGAACCGGTCCGAGTCGCCCGCTCGACGACGGTGTTCCTCCGCGGATCGTCGAATCCGCCCGGTGAGCGGTGGACCCGGCCGGCCGGCAACTTCACCCCGCCCGCGCTGCCCGCCGACGACTATTACCCGCGCTTCGCCGCCGACGCCTGGACCGACGCCGAGGGCACCTCCATGCCCGCCGTCGAGTGGACCCGCGAGATCGGCGCGCTCCAGGGCGCGGGACGCAAGCGCCAGTGGACTTACCCGCTGCCCGTCGTTCCCGACGAGCCGGCGTCGCCCTTCGTCGGCGCTGTCACCGCGGGAGAATCGAGCAGTCTGCTGGGAAACTGGGGCACGACGGGAATCGGCCTCATCAACTGCGACCTCACCGTCGCCCTCACGCGTCTGCCGCACAGTGCGCGCGTCGGAGTCGTGTCCGACTTCCACGTCGAGGAGGATGGAGTCTCGGTGAGTCAATCGATTCTTTACGACGCCGACGGCCCCATCGGCACCGGCATGGTCACCGCGGTGAACAATGCGAAAGCCGAGATCGACTTCACCGCGGTCGACCCGGAGGAGCGCTTCCGACAGGCGTAAGACAATCATGATGTAGTCGAGTCGTTACCCTCCCACGTATCAACTTGGTAACAGACGGCTGATACCCTGCTTCCCATGTTGTCTCGCTCCACGCGCATGAAGTTGGTCGCGGTTGGCGCCGCAGCCGCCACCGCGGCGACCCTCGCCACTGCCACCGCACCCGACGCCGATGCGTTCGTCGCCGGACGCGGAACGATGGTCGCCCGGATCACCGGGCCCGGATCGATCAACGACACCGTCGGCCGCTACAACATCATCGGCACCGACCTCGGCATCCTCTGGGACAACGGGCACAAGGAGATCCTCGCCGCCTTCGGCGACACGCAGTCGTTCAACGGCTGGTCGATCCTGTACGGGCAGCTGTTCCACATCCGCTCCAACGTGCTGCTGCGCAGCCGCGACCGGGTGTTGTCCGACGGCCTGACCTTTACCGGTCATTCCGGCCGACCCGGCCACGCCAAGCGTCTGATCAAGCCGACCCGTCGCGAGATCACCATCGTCCCGACCGGCGGTATCGCGGCGAACGGCAAGCAGTACATGGGGATCCAGGCCGTCAACCTCTGGGGCGACGCGGGCCGCTGGCAGACCCGGTACGGCGCACTGGCCGTGTCCGGCAACAACGGCCGCACTTTCAAGCGCATCACCGCCTACCGCCCCAACTACAAGGGCAACCGCAAGTTCCAGCAGGTTTCGCTGATGAAGGACGGCGGCTTCGTCTACGTCTACGGCACGCCGAGCGGCCGGTACGGCGCGGTCTACCTCGCCCGCGTGCCCGAGGCGAAGATCGAGAACCTCGGCGCATACGAATACTGGTCGGTGAACCACTGGGCCAAGCGCAAGCCGTCGGCGGCCACGCCGATCATGAGCGCACCCACCGGCGAACTCTCCGTGGCCTACAACCGCTACCTCGGCCGCTACGTCTCGCTGGCGACACGCGACGGCGCGACGATGCGCACCGCACCGACCCCGCAGGGGCCGTGGACCCGCGGCCACAACATCGTGCCGGCCAACGACCCGATGGGCGGCTACGCGCCGTTCATCCACCCGTGGTCGCTCGACGGCCCGACGATGTACTTCACGTACTCCATCTGGCACGGCTACCAGGTCTACCTGATGCGCGTGAACCTCCGACGCCCGTAGCCCGCGGCTTGCGCCGATCCCCCGCCGTGGATCGCCGGCCACCCGTAGGATGGTGAGCCAGCTCACATCACCGGTCGGAGGCGCTTGTGACGAACCGTTTCCTGCACTACGGCGGCAGCAAGTACATCCTCAACCGCGAGGGCGAGGCGCGGCTCCAGCGCGTACTCGAGGCGGTATACGGCGGCGGGGTGAACCACCAGTGGTTCACCCTCTACCCGGACAGTCCGACGCCGTGCAGCCTGCTGATCGCGCCGGGGGTGCCGATGTCGGTGGAGACCGAGTTCGAAGTCGGCGACGACGCCCGCGCTCGGTGAGCGCGCCGCGCGGCCGCCTATCGTAGAACCATGCGAATCGGAGCCCACCTGCGCGAAGAAGACGACCCGTTGGCGACGGCCGAGGAGCTCGGCATCGACGTCTTCCAGATGTTCGTCACCGACCCGCAAAGCTGGAAGAAGCCACAACCGCGGGCCGACGCCGACGCCATCGCCGCGTCGCCGATCGACGTGGTGGTCCACTCCAGCTATCAGATCAACGTGGCGAGCCTGAACAACCGGCTGCGGATGCCCTCGCGCAAAGCCGTCGAGCAGCAGGCCGCGGCGGCCGCCGACCTCGGCGCCTTCGGCCTCGTCGTGCACGGTGGGCACCTGCGTGACGGCGAGGAGCGCGACCTGGGATTCGAGAACTGGCGCAAGCTGTTCGAACGCCAGGAGGACAAGGGCGGGTTCGGCGTCCCGATCCTGATCGAGAACACCGCCGGCGGGGACCACGCGATGGCCCGGACACTCGAATCGATCGAGCGCCTGTGGGAAGCCGTCGGCGACTACGAGCAGGCCGGCTTCTGTCTCGACACCTGCCACGCCTGGGCCGGCGGCGAGGACCTCGTCGGCCTGGTGGAGCGGGTTCGGGCGATCACCGGCCGGATCGACCTGGTGCACCTCAACAACTCTCGCGACGAGTTCGACTCCGGCCGCGACCGCCACGCCAACCTGGCCGACGGACACATCGACCCCGACGTGTTGGTCGGAGTGATCGAGGCGGCCGACGCACCGGTGGTACTGGAGACGCCTTCCCCTGGAATCCGCGATGACCTGGCCTTTCTCCGGGATAGGCTGTAGGTCGGGTTGGTTGATCGAGGTCACAGGGCTTCCAGTTGTCCAACTCGGTGAGCAGGAGTATTCTGACATAGTTACTGACGAGTAACTTAGCTCTCCGGGGCAAGCTCCCCGGCGACCGACACACGAAACATCGGGCCTCGCCCGACAGCCCAAGACAAAAGGAATGCACCGCCATGGGCCATTACAAGTCCAACCTGCGTGACCTGCAGTTCAACCTGTTCGAGGTTCTCAACCTGGAGAAGGTTCTCGGCGACGGCGAGTTCAGCGACCTCGACCGCGAAACCGTCAACGACATGCTCCGCGAGGTCGCGGCGCTGGCCGAGGGCCCGATCGCCGAGCCGTTCGCCGACACCGACCGCAACCCGCCGGTCTTCGACCCGGAGACCCACACGGTCGCCATTCCCGAGGGCTTCAAGAAGGCCGTCAACACCTTCCAGGAGTCGGGCTGGCAGTTCACCGGCCTGCACGAGGAGCTCGGCGGCGTGCCGGTTCCCTCCCCCCTCCGCTGGGCCATCGCCGAGCTGCTGCTCGGCGCCCAGCCCGCCGCCTTCATGTACATGGCCGGCCCGTCGTTCGCCCAGGTCTTCTACAACAACGGCACCGACGAGCAGAAGGAATGGGCCAAGGTCATCGCCGAGCGCGGCTGGGGCGCCACCATGGTCCTCACCGAGCCCGACGCCGGTTCCGACGTCGGCGCGGGCCGCACCAAGGCCGTCCAGCAGGAGGACGGCAGCTGGCACATCGACGGTGTGAAGCGCTTCATCACCTCGGCCGACTCCGACGACATGTTCGAGAACGTCTTCCACCTCGTTCTCGCCCGCCCCGAAGGGGCCGGCCCCGGCACCAAGGGCCTGTCGCTGTTCTACGTCCCGAAGACCCACTTCGACTTCGAGACCGGTGAGTTCGGCGAGCGCAACGGCGTCTTCGTCACCAACGTCGAGCACAAGATGGGCCTCAAGGCCTCGGCCACCTGTGAACTGACCTTCGGCCAGCACGGCGTACCGGCCAAGGGCTGGCTCGTCGGCGAGGTCCACAACGGCATCGCCCAGATGTTCGACGTCATCGAGCACGCCCGCATGATGGTCGGCACCAAGGCCATCTCGACGCTGTCGACCGGCTACCTCAACGCGCTCGAGTACGCCAAGCAGCGCGTCCAGGGCGCCGACCTGACCCAGATGACCGACAAGTCCGCACCGCGCGTCACCATCACGCACCATCCGGACGTGCGCCGTTCGCTGATGACCCAGAAGGCCTACGCCGAGGGGCTGCGCGCGATCTACCTGTTCACCGCCGCCCACCAGGACGACGTCACCGCCGATCTCGTCAGCGGTGCCGACAAGGACATGGCGTTCAAGGTCAACGACCTGATGCTGCCGATCGTCAAGGGCGTCGGCTCCGAGCGCGCCTACGAGAAGCTCACCGAGTCGCTGCAGACGCTGGGCGGTTCGGGCTTCCTCCAGGACTACCCGCTCGAGCAGTACATCCGCGACTCCAAGATCGACTCGCTGTACGAGGGCACCACGGCCATCCAGGCACAGGACTTCTTCTTCCGGAAGATCATCCGCGACAAGGGCCAGGCCCTCGCGCACGTCGCCGGCCAGGTCCAGGCCTTCATCAACACCGACGAGGTCGACGGCCGTCTGAAGGGCGAGCGCGCCCTGCTGAACACCGCCCTCGAGGACGTGCAGGGCATGGCGGCGACGCTGACCGGCTTCCTCATGTCGGCCCAGGAGGACCCCAAGCAGCTGTACAAGGTCGGCACCGGTTCGGTCCGCTTCCTGATGTCGGTGGGCGACCTGCTCATCGGCTGGCTGCTGCTGCGCCAGGCGGAGGTGGCCCTGGCCGCCCTCGACAACGGCGCCGAGGGCGACGACAAGGCGTTCTACGAGGGCAAGGTCGCCGTCGCGACCTTCTTCGCGAAGAACATGCTGCCGCAGCTCACCTCGACCCGCAGCATCCTCGAGAACGTCGACAACGACATCATGGAGCTCGACGAAGCCGCGTTCTGATCGGCTGAACACCGCACAGCGGCCCGCGACGACACCGTCGCGGGCCGCTGTTCTATCGGTCGGGTACCGTCGGAGCAATGACGTCGGCGCAGCATCCGCAGCGGTGGGCCTTCGGCTTCCTGCTCGCACTGCTCGCCCTCGCCCTCGGCGTCTCGGGCCTGCCGTCGCCGCTGTATCCGATCTATCAGAGCCAATGGCACCTGTCCCCGCTGACGATCACCATCGTCTTCGCCGTCTATGCGCTCGGCGCCCTGGGCTCGGCGCTCACCGTCGGACCGATCTCCGACTCCATCGGCCGCAAACCGGTCCTCATCGCCGCCCTGACCGCCATCCTCGTCGGCCTGGGCCTGTTCCTCGTCGCCGGGCAGGCGTGGCACCTGGAGATCGCCCGGTTCCTGCACGGCGCGGCGATCGGGGCGATCACCGTCGTCTCCGGCGCCGCCCTGCTCGACGTCCGGCCGCACGACGGGGCGCGCAACGGGATGCTCAGCGGCGTCGCGCTCAACGTCGGCATCGCGATCACCGCGCTGGGTTCGGCCGCCGCGGCCCAGTGGTCGTCGATCCCGCTACGACTGCCCTTTGCGATCGTCGCAGCGGTCGTCGCGGTCATGATGGTCGCGCTGCTCGTACTCGTCGAACCGCACCAAGACCGGACCGGTGAGCGTATCCGGATCGCCGCTCCGGCCGTGCCGTCCTCGATCCGGGCCGACTTCTCCTTCTCCGGAATCGGCATCTTCACGTCGTGGTCGGTGCTCGGCGTCTTCCTCAGCCTCTACCCGGCACTGACCCAGCGGGCCACCGGACACACCTCGGTCATGTTCGTGGGCGTCGTGATCTCGGCGATGGCGGCGGCCTCGGCGCTGTCGCAGTGGTTGAGCGGCCGCTTCAACCCGCGGAGCACCGCCATCGTGGGGAACCTGGGGATGATCGTCGCACTCGGCTGCGCCGTCTGGGCCCTGGACACCGGGGCAACCTGGTTCATCATCGCCGACTCCGTCGTCCTCGGCGCCGCCTTCGGACTCGCCTTCGGCGGATCGCTGCGCCACCTCAACCAGGTCACCCCCGCCGACGCGCGCGGCGCCGTGATGAGCGCCTACTACCTGCTCGGCTACCTGGCGATGGCGATCCCGACCATCACCGCGGGTGCCCTGGCCTCCCGCTTCGGCACCGAGGCGATCTTTCCGTGGTTCGTGCTCGTGGTGGCGCTGGCCGCGCTGGGCGCAGCCGTCATCGGTCTCCGCGGCGTGCGCGACCGGCCCGTCGTGATCACCGAGGTATCGCCGCCCTGCGGCGTCAGTGGGTGAACTGCGGTGTGGTCTTGCCGTCGCGCGGCATCGGACCGTCCAACGAGTCAAGGAATGCCACCTGGCTCGTGATCTCCTCGAGCAACTGGTCGGCCAGGTCGCGGCTCAACCCGTTGCGCACCACGATCCGCTGGACCGTCAGCCCTGACAGGTCGTCGGGCATCGGGTAGGCCGGCACCAGCCACCCGCGCAACCGCAGCCGGTCGGCCAGGTCGTAGAGCGTCCAGTTCTTACTCGCCCCGTCCTTGAGGTACCAGGCGAACACCGGGATGTCCGACCCGTCGTTCCACAACTCGAACGGCGCCATCGCGGCGATCCCCGACGCGAGATGCTGCGCCACGTCGAGGCAGGACTGCTGCACCCGCTGATAGCCGTCGGCACCCAACCGCAGGAACAGGTAGTACTGCAACAACACCTGCGCCCCGGGCCGGGAGAAGTTCAGCGCCAGCGTCGGCATGTCGCCGCCGAGGTAGCTGACGTAGAAGACCAGGTCGTCGGGCAACACCGTCTTGTCGCGCCACACCACCCAGCCCAGGCCCGGGTACACCAACCCGTACTTGTGTCCGGAGGTGTTGATCGAGACCACCCGGTCGACGCGGAAGTCCCACTCCAGCTCGGGCTGGCAGAACGGGGCGATGAAGCCGCCCGACGCCCCGTCGACGTGGATCGGGATGTCCAGCCCGGTGTCACGCTCGATCTCGTCGAGTTTGGCGGCGATCTTCTTCACCGGCTCGTACATCCCGGTGTAGGTGACGCCCATGATCGCGACGACCCCGATGGTGTTCTCGTCGATGTACTTCTCCAACTCGAAGCCGTCGAGCACCTTGTGTTCGTGGCTGATCGGGACGAAGCGGGGCTCGACGTCGAAGTAGTTGCAGAACTTCTCCCAACACACCTGAACCGCGCTGGAGAGCACCAGGTTCGGCTTGTCGACGGGTTTGCCGGCGGCCGTGCGCGCATGGCGCCAACGCCGCTTCATCGCCAGCCCGCCGAGCATGGCCGCCTCCGACGAGCCGATCGTCGACGTGCCGATCGTGGCGTCGGGATCGGGCGCGTGCCAGAGGTCGGCGATCATGGTGGCGCACTGCGATTCGATCTCCGCGGTCGCCGGGTACTCGTCCTTGTCGACCATGTTCTTGTCGAAGGCCTCGGTGTAGAGCCTGACCGCCTCGTCGTCCATCCACGTGCCGACGAAGGTCGCCAGGTTCAATCGCGCGTTGCCGTCGAGCATCGCCCGGTCGTGCACCACCTGATACGCCGTCGACGGCAGGCTCTCCTCCTGCGGGAAGCGGTCCTTCGGGTACGAGGTCGCCTCCCCCGGCCGCACGAACACCGGGTTGATGCTCAACTTGTCGCCGCCGTCGTCACCCTGCATTGCCATGTGCGTCACACCTTTTCGCCGATCGGATTACCGCCCACCGTACTGAAGCGAGCCACCGGCACGGTATCAATCCGGACAACAAAGCGCCCCCGTGCGCGACGGGCGCGCACGGGGGCGGTGATCGATCGGGTGGGACCGCCTACTTCGGTGGCATCCGGATGCCGCCGTCGACGCGAACGACCTCGGCGTTCATGTAGGAGTTGGTGATCAGCTCCTCGACCATCGAGGCCAGCTCGTCGGGCACGCCGAGACGCTTCGGGAACAGGACGCTCTCACCGAGCTTGGCCTTGAACGCCTCCGACTCGGGCCCCTCGCCGTAGATCGGGGTGTCGATCAGCCCGGGGGCGATGCAGTTGACGCGCACGCCCACGGCCGACAGGTCGCGTGCCACCGGCAGGGTCATGCCGACGACGCCGCCCTTCGACGACGAGTAGGCGGCTTGGCCGATCTGGCCGTCGAAGGCCGCAACGCTGGCCAGGTTGACGATCGCACCGCGCTCGCCGTTCTCGTTGGGCTCGTTGCGGCTCATCGCGGTCGCGGCCAGGCGCACGACGTCGAAGGTGCCGACCAGGTTGATGGCGATGACCTTCTTGTACAGGTCCAGGTTGTGGGCGGAGTCGAACTCACCGTCCTTGCCGATGGTGCGCTGCGCCCAGCCGATGCCGGCCGAGTTCACCACCGCGCGCAGCGGGCCGAGCTCGACGGCGGCGTTGATCGCCGCCTTGATCTGCTCGGTGTCGGTGACGTCGACGGTGACGAAGGTGCCGCCGATCTCCGACGCGATCTTCTCACCGTCCTCGGCCTTCAGGTCGGCGATGACGACCTTGGCGCCCTGCGCGGCGAGGCGACGGGCAGAGGCCGCGCCGATACCGGACGCACCACCGGTGACGATTGCACTTGCTCCCTTGATATCCATACCGCCGAGGATACGAGAACCGTGTGATTCAGGTAACCCTCGGGGTCGGATACCGGCCTACTTGCAAGTGACGTTGGGTTCCGGGTCGTACTTGACCGTCCGGGTATGGCGCGAGATGACTTTTCCCGTCTTGGCGTCGGTGACGATGCGGGTGTTCGACGTCGTGAACCCGCGGCTGCCGTTGGACGGCAGGCAGTTCTCGCCCTTGGGCAGCACCAGCTTCGGCGGATCGGTGTACGAGTGCCGGGTACCAGTGACCGACTCGACGTTCGTCGTCTTGGTGCTCCACATCCGCACCGAGACCGCCGACGACGACCACGACGTCTCGATGTAGATGCCGAAGGGGGTGTTGTTGCGGAACACCAGGTCGATCGCCCCCTCGAACACGGTCGCTTCGCGCGCCTCGGGGTATCGCGAGATGTAGTAGCTGTGCTCGGTGTGGGTGATGTCCTCGAGCCCGGCGAAGTAGGCCGCGTTGTAGAGGGTGGTCGCGAACTGCGAGATGCCGCCGCCGACCGCCTTCGACGCGTGCCCGTGGTCGATGATCGTCGACGACACATAGCCCTGCGCCTCGCCGCGCGGACCGGTGAAGTTGTTGAGCGAGAACTTGTTTCCCGGCTTCACCAGCGCGCCGTCGACCGCGTTCGCGACGCGGCGGATGTTCTCGCCGGAGGTCTGGGAGAACCCCGACGTGGAGAATTCGCTGACCACTTCCCGGACCCCCAGCTTGCGGGCGGCCTCGGTCGTCAGGCGTGGCTTGTTCTCCCGGTACGCGACATCGGCGGCGCGTTCGGCGCCCGTCACGGTCGACGCCACCGTCGAGGCCGTGGCCGGCCAGTCGACGGTGAATCCGGAATTGCCCGGCACCACGGTGGGCCGTCCGCCGCGCATGGTGAAGGTCGCGCTCTTGGGCTTGGACTGGGTTTGGCCCAACTCCGCCAACGCGGCTTTGAGCTTGTCGTCGTCGACCTGCGGGGCGAGCCCGCCCTTGCCGTCCGGGCCGAATGTGACGAGCGGTGCGAACCGGCTGGGCGGGAGTTCGAGCGTCTTGCCGCGCGCCTTGAGCGTGATCGGCTTGGCGACGGCCGCCCGGGCCGGGCCGTCGAGTGTCGCGGTGACCTTCGCCGCGGTGACCGTCGGATAGAACTGCTCCATCGGGAACAGGATCTCGTCACCGTCGAGCCAGTGCGCGGCGATCAACTCCGCCGCCCGGTCGCGATTGATCCGCAGCCCGCTGGCCGGCATGTCCGGGTGGGCGGTCACCCGATCCCCGTCGACGGTGTAGTGCACCCCGCCCTCCACGGCGGCCTTCTCCAGCGTCTTGCGCTCCGAGTCGAGCGCCTTGTCGAACTTGGTGCGGTCCACGGTGACGACCGGGCGGACGTGGCGCTTCACCCCGAACACGGCCAGGAACCGGGTCAGCGGGTTGTGTGGTTGCTCCATCGCCCGGTTGATCGTGCGCCCCTCGTCGAAGGAGAGGCCGAGTTGCTCGGCGGTGAACTGCGCGTGCCCCGACGAGGTACGCACCCGCACCGGCGCGGCGATGACTTGGCGGAGGTCGTCGAGCCCCTTGTCGACGTCGACGCGGACCTTGTTGCTGAGCGGCAGATCGGCGACCGTCGTGCCGCGGGCGGTGCGGCCGTGTGTGGCCCACGCATCGGCTCCGGTGACCGCGCTGAAAACCAACAGGGACGCCGCAGCCACTCGGCCAGTGGTGGCCAAGCGTCGTCGTCGGCGGTTGGTGGGGGCGGACATCAGGACCAAATGTACTGGGTAACCCCGGTGATCGCCTGCTGGCGGCATCGAACTGACCAAAAGGATAGGCCCGATTGAACTGCCGGTCGGGGGGTCATGCAGTTCAATCGGGCCATCCTGGATATCGATGGGCGCCCGCAGGGCGTTACACCGCGATCAGCCCTCGATGATCGCCGTGACGCCCTGGCCGCCGGCGGCACAGATCGAAACGAGGGCGCGGCCACCACCGTTTTCCTTGATCTGCTTGGCGGCCTGCGCGACGATTCGACCGCCGGTAGCGGCGAACGGATGCCCCGCTGCCAGCGACGATCCGTTGACATTCAGCTTGTTCCGGTCGATGGAACCCAGCGCCTTGGACAGGCCCAGGCGCTCGGTGCAGTACTCCTCGGACTCCCACGCGGCCAGTGTGGCCAACACCACAGAAGCGAAGGCCTCGTGGATCTCGTAGAAGTCGAAGTCCTGCAGGGTCAGGCCGTTGCGCTCGAGCAGCCGCGGCACCGCGTAGGTCGGGGCCATCAGCAGGCCGTCGGGGCCGTTGACGTAGTCGACCGCCGCCGTCTCGCTGTCGACGAAGTAGGCCAAGACCGGCAGGCCCTTCTCCGCCGCCCACTCCTCCGAGGAGAGCAGCACCGCCGACGCGCCGTCGGACAGCGGAGTCGAGTTGCCCGCGGTCATCGTCGCGTCGCCGAGGGAGACGCCGAACACCGGCTTGAGGGTGGCCAGCTTCTCCACCGACGAGTTGGGGCGCAGGTTTTCGTCGCGGGTCAGGCCGCGGTACGGGGTGACCAGGTCGTCGAAGAAGCCGCTGTCGTAGGCCTTGCCCATCTTCTGGTGGCTCGCAGCGGCCAGCTTGTCCTGGTCTTCGCGCTTGATGCCGAACTCCTTGGCGGTGATGGCGGCGTGCTCGCCCATCGACAGCCCGGTGCGCGGCTCCCCGTTGCGGGGGATTTCGATGCCCAGCTTGGTCGCCAGGGCCAAGGCGGCCTTGATCCGGTCACCGGTGCTGCGGGCCCGGTTGACCTCGAGCATCTGGCGGCGCATCGCCTCGGAGACACCGATCGGCGCATCCGAGGTGGTGTCGACGCCACCGCCGATGGCGACGTCGTAACGGCCCGAGGCGATGCCGTCGGAGACCGCGGTGATGGCCTGCAGACCGGTGCCACACGCCTGCTGCACGTCGAAGGCCGGCGTGTAGGGCGACAGCTCCGAGCCGAGCACCGACTCACGGATCAGGTTGAAGTCGCGCGAGTGCTTCAGCACGGCGCCGCCGGCGACCATGCCCAGCTGCTCACCCTGCAGGTTGAAGCGGCTCACCAGTCCCGAGAGGACGGCGGTGAACATCTCCTGGTTGCTGGCCGTCGCATAGGCCTTGTCCTGGCGCGCGAACGGAATGCGGTTGCCGCCGAGGATCGCGACCTTGCGCTTCGGGGCGGTGGCGAACGCGCTCACCGAACCGCTGGCGGCCTTCGGTGCCGCCTTCTTGGCAGCGGCCTTGCGGGCGGGGGCGGCCTTCTTCGCCGGATTGCTGGGGGTGGTGGCCATTGGCTCTTCCTACTCCTGAGTGGTTGGCGTACTTCTCGTAGAGTATTCTTACTCCCGAGTAAGTTGCTTGTCGACTCGGGTCGAGCCGACCGCAACCCAACGTCGCGAAAACCACACAACTCTCAAAGGAGTAATCCGTGTCCGGTAAAGCCAACAAGGACCTCTACTCGGCCTTCGTCACCTCCGGCCCTGGCTCGTTCATCGCCAGCCGCGTCGGCCTGCCGCAGCCGCCGACCCTGCGCCGCTACTCCGCGTCGCAGGCACCGCTCGGCGGCCCGGTCATCCTGGGCGGCGAGGGCCGCCTCGTCGAGCCGCTGCGCGAGATCCTGACCGCAGCCGACGGCTACGACCTGATCAGCAACAACACCACCGGCCGCGGGGCCGACAAGCTCGGTGCCGCCGTCTTCGACGCGACCGGCATCACCGACCCGGCCGGCCTGCAGCAGCTGTTCGAGTTCTTCGGTCCGGTCATGCGGTCGACGGGCAACTCGGCGCGCTACGTCGTGTTCGGCACCCACCCCGAGCTGTGCCGCAAGCCCGACGAGCAGGTCGCCCAGCGCGCCCTCGAGGGCTTCACCCGGTCGCTGGGCAAGGAACTGCGCAACGGTGCCACCGCCCAGCTGGTCTACGTGCACCCGAAGGCCAAGACCGGCCTGTCCGGCGTCGAGTCGACCCTGCGCTTCCTGCTGTCGGGCAAGTCGGCCTACGTCGACGCCCAGGTCATCCGCATCGGCGAGGACGACGCCACCGCTCCCGAGGACTGGGACAAGCCGCTGGCCGGCCGCGTCGCCCTCGTCACCGGCGCCGCCCGCGGCATCGGTGCGACCATCGCCGAGGTCCTGGCCCGCGACGGAGCCCACGTCATCGCCGCCGACATCCCGGCCGCCGGTGAGGCGCTGAGCGAGACCGCGAACAAGGTCAAGGGCACCGCCCTGCCGCTCGACGTCACCGCCGAGGACGCCGCCCAGACCATCGCCGAGCACGTTCTCGAGCGCCACGGCGGACTGGACATCATCGTCAACAACGCGGGCATCACCCGCGACAAGCTGCTCGCCAACATGGACGAGGCCCGCTGGAACGCCGTCATCGGCGTGAACCTGCTGGCCCCGCAGCGCCTCGTCGACGGCCTGGTGAAGGCCAAGGCGCTGCGCAAGGGCGGCGCGGTGATCGACGTGTCGTCGATCGCCGGTATCGCGGGCAACCGCGGCCAGACCAACTACGGCACCTCCAAGGCCGGTGTCATCGGCCTCGTCGACGCCTACGCCCCGATCCTGGCCAAGGAGGGCGTCACCATCAACGCCGTCGCTCCGGGCTTCATCGAGACCGCCATGACCGCGGCCATCCCGCTGGCCACCCGCGAGGTCGGCCGTCGCATGAACTCGCTGCAGCAGGGCGGGCAGACCGTCGACGTCGCCGAGACCGTCGCCTGGTACGCCAACCCGGCGTCGAGCTCGGTGACCGGCAACGTCGTCCGCGTCTGCGGTCAGAGCCTGCTGGGTGCGTGATGGGCAAGGTCATCACTCTCGACGCAGTGCCGTCGAACCTCGACCTGTACGCGCGCGCCGCGGGCGCCCTGCTGCCCGTGGTCGGGAAGTCGGGTCCGGCACGGGCCGACGCGCCCGTCCCGGACACGGTCTACCGGTTGACGCTCGGCCCGGCCGAGCTGAACCGCGTGCAGGAGTACTGCCGCACGACCGGAATGCAGCTGGGTGACACCCTGCCGCTGACCTACCCGTTCGTGCTGCAGTTCCCGCTCGTCATGAAGCTCATGACCAGCCGCGAGTTCCCGTTCGGTGCCGTCGGATCGGTGCATGCGCTGAACCGCATCCGCCGCTTCCGCCCCATCTCGGTCAACGAGCACCTCACGATCAGCACGCAGGCGGGGAATCTCCGCGAGCACCGCAAGGGGCTGTTGATCGACGTCACGTCGACGTTCGAGGTGGGCGGCGAGCTGGTCTACGAGCAGGTCGGCACCTTCCTTTCGCAGCAGCGGACCAGTCTGTCCGGCGAGCCGAGCGGACCGGTCCCCAAGGAGGGCACTCCGCCCCCGCCGGACGCGGTGCTGTCGGTGAACCTCGGCCAGATCCGCAACTACGCGTCGGCGTCGGGCGACCGGAACCCGATTCACATGGGGAATCTGCCCGCCAAGGCGTTCGGCTTCCCGCGCGCGATCGCGCACGGCATGTGGAGCGCGGCGGCCGCGGTCGCCAACGTCGAGCGCCAACTGCCCGACGCGGTCGAGTACCAGGTCCGCTTCGGCAAGCCGATCCTGTTGCCGGCGAAGGTGAACCTGTACACGAAGCCGGCCGGCGGCCGGGGCGACTACGACATCTCGCTCCTCGACCGCAAGAAGGGCTTCCCGCACCTCACCGGGTCGACGCGCCAGATCTCGTAGGTGTCTCCGAGTGGGCGTCTCCCACGCGAGAACATCGAACCCCGCACCTGCGCTGGACGAGTCCAGAGTGGTGCGGGGTTCGTTCGTCTCCGCCGACTGGGCCCTCGATCCCGTCGACTGGGCCCTCAATCCCGCCGAGTGGGCCCTCGATCTCGTCGAGTGGGCCCCGGCTTTCCGATGATCAGGCTTCTGCCGGCGCGTCGATATGCACGCCAACGCCCTTCAAACCGCGCCAGGTGATTCCGACGAGGAGGTCGGTGGCGGTCTCAAGCGACACGTCGCCATGACTGATCCGATCGCCGACGGCCTCGCCCGCTCCGACCAGAGCCACAGCGGTCAACTCGAAATCGACTTCCGTCGCGCCTTCAACTGTCGTGCCTTGCTTGATCAGCGCTGCAACCATCTCAATGACCCGACGACGACTCTGGACCACGAGATCGGCGAAAGTCGCGGTCCCGACGGCGACGCTGTAGAGCACCTGCCACGATTGGGCATTCTCGTGGACGAATTTCAGGAACTCACGCACGACGGTGCGAGTTTGCTCCCGTGGGCTGAGTGCAGGATTGAATCCAATCGACATGGCGTCGATGAACTTCGCGGATTCACGCGCGATGCAGGCGCTGAACAACTCGTCCTTCGAGCCGTAGTAGAGATAGAGCATCGGTTTGCTGATCTTCGCTTCCGCGGCGATCGCATCCATCGACGCATCGCTGTACCCGTTTGCGGCAAACACCTTCACCGCGGCGTCGAGCATCTGCTGCTCGCGCACCGCGCGCGGTAACCGCTTTGTCCCACCGGCCAACGTCGTCAACTCCCGTCACAAGTTAATACGACTCTACCGCACTTGTTACCGATCAGTAAGTTTGTCTGAGGGTCCAGTCGGCGGGATTGAGGGCCCACTCGACGAGATCGAGGGCCCAGTTGACGAGATTGAGGGCCCACTCGGCGGGATTGAGGGCTCAGTCGGCGGGATTGAGGGCTCAGTCGGCGAGATTGAGGGCCCACTCGACGAGATCGAGGGCCCACTCGACGGGTTAGCAGCGCTTGAGCTTCTTCGCCCGCAGGATCCGGGTGACGGCGGCATCGACATGCGTCATCGACAGCTTCCCGTCGGCGACCGACTTCTCCAAGGCGTCCAGCACGGCGGTCACCTTGTCGGTGGTCAACCACAGCGCGATATCCGAACCCGCGGCCAACGCCATCGGCGCGGCCTGCTCGATCGGGTACTTCTCGGTGATCGCCGCCATGCCCGACAGGTCGTCGGAGAAGATCACACCGCGAAACGCCGGGCCGTTGTAACCCCGCCCGGTGCGCAGCATCTGGATCGCCTTGGGATTGACACTCGCCGGCAGTTCGTTGCCGGTCAGCCCGGGAACGATCAGATGGCCGGCCATCGCGGCGACACCGGGCATCTTCAACAGCGTGCGGAACGGCACCAGGTCGTTGGTGACCAGGTCCGACAGCGGCGGCGTGCGCACGGTTCCCGTGTGCGAATCCCCCGACCCGTGGCCGTGCCCCGGGAAGTGCTTGAAGACCGGCATGATGCCCGCGTCGCGCAGCCCCGCGGCGAACGCACGCCCATATTTGGTGACGGTGACCGGATCACTCGAGAAGGACCGGTCGCCGATGACGGTGTCATCCCCCTGGTCGCTGACATCGATGACCGGCGCGAAATCGACCGTGATGCCCAGCGCCCGCAACTGCTTGCCGATCCCGAACGCCAGCTGCCGCACCTGCGCGGGCGTCTTCGTCTTGGCCAGCTCGCGTGGCGCCGGCGAGTCGATGCCGAGGGACTTCAGTCGGGAAACGCGGCCACCCTCCTGGTCGACCGACACCATGACCGGCACCCGCCCGGTGGACAGGGTTTTCGCCGCACCCGAGGTCAGGATCGTCTTATCGGTCCAACTCCCGACGAAGATGCCGCCGATCCGCTCCTTGTGCACGACGGCGCGCGCATCGGCGGCGTCCTTCACCCCGACCATCAGCATTTGCGCGAGCTTGCGGCGGGTGGTCATTGCGGCGAGTTCGGTGCTGATGCACCCGGGTGCCGCGGCGACCGCCGACGACGACGGGGGCGCCGACGAGGTCGGCGACGATGCCGACGGGGAGGAAGCGGAACTGTCGGTCGCTGCGGGTTCCGACGTCGAACAGGCCCCCATCACCAGGGCGCCGACTGTGACGGCGGAAACAAACCCGAGCGTTCTGCGCGTATGCATGCAGTCGAGTCTCACATGTCGATGGTAGTTTCGAGGCCATGCTCAACTACCGCCTGGTCGCCGGAGCTGTCGCCGCAGCCATCGGCATCCTCGTCGGTGTTCTCGGAATCTTCGCGGCCGCACTGATCGCCACCAGCTCCAGTCCCGCGACCGACGCCAATCGCGTGAACCCCAACGACGGCTTCGTCCCCGGCAGCGTCGACTACGGTTCCCGCGGCGACGGCGGAGCCGCCAACTGAGCACCGCTCACCGCCTGACCCGCCGCGGAATCGCGGCAATCTGCGTCGCCGCCCTCCTGCTGGCGTTCGCCCAGTCGCCCGGGCGCATCGCCGCCGACACCAAGCTCGACCTGACCGCCAACCCGCTGGGATTCCTGTCCCGGGCCGCGCACCTGTGGACGCCCACCGCCCCCCTCGGCCAGGTCCAGAACCAGGCCTACGGCTATTTCTTCCCGCACGGCGCATTCTTCGCGCTCGGCCACCTGTTGCACATCCCACCGTGGATCACCCAGCGTCTGTGGTGGGCGTTGCTCCTGGCCGTCGGCGTCGTCGGCATCGTGAAACTGGCCGAGGCGCTCGGTATCGGCTCGCCCGGTTCACGACTGCTGGCCGGCGCGGTGTTCGCACTGAGCCCTCGGGTGCTGACGACGATCGGCTCGATCTCCTCGGAGACCCTGCCGATGATGCTGGCGCCGTGGGTGGTGCTCGGCGTGGTGACCGGGTTGTCGTCGACGACGGTCCCGACCTGGCGGCTGGGCCTGCGGGCCGCGGTGCCCATCGCGTTGATGGGCGCGGTGAACGCGGTCGCGACGGTGGCCGCCACCGCGGTCGGCGTGCTCTGGTGGGCCTTGAGCTACCGGCGTGCCGATCGCCGACGATGGGCCCGCTTCGGCGCCTGGTGGGCGGTGGGCGCGGCGCTGGTGTGCGCGTGGTGGATCGTCCCACTGGCGTTGTTGTCGCGGGTGAGCCCGCCGTTCCTCGACTTCATCGAGTCGTCGCGGGTGACGACGCAGTGGTCGTCGTTGACCGAGGTGCTGCGCGGCACCAGTTCGTGGACGCCGTTCGTCTCCCCGGAGCGTGTCGCCGGCGCCATCCTGGTGACCCAGCCGGCGGCGGTGTTGGCCACCGGCGTGTTGGCCGCGGCCGGGCTCGCCGGGTTGACCATGTCCGCCCTGCCCCGACGACGCGCCCTGGTCGCCGTCCTCGGCGTCGGGCTGGCGTTGATGTGCCTCGGGTTCGCCGGCCAGTGGGGCTCGCCGGTTGCCGAACCCATCCGGGACTTCCTCGACGGCGCCGGGGCACCGCTGCGCAACCTGCACAAGTTCGACCCCTTCCTGCGCATCCCCCTCGTCCTCGGTATCGCCCACCTGCTCGCGCGGGTCCCCCTCCCCCCGGCCGTGCCGGTCGGTGAATCCCTCGCCGGATTCGCCCACCCGCAGCGCTCGCGGCCGGTCGCGGCGGCGATCGTGCTCCTCGTCGCACTATTGGGGGCGGGCACCCTCGCCTGGACCGGTGGGCTGGCGGGCGACGCCACTTACCGTTCCCTGCCCGGCTATTGGCGCGATGCCGCGACCTGGCTCGATCGCGCCAACGACGACTCGGGCACGCCGGCCCGGGCGCTCGTGGTCCCCGGCTCGCCGTTCGCGCAACAGTTGTGGGGCACCACCCGCGACGAGCCGATGCAGGCGCTGGCCGCCTCGCCGTGGGCGGTGCGCGACGCCATTCCGCTGGTCCCGCCGACGGCGATCCGCGCGCTCGACGTCGTGCAGCGCGACATCGCCGACGGCCGTGCGTCGCCGGAGTTGGCGCCGCTCCTCGCACAGATGGGCGTGGGGTATGTCGTCCTGCGCGCCGACCTCGATCCGCGCGAATCCCGCTCGGCACGACCATTGCTGGCCCAACAGGCCCTGCTGCAGTCACCGGGCCTGCGCATGGTCGCGCGTTTCGGCCCGGAGGTGGCCCCGACGGTGGTGCGGGGCGTCGTCGTCGACGACGGATTGCGGCCGCCGCTGCCGGCCGTCCAGATCTTCGCCGTCGACGCGCGGCTGTTCCCCGGCACCGGCCCGGTGCTCGCCGATCTCGCCTCGATGCCCCGGGTCCAGGGCGGCCCGGAGGGGGCGCCGGCCGGGCGCCTGTCAATCCTCGACGAGGACGCGCGCACCGCCGGTCTGCCACCGGCGCCGCTGTGGGTCACCGATTCGCCGACCGACCGGGAGACCGATTTCGGCCGCGTCGACGACAACCGCTCGGCGATCCGTTCGCCCGGCGATCCGCGGCGCACGAAGAACGCCGTCGCGGACTATCCGGCCGGTTCGGCGAGTTCGGCGGCGAGTTCGCGCGGGGCCGAACCACCGCGCGTCGTCGGACAGTGGTTGCTCGACAACGCCCCCGACCAGGTTCGCGTCCGCGTCTCGTCGTCGGCCGCCGATGCCACCCAACCGGGCCAGTCGGCACCGGCCCGCAGTGCCGCGGCCGCCTTCGACGACGACGGGTCGACGTCGTGGGCCAGCGCGGGCATCGACCGCGCCGTCGGGCAGTGGATGGCGCTCGAGTTCACCCGCCCCCGCGCCAACCTCGCGGTCACGGTCACGACGTCGAAGGCGCTCGGCCCCGACGTGACCGGCATCCTGGTCACCACCGACCACGGCACCGCGGTCGCCACCGGCGTCAAACCCGGCGAGCCGGTGACGGTCTCGTTGCCTCCCGGGGCCACCGAACGCATCCAGATCCGGGCGATCTCGACCACGAACGGCGGTGCCGGGAACCAGTTCGCGCTGGCCGAGGTATCGCTGGCCGACCTGGCTTCGGGCCAGCCGCTGCGGATCCGCCACCGGGTGGTCCTCCCGCCGACGCCCCACGGCGCGACGGTGGCCGGGTGGTCGTTGCGCCAAGAGCAGCCGGGGCGGGCCGAATGCGTCGTCGGCGCGCCGAGCGTCAGCGCGCCCGGTCGGGTCCACTGCTCGCCCGGGTTGGCCGTGTCCCCCGAGACCCCCGGGGCCTTCTCCCGGGTGTTGTCGGTGCCGAGTCCCCGACGGGTCGCCGCGACGGTGACCCTGCGCCCCCGCCCCGGCGACGGGCTGAATCGGCTGTTGTCCCAGCCCGGCAGAGTCGTGGCCACCGGGGAGTCGGCGGTCGCCGACCCGCGCGGATCGGCGGCCGCCGCCGTCGACGGGGACCCGACGACGACCTGGCTCGCACCCGAGGCCAGTGCGGAGACGACCGCCGCGCCACCGAAGGACGGCAAACACCGCAAACGGTCGAAGGAGGCCAAGCGGGCCCGGCTCGAACTGCGCCTCCCCGCACGGCAACGCGTCGAGAAGCTGGTGCTCACCTCACCCAGGGGCTATCCGGCGACGACCGTGGAGGTGGCCGTCGACCTCGGCACCGGGGAACAGATCCGCCGCGTCGGCGCCGACGGGACGGTTGTCCTCGATCCCGCCGTCACCGACCGCATCGTGCTCACCGTCCGGCGCGGCAGCGACCTGATCAACGTCAACAACCTCGGCTTCGCCCGCACCGCCCCGGTCGGGATCAGCGAGATCGCCATCGTGCCGGGCGCGCCGATGCCGGCCGCCGACGACGGTCGGCCCGTCCACCTGGGGTGCGACTTCGGATTGACCCTCAACGTGTCCGGCCAGGTCGTGCCGCTGCAGGTGAACACGAGTGTCGGGGCGCTCCGCTCGGGTGCGCCGGTGCGGGCTGCGCCCTGCGGCCCGATCCTCCTCGGCGCCGGCGAGCAGGAACTGACGGTGAACCCGGGCCCCGGGTTCACCGTCGACGGAGTCGACTTATCGACTGCCGTCGACGGAGTCGACTTATCGACTGCCGTCGAGGGAATCGACCTCACGATCTCTCCGTCGGACACCACGCAGGCACCCCAACACCCGACCACGCCGCGCTGGGATGCCACCCGGCGCGAGGTGAGGGTCGACGCGGCGCATGTCGCCCGCGTCCTGGTCGTCCCGGAGAGCGCGAACCCCGGTTGGCGGGCCCGGCTGGGCGGCACGGACCTGACCGCGGTGACCGTCAACGGCTGGCAGCAGGGCTGGGTGATCCCGCCCGGCACCGGCGGCGTCGTGGCGCTGACCTATCCGCTCGACGGCCCGTATCGCTGGGCCCTGGGACTGGGACTGTTGGTGCTCGCGGTCGTCCTCGCACTCGCCCTGCTTCCGATTCGGTCCACCCCGTCGCTCGCCATCGGGGACGAGACCGGTCCCGTACGTGGGCCCGCCCTCAGCAGGGTCGGCGCACTCGCCTGCCTCGGCGGATCGTGGCTGCTGGCCGGCTGGTGGGGTCTGGCGGTGTCGGCGGCGGTCGGCGCCGGAATGTGGTGGTGGACCGGGCGTTCCGACGAGACGCGCTGGCGCGGCGCCCCCGTGGTGGCAGCCTTCGCCCTGTTCTTCGCGGCGACCTGCGGGCTGGCCGCCGGACCGTGGCAGTCACCGACCGGCTACACCGGTTTCGACTGGTGGGTCCAAGGCCTCGCGCTGGCCGCGGTCGCCGTGACCGGGTGGCGCGCCGTTAGCGACCAAAATCGTCCGAAATAGGCGGTGTCGAGGGCATATTTCCCTCGACCCCCGTCGATTCGGCTGTTTCTGGCAGCATCGGCGCCCGATCACCGCGGGTGGCCCACCGCCGGATCGGATCTTCGACGAAGGCATAGCTGGCGGCCGCGACCCCGACCGACAGCGCAGCGGTGATCACCCACACCAGGAGGAAGGATCCGCTGAACGGGATGATCCCGAACAGCCCGAACACGACCGCCAGCACGGCGACGTGCCAGATGAAGATCCCGTAGGACCACCGCCCCAGCGTCGTCATGACCGGAGAGGCGAGGAACCGGAACGGTCCGTCGACCAGGGCGAGCGGGGCGAGGATCGCGTACGCCCCGATCGCCCCCAGCCCGATCTTCGTCGCAAAGCCCGCGGCGCTGAGCTCCCCCATCCCGACCGGCCCGGCCAGCGGGGTGCAGGCCAGGCCGTAGGCGACGAGGAAGACCAACAGCATCACCGCGCGGTGCGAGCTCACCGAGCACAGGCGCCGGAGCACCGCGGGCATCGGCTGACCCGATGACCGCCACGCCACCAGCTCCGCCAACAACAACCCGGCGACGAACCACGGCAGGTGGCCGATCAACCAGTTCTGCGGCTCGGTCCCGTCGGGGGCGGGGATCAGCGAGGCGACCGGCCCCCACGCCAGCGCCACCGTGCCGAGCCCGGCGACCGCCGCCGGCCGCCACCGCGCCCGCTTGCCCCGCAGCGACACCAACAGCCAGGCGAGCACGGGCAGCACGGCGTAGAACAGGACCTCGACCGACAGGCTCCACATCTGGGTGAGGCCCGCGGTCAGCGACAGCGGCACGAAGACCTGGGTGAGCGTGAGGTTCGCCAGCCATACGACCGGATCGGTGGTGTGTGCTTCGGGGAGAAGGACGAGGACGACCACGACGACGACGGCGTAGGCCGGCCAGATCCGCCAGAACCGGTGCCGCACGTATCGGATCAGGCTCGGTTCGGGTGCCAACCCGCGCGCGGCCGCGGCGTGGGGCTGCCACAGCAGGAATCCCGACAGCGCGAAGAACAGCGCGACCGCGAGGTCGAGGCGGCCCAACACCGGCCCGACGACCGGCCGGACGACCATCCCGGTCTGGAAGGCGACGTGGGTGGTCAGCACGCCCAGCGCCGCCACCGCCCGCATCCCCTCCATTTGCGGGTAGTAGCGGCGCGTTCCGGTGCCCGTCGTCCGCACGCCCTTCGTCACTGCCAGCGTCGTCACTGCCATCGTCGTCACTGCCATCGTCTCGTCACTGCCATCGTCTCGTCACTGCCATCGTCTCGTCACTGCCATCGTCTCGTCACTGCCATCGTCGACCAGCGTAGAGCGGTACGCTCGCCTGCGTGCCCGATGCCCAACCCACCCGCTGGTCCACCGCACAGCTGCTGACACCGGTGTTGGTGTTCGCCGCGGCGATGCTGGCGACCGTGGCGGTGGCGTCCCCGACGGTCCTCGCGCCCCAGCTCTCGCGGGTCTCACTGGACACGAACCTCGTCTCAGTGGCGACGTCGACGGCCCCGGTGCCCACGCTGGACCGGTGCTCGGTGGACCGTCCGGCGGCCGCGATGCTGCCCCCGCGCCGACTGCTGCGCAGCCAGCGCATCGTCGTGGTCCGGCCGGCGGACCGTCGGATCGCGACGGTCCAGGCCAGTACCGCGCTGCGCCGCGACGACGCCGACGGCGGCGGATGCGCGAGCCCGGTGCTGATGGCCGCGGTCGACCGGGTGACGGTCGAGCGCACCACCGCCGCACCGACCGGCGAATCGAGTATCCAAACCGATTCCACCCGACCGGCGGCGCTGCTGCCGCACCGCGACGGCCTCACCTACCTGGCCGCCCCCAACACCGGGACCGAACTGCGGTTCTTCGACCCGGTGACGCGGCGCAGCGTGCCGCTGGTGCCCCTCGGAACCGATACCGTCGACGGCCTCGACGTCACGCGGATGCGCGCGGAGATCCCCGACACCGACCTCGCCGCCCTGCCCGGCGCCGACCCGCACAGCCGGATCACCAAACCCGGTGCCTGGTTCGGCTGGCCGGGGGCGAACGTGACCGCCGACTCGCACCAGCGGGGGAGCTACACCCTGTGGATCGACCAGAAGTCGGGACTGATCGTCGACGCGGAGATCGCCGTGACGCGCGAGTACCGCGCCGGCGACCGTCGACTCACCGAGTTCGACGCCACGCTGCGCTACGACGCCAAGACCCGCAAGACCCTGGTGGCGGCGGCCCGTGCGCAGGCCCGACCGATATGGCTCGCGAGGCGGGTGGTCCCCCTGGTCGCGGGTCTGCTGGCCATCGCCGCCATCGCGGGCCTGCTGCTGCACCGGCGTCGCGAGCCCCGCGGCACCGAACAGGGCGTTGCCGGAGACCGACCGTGAATATAGGGTAGGCATACCTTACTTAGGGGGTATGGCATGGCCGCAATCGGCTCGCGTCTGGCAGACATCGTCAGCGACCTGGTCCTGCGCAACGCCGAGGTCCGCGACGTCGCACCGGTGGCACCGGGTTTCGTCCGGGTCACCCTGACCAGTCCCGGCTTTAGCAGCTCAAACTGGTCTCCCGGGATGAAACTGCAGCTCCGCGCACAGCGCGGCGGCTTCCAGTTGCGCACGTATACGCCCGTCAGCTGGGACAACGACACCGCGTCGACCCAGGTGATCGGCTGGAATGCCGACCACGGGCCGGGCGGCCGATGGTTCGGCGAGGTTGCGGTGGGCGACGTCTGCGAGGTCTTCGGCCCGCGCCGCTCGCTGCCCCTCGGCGATCTCGCCGACGACGCGGTTTTCGTGGGCGACGAGACGAGCATCGGACTCGCCAGCGCCTTCCACGCGCTGCGCCCCCACGCCTTCCACGTGTTCGAATCCGTCGACCTCGCGGCCCTGACCGCCGCGCTCGACGCCCTCGGCCTACCGGCGGCACAGCGGGTCGTGGTCGCCAAGGACGACGACCGCGGCGCACTGCTGGGGCACCTGCGAGACCACGCCGCCGACATCAAAGACCCGTTCGACATCGTCGTCACCGGCGATGTGGCCACCGTCCGCGCGGTCCGGCGCAGCGCCCGCGAAC
Source organism: Gordonia crocea (assembly GCF_009932435.1). NCBI lineage: Bacteria > Bacillati > Actinomycetota > Actinomycetes > Mycobacteriales > Gordoniaceae > Gordonia > Gordonia crocea. Next base: position 291,981 of record NZ_BJOU01000017.1, read on the forward strand.
TATCGGCGCGGAAGGTCCACGGGAAGGCCTACTGGGCCAAGGGCCGCGCCGGCCTCGACTAGGACGAGTCCGGAGCGGGACGAGGCTAGAAGCGGCCGCCGACGCCGATCCGGCCCGAGCTGCTCGACCCGCCGAACGAACCCGGCGAACGGCCCTCGTAGGTGTAGCCGTCGCCGCCGCGGCGGGCTCCGCCGGTGTCCAGGCGGCCCCCGCCGCGCAGGAAACTGTCGACGAGGATTCCGCCGAGCACCGCGCCGATCGCCGACGCATCCCCGCCCTGGGTGGTGGGGCGCTCGGTCTGCTGCCACGACACGACGTCGGCCTGGGCACTCATCAACGCCTCGTCGGCGAGAGAACCGGCCCGGCGCGCCTCGTCGATGGCCGCCGTGGTCTCGGCCTCGGGCCGCGCCTGGGCCGAGGCGAGAAGCCGCTCGGCCTCCGCGAGCCGGGTCCGGGCCTGCGTCTGCACGGCCCCGCGCCGCGTGGCGATGAAGTCGCGGGCGGCGGAGACTTTGCCCTCCGCCGCGGCCGTTCCCCGCTCGCGCAGTTCGACGTTGCGCTTGCGCAGGCTGACTTCGGCCCGCCCCGCGGTGAGTGCCTGGTCCAACTCGGCATCGCACTCGACCAGTGCGTTGAACGCGCCGAACGGGTCGGACTCGACGTTGGCCGAGGCATAGTCGAGGGCCTCGCGCGCCGCGGCGACCGCTGCGGTCAGCTCGGGCGTGGCGGTGAGGCCCTCAGCCTCCTTGAGCTCCCCGGTGACCTCGTCGATCAGCCCGGGCAGCCGCGTGGCCGCCTCGCCGATCGCGGCGTCGGCGTTGGCGATCGCGTTGAGCAGTTTGTCGGCCTGGGCCACGGCGCCCTCGGCGGCACGGATGGCCGCGACCGCGGCCCCCTGCCGACCGGCCGGTTTGGTGACGGCCTCGCGACCGTCGTCGACGTTCTCCTCGGCGAAGGCGATCTGTTTCTCCGCGAGCTCCACGTTGTGCGAGACGGCTTTGACCCGGGCCTCCCCGTGCTTGGCGATCAGCACGGCGAGCGACGCCTCGGCGGTTTGCGAGCGGGTCTTGAGGTCGACGATCCGGCGGGTCAGGTCGTCGAGGCGGTCCGGCGCACCGAGAAGGAGGTTGCGCATCTCGTCGAAGGCCCGCACCTGCTCGTCCAGGGCGCCGTCGACATCGTGACAGGTGGTGATGATCTCCACGAGCATCGAGCGCCGCTCGTCGGAGGTCTCTTCGATCGCGTCGTCGAGGCGCTGGCGCAGCACGAAGGAATTGGCCACGCCGCGCTGTGCCGCGTCGAGGGCGGCCCGAAACGGTGCCGTGGCCTGCTCGCCGAACTCGTCGACGGCGAGGCGCAGTTCCTCGGCGCTGGTCCGCACGGCGTTGTCGGTGTCGGTGAGGATCTCCTTGGACCACTCGTCGAGCACCTCGATCGACTGGGATCCGAGCTGGTCGACGGTGAGTTCGTCGGAGGCCTGGCGCAGCGAATCGATCTGCGCCTTCGCCTCCTGTTCCCGGCGCCGCCGCGTGTACAGGTAGGCCCCGCCGCCAGCGACGACCGCCGTGCCGCCGACGCCCGCCGCCACGTAGGCGGCCGTGTTCGACGGGGAGAGCGCCTTGTCGATCCCGTTCGCCGCGCCGACCCCGGCCGCGGCCCACGCGCCCTTCTTCAGTTGCGGTTCAACGTCTTTCGCCGCGACGGCATTGACCTTTTCCTGGGTGAGGCCTTCGGGGGCCGACAGGTAGTAGCGGTGCGCGTCGGTGGCCACGGCGAGCAGAACGTCGCGCTCGGTGAACTCGCTGGCGGTGACGACCTGAGCCGACCAGTCCGCGGCGGTGAGGTTGCCGAAGTTCTTCACGTAAACCACCCACAGGCTCAACCCGCGCTCGGTGTAGAGGTGCTCGATGGCCCGTTGCAGCTCGGCGCGGTCCGCGGCGCTGATCACCCCGGCCGGGTCGTGGATCTGCATCTGTTCGGGCAGGGTCATCGGGGGTTCGGCATGGGCCGCCCCCGCCCCCGCCATCCCGACGAACGCCGATGCGAACACGACGATCGCAGCGGCGAGCTGGCGGAGGATCAAACGAGCGAAAGCCATGGGTTCAACATAGTCCGTCGCCGTGGGATAGTGGCGCGATGACGGCGTGGCGGGGCTCGGCGCAGTGGGATGCCGTCGTCGTGGGATCCGGACCCAACGGGCTGACCGCGGCGGCGACCCTGGCACGCGCCGGGCGGCGGGTACTGGTCGTGGAGGCCGCCGACACCGTGGGCGGGGGAACCCGCAGCGCCGAACTCTTCGAATCCGGTGTCGTTCACGACCTGTGTTCGGCGGTCCACCCGTTGGGCCGCGTCTCGCCGGCCTTCGCCGAGCTGGGCCTGGCCGAACACGGGTTGACCTGGGCCACCCCCGAGGTGTCCCTGGCCCACGTCGTCGACGAATCGCGCGCGCTGGCCGTGTTCCGCGACTCCGGCGCCACCGCGGCCGGCCTCGGCGCCGACGGGACGGCGTGGCGCCGGTTGGTCGAGACCGCACCCGATCGGCTGGCCCCACTCGTCGACGAGGTGCTGCGGCCGGTGCGCCTCCCCCACCGGCCGCTGCTGATGGCCGGCTTCGGGGCGCGGGCACTCCTGCCCGTCGACGTGTTCACCCGCGCGTTTCGCGACGAGACGACCCGGGCGCTGTTCGCGGGCGTCGCCGCGCACGCGATCATGCCGATGTCGGCGCCGGCCTCGACCGGTCCGGGGTTGCTGCTGCTCGCCCCGGCCTCGGTGACCGGGTGGCCGATCGCGGTCGGCGGATCGCAGGCGATCGCCGATGCCCTCGTCTCCTGTCTGCGGGCGGCCGACGGGGTGATCGAGACGGGCCGCCCCATCCGGCGGTTCGAGGAGCTGCCACCCGCGGCGCAGTACTACTTCGACACCTCGGCACGCGACCTGGCGGCCATCCTCGGCGACCGGCTGGCGCCGCGCGCACGGCGCCGCTATGAACGGTGGCGGTATGGGCCCGGGGTCTGCAAGATCGATTTCCTGCTGTCCGAACCGATCCCGTGGCGCACCGACGCCCCGACCCGGACCGCGACGGTCCACGTCGCCCGCGACTACCGCCAGATCGCCGACACCGAAGCCACCGTCGCCCGCGGCGACCACCCGGGCAGACCCTGGCTGCTGGCGGGGGAACCCACCCGGATCGACCCGACGCGCGCGGGGGCGACCGGTCGCCACACCGCCTGGGCGTACTGCCACGTGCCGCACGGGTCGTCGACCGACATGGGCCCGGCGATGATCGACGAACTGGAGCGCTGCGCACCCGGCTTCCGCGACGTCATCCTCGCCTCCCGGGTGACGACGGCCGCCGGGCTCGGCGACTACGACGCCAACTACGTCGGCGGCGACATCGCGTCGGGTGCCACCTCGCTGCGGCAGATCCTGGCCCGGCCGCGGTGGCCGGTCAACCCCGTCGCACCGAACCCGTATGCCACCGGGGTCCCCGGGGTCTACCTCTGCTCGTCGGCCACCGCACCGGGCGGCGGGGTGCACGGCATGTGCGGCTACCGGGCGGCGCGCTTCGGCCTGGCGCGCTGACCACCCCTCAGCGGTCGGCGGCTGCTGCCGCCGGGGCCTCCTGCTTGCGCAGGTAGATGCTGGAGAGGAAGGAGGCGGCGATGATGAACACCCCGGTCAACCCGGTCACGACCTCCGGGATGTGGTGGCCGATGGAGACCAGCAGCATGACGGCCAGGGCGCCGATCGCCCAGTGCGCCCCGTTCTCGAGGTAGACGTACTCGTCCAGCGTGCCACGGCGGACCATGAAGACGGTGAGCGAGCGGACGAACATCGCCCCGATGAGACCGAGGCCCAGCGCGATGATGATCGGGTCGGCGGTGATGGCGAAAGCGCCGATCACCCCATCGAAGGAGAAGGACGCGTCGAGGACCTCGAGGTAGAGGAAGAGCATGAAGGCGGCCTTGCCGGTGACCACGGCCGCTTGGCTGGGTCCGGTCCGTGCCGGCGACCCCTCGAAGTCCAGGGCGTCGGCCATCGGGGCCTCCTCCGGCGGCTCGATGTGGAAGTAGTTCGAGAGCCCGTTGACGAGGAGGTAGGTCAGCAGACCCAAGATGCCGGCGACGAGCACGACGTGGCGCTGGCCGTCGTCGGCGAGGAACTGGGCGGTCCCCACCAGGGCCACCAATGCGAGGATCACCGAGGCCTGGGCAACCCGCCCCATCCGCTCCAGCAGCCCTTCGATCCGCCTCATCCACCGGCGGTCCTTCTGGCCGAGCATGAAGTCGAGGAAGAGCATCAGCAGGAACATCCCGCCGAAGGCGGCGATCTGCGGGTGGGCCGCGGTGATGATCGACTCGTAGGTGGGACTGCCGTCGGTGGGCGGGTTAAGGGCCAGGCGGATCGCCTCCACCGGCCCCAACCGCGGGTTGGTGGTGGCCCAGACGATGAGCAACGGGAACACCAGCCGCATGCCGAAGACCGCGATGAGGATGCCGACGGTGAGGAACATCCGCTGCCAGAACGGGCTCATCTGGCGCAGGATCGAGGCGTTGATGACGGCGTTGTCGAAGGACAGCGAGATCTCCAGGATGCCCAGGATGAGGACCAGTGCGACGGCCTGCGCGGCCCCCAACGGGGAGGTCAACCCGTAGAGGTAGGCGGCCACGACCGCGGCGATGGAGACGAAGACGGACAGCCCGAAGATGCGGAACACGGGTTCATTCTCTCAGGCGGTATGCCCCGAACGGGCGACCTGTGGGCCCAGCGCCGTCCGGGACCGCCCAATCCCGTTCCGCTCCCACTACTCTGAGATCGATGGCTCCGCGATGGCCCCTGGTGGGGAGGGTGAGTGAGGTCGCCCGGATTCGCAGCGGACTCGACGAGGGGGTCCGCGCCGTTCTCGTGTCCGGACCGGCGGGAATCGGCAAGACCCGGCTCGCCGAGGAGGCGACCACCGGCTCGCGGACCGTCCGCCGCGTGCGCGGCAGCGCGGCTATCTCGACGGTCCCCCTCGGCGCGTATGCGGAGTACCTGACCGGCGGCGAGGCCGATCCCGCCCTGCGGATCGGGCAGTTGATCGCCGCCTTGTCCAGCCCGCCCGGCGAATCCCTCGTCGTCGTCGATGATGTCCAAGAACTCGACCCACTCTCCCTCGCGGTCACCCGCGCCCTCGCGCAGTCCCCGTCGGTACCGGTGGTCCTGATCTGGCGGACCGGCGATGAGGAGGCGGGTCCGGACCTCGCCGACCTGTTGCGTGTCGACGGCCTGGACCGGATCGAGCTGGCACCGCTGCCGCGGCCGGAGGTCGACGCACTCGCTCGAACCGTCCTTGGCCCCGACGTCGATGACGAAGCCCTCGCCCGGCTGTGGCACCGCTCGGAGGGCAACCCCCTGTTCCTCACCGCATTGTTGGCCGACCCCGACGCGGCGCGGGAGGTCGACGACCCCGGCCGTCACCTGCCCACGACGCTGGTCGATCTCATCGCCACCCGGTTGCGCCCGCTGTCCGCCGAGGTTCTCGAGGTGCTCGACCTCGTCGCCCTCGGCGACCCCCTCCCCCACTCGGTGCTCACCGGGATCACCGGGGCCGCCGCGGTGGAGGCGGCGGAGTCGGCCCGGTTGATCCTCGTCACCGACGCCAGCGCCGAGCGCGGCGCCGGTGTCCACCTCGCGCACCCGCTTTACGGCGAGGTCCGGTTGGCCACCGTCGCCGAATCCCGGCTGCGGCGCCTGCGTACCCGGCTGGTCGAGGCGCTCGCGGCCGACTCCGCCACCGACGGAGCCGCCGCGGTGAAGCGTGCACTGCTGGCGAGCCGATCCGATGCGCCGGACCTGGATGCCGCGCTCGTCGACGGGTCGGTGGGTGCGATCGGGCTGGCGGCGCTGCCCCTCGCCATCGATCTGGCGAGCCGGGTCGGCCCGGGACCGCACCTCGCCGCCGCACAGTTGACGGCGGCGCACGCGATGACCGTGCTCGGTGACGCCGACGGCGCCGAAACCATGTATGCCCGGATCTCGGCCGCGGATCTGACTGCGCCGCAATGGGAATCACTGCTGGTCCTGATGGCCTACACCAGGCTGTGGAGCCGCAACGATGCCGCCGGGGCGGCCCGGGTCCTCTCCCGTGCGACCGACGCGCAGGCCGGGACCGCGGCCCTGGCCGCCGAGGCCATGCTGCTGACCGCGGCCGGCGCACCCCGCGAGGCGATCGGGCTGTTTGCCCGGTTCCACGCCGGGGCCCCGCAGAGCGAGCAGGCCCGCATCACCGTGGCCTGGGCCGAGCTGACCGCCCTGGCGGAGACCGGCGCGATGAGCGAACTCGACGACGTGATGCGCGCGGAGACGGTGCGCGCGGAAACCTCGGCCCTGATCGGCTATTGGCGCCTGACCCTGGCCTTCCCCCACCTGCGCGCCCAGAAGCTCGCGGGCGCACCCGATTTGGCCCAGCGCGCGTGGGAGACGGTACGCGCCCAGGTCCCTCCCCAGCCCGGCGCGGTCACGGGCTGGTTGACCGGCTTCGATGGAATCGCCGCCAGCGCCCGCGGCAACCTGCGCGCCGCGGGAGCCGCGCTCGACGAGGCACTCGCCGAGTTCGACGCCGCGGACTGCGGGCCCGAGATGTGGTTCGGCTTCGCGTTGGAACGCGCCGAGGTCGCCGCACAAGCGGGTGACCACGAGGTCCTCACCGCACTGTTGGAACGGCTCAGTGCCGGCGACCATGCCGGCTATGCCTCGATGCGGCCGCTGTGGCAGGCCGTCGCCTCCTGGTCTGATGCCTTGGCCGGTGCGGTATCAGCAGCCATTCGGCAGTGCCTCGACGCAGCGGAATCCGCCCGGGCCGCAGGACAATCCGCGTTTGAGGTGTACTGCCTGCAGACCGCGGTGCGCTTCGGTGCGGCCACCGCCGCCGAGAGGCTGGCCGCACTCGCCGAGGCGCTGCCCGACCTTCCCCGGGCCCGGTTGGCCGCGGTGCACGCCGCGGCGGTGGCGGCCGCCGACGGCGCCGCGTTGATCGCCAGCAGCGAGGAGTACGAGCGATACGGCCTCCTGCCCGAGGCGGCCGACGCCGCCGCACAGGCCGCGACGGCCTACCGCGGCGAGCAGCGGTCCGGGTCGGCGCTCACCGCCACCGAGCGAATGCAGTCGCTGGCCGACCAGAGCGGCGCGAACACCCCGGCCATGGCGGCCGTCGTCGCCGACGACGGGCTCACCGACCGGCAGCGCGAGATCGTCCGGCTGGCCGCAAACGGCCTGTCCAACAAGGAGATCGCCGAACGCCTCGTCGTGTCCGTCCGCACCGTCGAAGGCCACCTCTACCGGGCGTCACAAATTCTCGGCGCGCCGGTGCGGGGTTCGTAACGATCAGCACCC